>DATNNN010000164.1:0-7348 GCA_035601815.1 Xanthobacteraceae bacterium | reverse complement strand
CTAGTGCACGTTCTCGATGAAGAACTTGCCGATCGCCGCCACCACCAGCGCCTGCAAGAAGCCGAGGTACCAGCCCGAGGTGCGAAAGACGGTGGCCCACGGGTCGGGCGCCGGCGGCTCGAGCACGACGACGAGATAGAGCGTCGCCAGATAAAACGCTGAGAACAGCAAGGCGCCCCAGAACACCGCCATGGAGCGCACCGGCTTGTCGTCGCCGTGCGAGCCGCCCGCCGACCAGGCAGCGACGATCAGCCCCAGCATCGGCAGCAACAGCGTCGCCACCCACGCCCACACTTCGAGGAGCTCGTTATTGTCCTTGCCGTAGAAACCGGTGACCGAGCGCGCCACCATCAGGAGGAGCAGCGGCCCGCCGGCGCCCACCCACAACAGCGACAGCGCCGCGCGCGCCCGGCCGATGGTCATTTTACCCCCGGCAGCACGATGCCCGCCGCCTTGAGGTGCTCCACAGCCGTCCATCGCGACGAGGCTTCGAACACCGCCGGGATCTTGTCGGCCTGCTCGAACTCATAGACCCGCACCGTCATCGCGTGGCGGTCGGTCATGGGCAAGGCCGCGATCTTCTGGCCGAGGCGCGGCTGGCCGAGCCGGTTCCATTCTTGGGCGAGCGGCATGGTCGCCTGCGCGGTTGGATTGTCGACCGTGTCCTTCGCCGACAGCACGAACATGAACACACGGTAGCGGCCGGTGGGCCGGCGGATGGAGGTGAGGCTTTGCAGGGGGGTCATGGTCGCCGCCGCGTACGGCCGCATCAGCCAGCGCGCCGCGCCTTCGAGCGGCTTGCCGCCGTCGTTGATCTGCTCGATGCGGGTGACGAGGCCGAAGCCGTCCTCCTCCTCCGGCAGCGAGAAATAGCCCCAGTCGCCGAAGCCGGCGCCGCGCAGCGCCGTCTCGATCGTCTCCGCCGCCTGCTTCAGCGTCCGCATGGCCGTGCGATCGAATGCGCTCTCGGGCAGCGTCATGCGCGTCGAGGCGCGCGGCGGCGGCCAGGGAAAGAAGGGGATCGGCGCGTTCGCCTGCGGCGCGATGCCGGCGGAACGCGCGCCCGTGTTCTTCTGGCTGCTCTCGACCGCGCCAGGCGACGGCGCGCGCGTCACGACCCACAGCGTCGCGGCCAGCAACGGTACTGCAATAAGGAAGGCGGGGAAGAGATGGCGGCGCATGTCCGAACCCCTTTGATCCTAGCCCGGCTTGCGCCGCCCTGAAACCGGGAGGTGAGCGCCTATTGCCCGCCGATTGCGCCAAAGGCGAGGCGTCAATCCCACCGCGGCGCCCATGCCATGTTGACGATGCGGCCGCCCTTGTTGCCGAGCGCCGAGATCGCCGCCATTTCCTGTGGGCTTAGCGCGAAGTCGAATACCTTCAGGTTCTCCTTGAGGCGCTCGCGCTTCGACGTGCGCGGGATAGCGATGATCTTCTGCTGCACGAGCCAGCGCAGGCATACCTGCGCCCAGGTCTTGCCGTGGGCGGCGCCGATCTTCGTGAGGATTTTGTCGCCCTCGCCGCGGCCGCGCGCGATCGGGCTGTAGGCAGTGATGGCGAGCCCGTGCCGGCGGCAGGCGGCGATGACCTTGGATTGACCGAGATAGACGTGGAGCTCGATCTGGTCGGTCACCAGCGGCTCCGCCGAGAGTTTCACCGCCTCCTCGATGAGCTCGACCGTGAAATTGGAGACGCCGATGTGGCGCGTCAGGCCCCGGCGCTTGACCTTGTTGAGGGCGCCGATGGTCTCCTTCAGCGGCACCGACGCGTTCGGCCAATGGATAAGCAGAAGATCGACCTGATCGAGGCCGAGGCGCTTCAGGCTTTCCTCCACTGAGCGCTCAAGATCGGCGGCGCGCAGGCTATCGTGCCAGACTTTTGTGGTTATGTGCACGTCGGCGCGCTTGATGCCGGAAGCGCGCAGCCCCTCGCCTACCTCGCTCTCGTTGTCGTAGGCGGCGGCGGTGTCGATTTGCCGGTAGCCGAGCTTCAGCGCCTCGCTCACCATCTCGACGCAGGTGCGCCCGCGCAGGTCCCAGGTGCCGAGCCCGATCAGGGGAATGCGCGCGCCGTTCGCTTCCACGGTTTCCATATGGCCTCAGCGCTTCTTGGCGCGGTCCATTTCGTAGCGCGCCTTGGTCGCCTCGTTTGGCGGATAGAGGCCGGGCAGCGGGACACCCTTGCTCACCTCCTCCGCCGCCCAGGCCTCGAACGCTTCCTGATCGGCGGCGAGCTTCGCCACTTCGGCCGCGAGCGCCTGAGGAATGCATACGGCGCCGTCTCCGTCGGCCACGATCACGTCGCCGGGAAATACCGCGACCCCGCCGCAGCCGATGGGCTCCTGCCAGCCGACGAAGGTGAGGCCGGCGACCGATGGGGGCGCGGCCACCGCCGCGCACCATACGGGGAGCTTCGTCGCCTTCACGCCGTCGCCGTCGCGCACGGCGCCGTCGGTGACGAGGCCCGCCACCTTCCTCACCTGCATGCGCAAAGCGAGAATGTCGCCGAAGATGCCGGCGGTGGTGATGCCCATGGCGTCGGCCACGGCGACGCAGCCTTCGGGCATGGCTTCGATCGCGCCGCGGGTCGATTTCGGCGATGCCCAGCTCTCCGGCGTCGCGAGATCTTCCCGCGCCGGCACAAAGCGGAGCGTAAACGCCTCGCCCACGATGCGATGGCCCTCGCCGAGCGGCTTCGGCCCGCGCAGGAAGCTCTGGCGGATGCCTTTCTTGAGAAGAACGGTGGTCAGCGTCGCGGTCGAGATCGCGCGCAGCTGGTCGCGCAGCGCATGGTCCATGACGGCTCCCTATGCCAGCGCGAGGCCAAGCCGCGCGTCGCGGCGGCGGAGCCACTGGATCAGCGGGATCGACAGCACGATCATCCATCCCTTGCCCACGATCTGGCCGAGCAGAAACTCGAGCGAGCCGAAGGCGAGCCACAAGAAGACGAGGGAGTCGACGACGAGGCCGACCGTGCTCGATGCCAGCACCGCCATGACGAAACGGCGGCGCGCGAGCGGCGTGTAGATCGCGAAGTCGGCGAATTCGGAGATGAGAAACGCGGTCGCCGACGCGATGACGAGCGCTGGGGGAGCGAGAAAGGCCGAGATCGCCGCACCGATCAGGATCGCAATGATCCCGGCCACGGCCCCCAAGCGCCGCTGTACCAAGTCGCGCAGCACCAGCGCCGCCCCGATCATCAGCACGCCCGAGGGCGCGGCGAGCCCCGGCGCCACCGGAATGACGCACGGCCCCTGCGGCATGCACACGCTGCCGACGTTGCCGATCATCCAGTTGGCGGCGGGTATGGTCAGACAGAACAGGACGAGGAACACCGCGCCTTCGCCGTGGCGGCGGGCTTCATTTTTCATCGCATCGTCGGATTGGCCGCGATTGAGACGGGACATGGACGGATATTATCTGGTCTTCTCAAATAATTCCCGCCCGATCAACATGCGCCGCACCTCGCTCGTTCCCGCGCCGATTTCGTAGAGCTTCGCGTCCCTGAGCAGCCGCCCGGCCGGATAGTCGTTGGTATAGCCGTTGCCGCCCAGGCACTGGATGGTCTCGAGCGCCATCTGCGTCGCCTTCTCCGAGGCGAACAGGATCGCGCCGGCCGAATCCTCCCGCGTGCACTGGCCGCGGTCGCAGGCCTGCGCCACCGCGTACACGTACGCTTTCGCGGCCGTCATGTTCACGTACATGTCCGCGAGCTTGGCCTGCATGATCTGGAACGAGCCGATCGGCTGGTTGAACTGCTTCCTCTCGTGCACATAGGGCAGCGCCAGATCCATGCACGCGTGCATAATGCCGAGCGAGCCCGCCGACAGCACCACCCGCTCGTAGTCGAGCCCGGACATCAGCACCCGGACGCCCTCGTTGAGCTTGCCGATGAGGTTCTCCTCCGGTACCTCGCAATCGGTGAACACCAGCTCGCAGGTGTCGGAGCCGCGCATGCCGAGCTTGTCGAGCTTCGGCGCCGGCGCGAAACCCTTAAAGCCCTTCTCGATGATGAAGGCCGAGATGCCGCGCGGGCCCGCCGCCGGGTCGGTCTTGGCGTAGACGATGAGGGTGTCGGCGATGGTGCCGTTGGTGATCCACATCTTCGAGCCGTTGAGCACGAAGCGGTCTTCCCGCTGCTCGGCCGTCGTGCGCATAGACACCACGTCGGAGCCGGCGCCGGGCTCCGACATGGCGAGCGCGCCCACGTGCTCGCCGGAGATGAGCTTGGGCAGATATTTCCGCTTCTGCGGCTCCGAGCCGTTGCGGCGGAGCTGGTTGACGCAGAGGTTCGAGTGGGCGCCATAGGATAGGCCCACCGCGGCGGAAGCCCGGCTCACCTCCTCCATGGCGACGCAATGCTCGAGATAGCCGAGGCCGGTGCCGCCGAATTCCTCCTCCACCGTGATGCCGAGGAGTCCGAGCTCGCCGAGCTTCGGCCACAGGTCGCGCGGGAAGGCGTTGCTGCGGTCGATCTCGTCGGCGCGCGGCGCGATCTCGTGGCCGGCGAAGCTCGCCACCGTGTCGCGCAGCATGTCGGCGGTCTCGCCGAGGTGGAAGTCGAGCCCGTGCGTCCAGTTGGGGATCATGTCGGACCGGCTCATGGGCGCACCTCCCGCTTGCCTTCGAGGCACATCATGGTGGCGAGCATGCGCGCCACCGGTCGCCACACCCCGCCCTTCTCGGCGCTGACCTCCGATTCCACCACCGTCAGCGTGCGCCCGGCGCGCACGGTCTCGCCGCGGGCGCGGAAGCGCTCGCCTTCCGCCGGCGCGATCAAATTGATCTTGAACTCCACTGTCAGCACCCCGGCCCCGGCAGGCATCAGCGTGGCCGCGGCGAAGCCGGCGGCGGTGTCGGCGATGGCGGCGATCACGCCCCCGTGCACGTAGGCGTGCTGCTGGCAGAGGTCGGCGCGGAACGGCAGCTCGAGCTCGCACATCCCCGGCGACAGTGCCGCGATCTTGGCGCCGATCGCAGCCATGAAGCTCTGGCGGGCGAAGCCGTCGCGCACGCAGGCCTCCCACGCCGGGTCGCGCGGCTTCAGCTCAGGCGCCATGGCCGGCCTCCGTCTTGGCGCTGCACATCATGGTGGCGAGCATGTGCGCCACGGCGCTCGATTTCCCGTCCGCTTCGGCGCGCACCTCGCTTTCGACCACGGAAAGCGTGCGCCCCGCCTTCACCACCGTGCCGGTGGCAACGAAGCGCTCGCCCGGCGTGGGCTCGTCGAGGTTGACCTTGTATTCGATGCCGAGGACCGAGGAGCTCGCCGGCATGAGCGAGAACGCGGCATAGCCCGCCGCGTTCGCGGCGATGGCGGTGACGATGCCGCCGTGAATGAAGCCGTCCTCCTGGCAAAGGTCGGAGCGGAACGGCACCTCCACCGCGCAGCGCCCCGGTGCCAGCGCCGCTATGCGCGCGCCGATGAAGCGCATGAAGGTCTGCCGCGCGAAGCTCGCGCGCACTTTGCTCTCCCATGCGGGATCCGTCGGCTGCCGGTTGTTATCCGCCATCGCGATTTTCTCTGGCGCCTTTCCATACGGTAGCGTATGGTAACGGGGTTCCGGCGTCAACGGAGATTCACGTGGCGGCCACAGCAGAAAAACGCAAAGCCGGGCGGCCGCCCGCCCGCCGCGACCGGCTCGACGCCACGGCCTTTGTCGAGGCGGGCTTCGAGGCGCTCGCCCGCGACGGCATTGAGGCGGTGCGGGTCGAGCCGCTCGCCGCCGCACTCGGCGTCACCAAGGGCAGCTTCTATTGGCACTTCGCCGACCGCGATGCGCTATTGGCCGCGCTGTTCGACCGCTGGGCCAAGGGCCGCGTGGCCGCGATCCGCGCTGAGACCGACAATGGCGCCGACCCCCGCGCCACGTTGTATCGCCTGATCGAACTCTACGCCCGCGGCCCCAACACCCGCGGTCTCGCCATCGAGCTCGCCATCCGTGGGCTGGCCCGCGGCGACGCCCGCGCCGCGGCGGCCGTGAACGCGGTGGACGGCGAGCGCCTCGCCCGCGTCGCAGCGCTGTTCGGCGGCCTTGGCCACAAGGCGGCGGACGCCGAGGCATGCGCCTTCCTGTTTTATGCCTTCGTGTTCGGGCAAAGCCTCATCGCGCGGCGGAGCGACGTGGCGCTGCGCACGGCCGCGGCCGATCTATTCCTGCGCCGAGCCTAGGCGGAGACGGCCTGCGCGGTTCCGTAGTAGCGCGCTTCGAAGGCAGCGGTGATCTCCGCCGCCGTAAAGCAACGATGAAGAAATGACGCGGCGGACTTTAGGCGAAACCGAACCACCAGGTGGCGATCGCCAGGAACGCGAAGAAGCCGACCACGTCGGTCACCGTGGTGATGAACACGCCGGAGGCGATGGCGGGATCGAACTTGAGGCGGGAGAGCGTGAGCGGCACCAGTACGCCGCCGAGCGCCGCCGCCGCAAGGTTGCACAGCATGGCGAGGCCGATGACCACACCGAGCCCGGGCGTCCTGAACCAGGCCGCCGCCGCCACTCCGGTGATGACGGCGAAGGCAACGCCGTTGACGAGGCCGACCATCAGCTCGCGGCCGATGAGGCGCCGGGCGTTGGCCTGGCCAAGCTCGCGCGTGGCGAGCGCCCGCACCACGATGGTCATGGTCTGCGTCGTGGCGTTGCCGCCCTGGCTCGCCACGATCGGCGCCAGCACCGCGAGCGCCACCATCTGTTGCAGCTCGGCTTGGAACAGCCCGAGCACAGACGAGGCGAGGAACGCGGTGGCGAGGTTGACCAGCAGCCAATTGAAGCGGCCGCGCGCGATCTTCCAGACCGGGTCGGAGAGCTGCTCGCTCGCCTGCACGCCGCCGAGCGCCTTGATGTCGGCTTCCGCCTCGCGCTCGATCACGTCGACCACGTCGTCGACCGTGAGCACGCCGATCAGGCGCCCGTTTTCGTCCACCACCGGCGCCGCGACGAGGTCATAGCGTTCGAACTGCCGCGCCGCCTCCTCCTGGTCGTCGGTGACGCGCACCGCCCTGCGGTCGCGCATCATGATGTCGGCAATCTCGACCGGGCGCTGCGCCCGCAGCAGCCTGTCGAGCGGCACGGCGCCGACCAGGCGCTGGTCGGCGTCAACGACGTAGATTTCGTAGAAGCTGTCCGGCAGGTCGCGATTCTCGCGCAGGTGGTCGATGGCGTCGCCCACGGTGGTATCGGCGGCGACCGCCACGAACTCCGTCTGCATGCGCCGGCCGACGGAGTTCTCGGGATAGTCGAGGCTCTTCTCCAGCGCGATGCGCTCCGGCGCCGGCAGCGCCTCGAGAATCTCCGCCTGCTCTTTCTTGGGCAGGTCCTCGAGGATGCGCACGGCGTCGTCCGAATCGAG
>DATNNN010000163.1:0-6720 GCA_035601815.1 Xanthobacteraceae bacterium | reverse complement strand
CTGATCAAGGCGGTCGCCGGCGGCGGCGGCAAGGGAATGCGGCGCGTCGACAAAGCGATCGAGTTCGACAATGCGCTCGCCTCCGCCCAGCGCGAGGCGCAAAGCGCCTTCGGCGACGGCCGCGTATTGATCGAGAAATACGTGGCGCGGGCGCGGCACATCGAGGTGCAGGTGTTTGCCGACAACTTCGGTAACGTGGTGCACCTGTTCGAGCGCGACTGCTCGCTGCAACGCCGGCACCAGAAGGTGATCGAGGAATCGCCGGCGCCGGGCATGAGCGGCGAAGTACGGAAGCGCATGACGGAGGCCGCGGTCACCGCCGCGCGCACGGTCAGCTACCGCGGCGCCGGCACGGTGGAGTTCCTGGTGGACGCGCAAGGCGGGCTCAGGCCCGATGGGTTCTGGTTCCTGGAGATGAACACGCGGCTGCAGGTCGAGCATCCGGTGACCGAGCTCGTCACCGGCCTCGATCTCGTGGAATGGCAGTTCCGCATCGCCGCCGGCGAGAAGCTGCCGCGGCCGCAGGAGGCGATCCGCCTCAAGGGCCACGCGGTGGAGGCCCGGCTCTACGCCGAGGATCCGGAGCACGACTTTCTACCGTCGAGCGGCCGGCTCGCGGCGCTGCGCTTTCCCGAAGGCGAGGGTATCCGGGTGGACGCCGGCGTGGAGGAGGGCGGCGAGGTGACGCCGTTCTACGATCCGATGATCGCGAAAATCATCGCCCATGACAGCACGCGCGCCCGTGCCTTAGCGCGCCTCGGCGAGGCGCTGGCACGCACCGTCGCCGTTGGCCCGCGCAACAACGTGGCATTCCTGCGGGCGCTCGTGGCGGCGAAGGAAGTGCTGAACGGCGACGTCGACACCGGCCTGATCGAGCGCAGCATGGAGAAGCTTGGTGCCGTGGCGCAGCCGCCCGATCACGCGGCGGCGGCCCGCGCGGTCGAGGCCCTGGTAAAGCGCGAGCAGACACGGCTCGCGGCGCGGGCAAGGAAGCGCTCCAACGAAAAGCTCTCGCCTTGGGACGCGAGCGACGCCTTCGCGCTCTCCGCGACCCGCGAGGCGAGCCTTACCGTCACCGTGGACGGAGTTCGCGCGCGTGCACGCGTGCGCTACGGCGCCGAGCCGCGCGCGACGGTGGAGGGTGCCGAGGCCGCCGAATGTCTGCTGGTGGAGACGGGGGAAAGCCTGATCGCACTCCGCGACGGCCGCCAGACCGTGGTGGCGCTCGCCGACGCCGACGCCGTCGATGCCGAGCACGGCGACGTGGGCGGCCTCGTGACCGCGCCCATGCACGGCAAGGTGCTCATGATCGAGGTTTCCGAGGGCGATGCCGTGAAGAAGGGCCAGCGGCTCCTGGTGCTGGAAGCGATGAAGATGGAGCACGCGCTGACGTCGCCCGTCGCCGGTACGGTGGCCGAAATCGCGGTGAAAGCGGGGGACCAGGTGGCGGAAAGAGCGAAGCTCATGGTCATCGCGCCGGCCGCACCTGTGGATGCCTGACGGCAGGGGGTGAAGTCGCGCCGCGTCTGGTCTAGAACAGACCCATGCCCCTTCATCTCATCAAGCTTTGCGTTGGCTGTGATTCCATTCGCGACCTCGAGGAATGGATCGAGGAGCGGCTCGCCGAGAAGCGTCGGCGCCGGCAGCCGCCCGAGCACATCCACACCACACGCATGCAGCCCAAGCGCACGGATGAGCTCAAGGGCGGCTCGCTCTACTGGGTGATCCACGGCGAACTCGCCTGCCGCGAGCGTATCGTCGATATCCGGCCGTTCGTGGACAAGGAGGGCATCAAGCGCTGCCGCCTGGTGCTCGACGGCAAGGTGGTGCCGGTGGTGCCGCGGCCGGTGCGGGCGTTCCAGGGCTGGCGCTATCTCGCCGCCAAGGACGCGCCGGCCGACCTCAAACGCGGGGCGAAAAGCCCGGCACGGCTGCCGGAGGAACTGCGGCGCGAGCTGCGTTCCCTGGGGCTTCTCTAGGCGCGGGAACGGGTTGCGGGGCGTCTGCGTTATCGAGGACACACCTCGGGAGCAGGCAAATGGCCACACGCGCGAGCAGAGATTACGAAGAGCCTGCCCAGAACGTCGGGGACCAAGGCGTTCCCATGGTTCTGTCCAAGAATAAGGCACGGGCCGGCGAGAATCGCGGCCATATGCGCGCTGTGCTGATCGTCTCCACGGCGCTCGCCGTCGTGGCCTTGGCGGTCGTCTACTTCAGCTTCCTCGCCGCCGTTTAGCCCTCACGGCCACATTGTCGATGAGACGGGTGGCGCCGATGCGGGCGGCAGCGAGCAGCCGGACGGGGCCTTCTTGCACGGAAGCGATCGGGGCCAGCGTCTCGGCGTGGCGCGCTTCCAGATAGTCGGGTGCGAAGCCCGCTTTTTCGATGGCGGCGCGGCCTGCGGCAATGGCGTCCTCTATCGGTTGGCCCGCGGCGATCGCGTTGGCGCTGTCCCGTAACGCCCGGTGGAGCGCAGGTGCGGCCGCGCGTTCCGTCGGGGATAGATAGACATTGCGGGATGACAGCGCGAGGCCGTCCTTCTCGCGCACCGTGGGCCCGCCCACGATCTTGACCGGCAGGTCCAGGTCGCGGGCGAGGCGGCGTACCACCAGGAGCTGCTGAAAATCCTTCTGCCCGAAGTACGCCCAGTCGGGCGTGGTCTCGATCAGGAGCTTGGTCACCACCGTTGCCACGCCGCCGAAGTGGTGCGGCCGGAACCTGTCCTCCAGGTCGGCGACGGCCGGTCCGCCCGGGGCGAGGCGGGTGGCGAAGCCTTCCGGGTAGATCTCCCGCATCGCGGGAGCGAAGACGAGGTCGACCTTGGCTGCCGCGAGGCGCTTCATATCGGCGTTCCACGTGCGCGGATAGCGGCCAAAGTCCTCGGTGGGCCCGAATTGGGCCGGGTTCACGAATACCGACACGACCACCCGGTCGGCTTGGTTGAGCGCCAGCCGCACGAGCGACATATGGCCGTCGTGCAGGGCGCCCATGGTCGGCACCAGCGCCACCGTCTTGCGCCGGCGCCGCCAGCGGGCGACCTCGGCGCGCAAGGCCTTCACGGTACGGGCGATTTTGGGCATGCGCGGTTTCCGGCTGGCGAAACCTACCAGCCGGCCGCAGCCGATGCCAACGCGAGAGACCTCGGGGGCGCCGTTAACGTCGCCAGTAAATTAAATTCGGCGGCGGATGCCTTCCCCGCTTGACCCTGGGCTTCGGGGCTCCGCACAATCTCAACGGGGAAGTCGGGTCGGTGGTTGATGCGTATCGAGCGTCCGATGTTGGCCGTCAACGGCGCGTCCAAGGGTCCGCGCTCGGCCCATATCATCGTGCTTGCCAACGAGAAGGGCGGCTCCGGCAAGACCACCACTGCCATGCACGTGATCGTGGCGCTGCTCAAGGCCGGGCAGAAGGTCGCCACCATCGACGTCGATAGCCGCCAGCGCAGCCTCACCCATTATCTCGTCAACCGCCGCATGTGGGCGAAGAAGATCGGCGTTGCGCTCGAGCTGCCCGATCATCACGCCATCGATCGCGCCGTCGGCCGCTCGATCGAAGAGAACGACGCCGCCGAGTTCGCCGCTTTCGCGGCCGCCGTCAACGCTGTGGAGCATGGCCACGACTTCGTGGTGATCGATACGCCAGCGGCCGACAGCTATCTGATGCGGCTCGCGCACGCCATGGCCGACACACTGATCACGCCGCTCAACGATTCCTTCGTCGACTTCGACGTGCTCGCGCGCGTCGACCCGGAGAGCTTCGAGGTCACCGCGACGAGCCACTACTCGGAAGTGGTGCGTGAGGCGCGCCGCCAGCGGCGCATCGTCGAGGCCAAGGAAACCGACTGGATCGTGATGAAAAACCGCGTCGGGCAGTTCCCGACGCGCAACAGCCGCAATCTCGCCGACGGGCTGATCGAGCTCGCCCGGCGCATGGGCTTTCGCCTGGCGGAAGGATTCTCCGAGCGCGTCGTCTATCGCGAGCTGTTCCTGCGCGGGTTGACCGTGCTCGACACGCTGGACGAAACCACGCTCGGCCAGAAGCCGAACCTGTCGCACCACACCGCGGGGCAGGAGGTGCGCCACCTCATCGAGGCGCTGCGCTTGTCGATCGACGAGCGGGGGGTGCGGCGGGCTGCGGCGCGCGCGGAGTGGATGGCGCGCAGCGGCGAGCCCCTCGAGGACCCCGAGTTCATCACCAAGTAACGGCCGGTTTATCGCCGGCCCTTGCGGCAAGCCGGCCGCATCCCGATCTGATAAATTCGGGTTCGCCATGGCCAAGGACCGCAACCAGTCGCGCCCGCCCGCCGCGCGGGCGGAACAGACGCCGGCTTCGCGCCGCGCCGAGATCGATTCGTTCGTCGAGCGCGCCCGCGCGCTCGGGCCCCGCATCGACGGCAAGCGGGGACGCCTGATCTTCGCGCTCGACGCCACCATGAGCCGCCAGCCGACCTGGGATCTCGCCTGCGAGCTGCAGGCGGCCATGTTCGAGGAGACGGCGGCCGTCGGCGGCCTCGACGTGGAGCTCGTCTACTATCGCGGCCTCGCCGAATGCCGCGCGACGCGCTGGGTGTCGGATCCGACGCGGCTCAAGGGCCTGATGGAGAAGATCGACTGCCGCGGGGGCCATACCCAGATCGGGCGCGTGCTCGAGCACGTGCGCAAGGAGGCGAAGCGCGCCAAGGTGGACGCCTTCGTGTTCGTCGGCGACGCCATGGAGGAGAAGGTCGACGATCTGTGCGCCAAGGCGGGCGAGCTCGCGCTCCTCGGCGTGCCCGCCTTTCTGTTTCAGGAAGGCGGCGACGCAATAGCCGAGCGCGCCTTCCGCGAGATCGCTCGCCTCACCGGTGGGGCATGGTGCCCGTTCGACGCCGGAGCGGCGAGCCAATTGCGCGAGCTCTTGCGTGCGGCCGCCGCCTTCGCCGCGGGCGGGCGCCGGGCGCTCGCCGATCTGTCGACGCGCACGGGCGGCGCCGGCGCGGTGAAGCTGCTCGGGCAGATGCGGTGAGCCGATGCTGACGCTTCTCATCGGCGTGGGCGTGCTGATCCTCGTGCTGTACGCGGCGCGGATGTTCGCCGACGCGGACCCGGCCAAGCTTTCCAAGCAGCTCCGCGTCGCGGGCGGCGTCGCCGCGCTCGGTGCCGCCGGCTACCTTTCGTTGACCGGCCGCTTCTACGCCGCCGTTCCGCTCGGCTTCCTCGCCTTCTCGCTGTTCGACTGGTGGCGGATGCCGGCCGGCTTCGGCGCCCGCACGAAGCGCTCCTCCAACCAGACCTCGCGGGTGCGCTCGGCCTTCATCGAGATGGAGCTCGATCACGACACCGGCGCTATGCGCGGGCGCATCCTCGCCGGGCAGTACGAGGGGGTGCCGCTCGAGACGCTGGATCAGGCGACGCTGGTCTCGCTGCTCGCCGGCCTCGACGCCGAGAGCCGCGCGCTACTCGAAGCTTATCTCGACCGCCGGGAGCCCGGCTGGCGTGAACACGTCGAGGACGACGGCAGCGCGGGGAGCCGCGAGCCGCCGCGCAGCGGTGCGATGACCGAAGAAGAGGCCTATCAGATACTCGGCCTTGAGCCGGGCGCGGGTGCTGCGGACATCCGCCGGGCCCACCGCACGCTCATGAAGCGGCTGCACCCCGACCAGGGAGGCTCGACCTATCTCGCCACGCGGGTGAACGCGGCCAAGGAAACGCTGCTTCGTCGCCATCGCTAAACTCCACTCCACAGGCGTTCCCATCCCCTCCGAGCCTCCAACAGCCGGCGTTGCCGCCGGTCTCGATCAGTTGCGCATTGCCACGCAAGGAAAGTCGTTACGCTTGAGCGCATCGCAGGCGCGCCGGGCACCGCCCTCGTCGAAGCCGGCGAAGCGGGCGCGGAAAAGGTCGGTCGCGCCCTTGCGCGTCTTTTCGGTGAACGGCTCGGCGTTGGCGAGCACGCGCGCTGCGTGCTCGCGAGCGGATTCGATCACCTCGCGCGCCTGGCGCTCCTCCGGGAAAGCGCCGATCTGGATGAGCCAGCCGCCGCGGGTCACGGGCGTCGCCGCGGGGATCGTCTCGCGCGGGCTCGCTGCCGCGGCGCGCACCGGCGCGGGCGCGGGGGGTGGCGGCGGGACTACGGCAATCGGTTGGGGCGTGGGCGCGAACTGCGGGGTGACCGGGGTCGCCTGCATGGGCTGGAGCTGCTGCAGCGGCATGGCGCCCACCGCGGCGAAGGTCGAGTAGGCGAGCGCGCTCGCCGTCTCCTCGTGCTTCGGCTGCTCGGGAATGCCGCTGAGCTTTCCGATCATGACGGTCCTGACGGGAGTCGGCCGGATCGGGGCACTGGAGCCCGGCTCCGCGCGCAGGCGCGGCCGCGGAGCGGCGGCGGCCGTCGCCTTGGCGGGGTCAGGCTGCGACGCCTCGGCGAAGCGCGGCGCCGTGCGCACGCCGGCAAAGGCGCGCGGCAGATAGCGGGCGATGAGCTGGCGCATGTGGGCGTCGCGCTGGCCGCCGGTGCGGCCGCCGAGCACCACGGCGAGGATATGGCGATCCTCGGTGCGCACGTTGGTGACGAGGTTGAAGCCGGAGGCGCGGGTAAAGCCGGTCTTGATGCCGTCGACGCCATGGACCGCGCCGAGCAGACGATTGTGGTTGCGGATCGACTCGCCGCCGTAGTTGAAGGAGCGGATCGAGAAATAGCGGTAGTAGCGCGGGAAGCGATCCTGGATGGCGCGGCCGAGCAGCG
>DATNNN010000162.1:0-6988 GCA_035601815.1 Xanthobacteraceae bacterium | reverse complement strand
GGGGCGCTTGCGCGCCTCGTCGAACAGGCCTTCGGCGGCGAGCTTCTTGCGGCGCTCCTCGAGGAGCGCCATCAGCGCGCCGACGCCGGCGGGCTCGATGCTCTCCACGATGATCTGGTAGGTGGACTTGCCGGGATAGGTGGTGATCCGGCCGGTGGCGATCACCTCGAGCCCCTCCTCCGGCTTGAAGCGCAGCCGGGAGAAGTTGCCCTTCCAGATCACCGCATCGATGCGCGCGCCCTCGTCCTTGAGGCAGAAATAGACGTGTCCGGAGGAATGGGGGCCTTTGTAGTTCAGCACCTCGCCGCGCAGGCGCACGTAGCCGAAGGCGTCCTCGATGGTGCGCTTGAGGTTCGCCGAGAGCTCGGAGACGGTGATCTCCGGCAGGTTGGAGCGGATTTCCGTGGAAACGGCCATGGGGATTCCGTGCTTCTAGGCTAGCTATGCTACATCCGCGCGGTTTCGCGAAGCCCCTTGGGATTGCACATGAACGTGTTGCTTCTCGGCTCCGGCGGGCGCGAGCACGCGCTCGCCTGGAAGCTCGCCGCGAGCCCCCTCATCACCAAGCTCTACGCCGCCCCGGGCAACCCAGGGATCGCTGAGGAAGCGGAGCTCGTCCAGCTCAAGCTCGACCAGCACGACGCGATCGCGGCGTTCTGCCTGACCAAGCGAATCGAACTCGTGGTGGTGGGGCCCGAGGCGCCGCTCGTCGCCGGGATCGCGGATTATCTGCAGGAGCGCGGCATCAAGGTGTTCGGGCCGAGCGCCGCGGCGGCGCAGCTCGAAGGGTCCAAGGCCTTCACCAAGCGGCTCTGCGCCGACAACAACATTCCGACCGGGCGCTTCGCCGCGTTCACCGACAGGGAGGCGGCCGGCCGTTACGTGGAGGAAGTGGTGGGCGCGCCCATCGTGCTCAAGGCCGATGGGCTGCACGCGGGCAAGGGCGTGGTGGTGGCCATGACCATCCCCGAGGCGCTTGCCGGCCTCGACCAGGTTTTCGCCATGGCCGGCAAGGCGCCGGTGGTGATCGAGGAATTCCTGCAGGGCGAGGAAGTAAGTTTCTTTTGCCTCATCGACGGCGAGAAGGTGCTGCCGCTCACGAGCGCGCAGGACCACAAGCGCGTGTTCGACGGCGACAGAGGCCCGAACACCGGCGGCATGGGCGCCTATTCGCCGGCACCCGTGTTCACGCCGGAGGTGGAGCGCCGCACGATGGAGGAAATCGTGCGGCCGACGGCGCTGGCGCTGGCGAAGGCCCGCACGCCCTACCGCGGCGTCCTCTACATCGGCCTCATGGTCACCGCGGCCGGGCCGAAGCTCATCGAATACAACGTGCGCTTCGGCGACCCGGAGTGCCAGGTGCTGATGCCGCGGCTCAAGGACGATCTCCTCACGCTCATGGTCGCAACCTGCGACGGCACGCTCGACCGGGTGAGTGTGCGCTGGTACGAGCAGCCCGCGATCACCGTGGTGATGGCGGCGAACGGTTATCCCGGTGCGTATGAGACGGGCTCTGAGATCGTCGGGATCGACCGGGCGGCGGGGGTGAAGGGCGTCACCGTCTTCCACGCCGGCACGCGGCGCGAGGGCTATCGCATCCTCGCCAACGGCGGGCGCGTGCTGAACGTGACCGCGACCGGCAAAACGCTCAAGCAGGCGCGCGAACGCGCCTACACGGCGATCGACCGCATCCACTGGCCGGAGGGCTTTTGCCGCCGCGACATCGGCTGGCGGGTATTGGCTAACGGCGGGAAGCGAAAAAAGTCTTGAACATTTGCGCCGCCCTCTCCTCGCCGATGCCGGAATAGACTTCCGGCCGGTGGTGGCAGGTGGGCTGCGTGAAGAAGCGCACACCGGAGTCCACCGCGCCGCCTTTGGGATCGGCCGCGCCGAAGTAGAGGCGGCGGACGCGGGCAAGCGAAATTGCCGCGGCGCACATGGTGCAGGGCTCGAGCGTCACGTAAAGATCGCTGTCGGCAAGCCGCTCGTTGCCGAGCTGTGCCGCCGCCGCCCGCAGCACCAGCATCTCGGCGTGCGCCGTCGGGTCCTTGTCGCTGAGCGTGCGGTTATAGGCGCGCGCGACCACCTCGCCGGCGCGCACGACCACCGCGCCGATCGGCACCTCGCCGGCGGCGACGGCCAATTCCGCCTCGGCGAACGCAATCTCCATGAAGCTCTGCACTGCTCGTCTCCGGCCCAAGGCCGTGTTAGTCGAACTCGCACGGGAGCACCATGGACCGCAACACCGACGGCGAGCGTATTGCCAAAGTCATGGCCCGCGCGGGCCTGTGCTCGCGGCGGGAGGCCGAGGGCTGGATCGCCGCCGGCCGCGTCGAGGTCAACGGCGAGCGGCTCTCGAGCCCGGCACTGAACGTGAAGCCCGGCGACCGGGTGAGCGTCGACGGCAACCCCTTGCCGCAGGCGGAGCGCACACGGCTTTTCCTCTATCACAAGCCGCGCGGCCTCGTGACCACGAACCGCGACGAGCGCGGGCGGCCGACGATCTTCGGCGCGCTGCCGAAGCACTTGCCGCGCCTCGTCAGCGTCGGCCGCCTCGACCTCAACAGCGAAGGATTGCTGTTGCTCACCAACGACGGGGGGCTGGCGCGGGCGCTGGAATTGCCCGCCACCGGGTGGCTCCGCCGCTATCGCGCCCGCGCCCACGGCTCGGTGACGCAGGACGCGCTCGACCGGCTGCGCCGCGGCGTGACGGTGGAGGGCGTGTCCTATGGCCCGATCGAGGCGACGCTCGACCGCTCCCAGGGCGCGAACACATGGCTCACGCTCGGTCTGCGCGAGGGCAAGAACCGCGAGGTGCGCAACGTCCTTCGCCACCTGGAGCTCGCGGTGAACCGCTTGATCCGTGTCTCCTACGGGCCGTTTCAGCTCGGCGAGCTCAAGCCCGGATCGGTGGAGGAAGTGAAGAGCCGCGCGTTGCAGGAACAGCTCGGCCACAAGCTCATGCGCGCGGCGGGCACGGATTTCTCCGCCCCGTTGCGCGTCGAGGAGCGCGAGAAACCTCGCCCGCCGAAGCCGGCGCCGGCGCGCGAAAAACCGGCGCCCAAGCAGTTCCGGCGACGCCGGGGACGCTGATGCGCATCGTCGCCGGGAAATTCCGCGGGCGGAACCTGCAGGGGCCGAAGTCGAACGCGATCCGGCCCACCTCGGACCGCCTGCGCGAGTCGATCTTCAACATCCTGGTCCATGCCTACGGCGACCCCATCACCGATGCCCGCGTGATGGATCTCTTCGCCGGCACCGGCGCGCTCGGGCTGGAGGCGCTGTCGCGCGGGGCGAAGTTCGCGCTGTTCGTCGAGGAAACCATCGAAGCGCGCGGCATCATCCGGGAGAACATCGAGACCCTCGGCGTGATCGGGATCAGCAACGTCTTCCGCCGCGATGCGGCGAAGCTCGGAGCGCGCGGGCCGATCGATCCGTTCGATCTCGTGTTCTGCGACCCGCCCTACGGCCAGGGCCTCGCCGAAAAGGCGCTCGCCGGCGCGCGCGCCGGCGGCTGGCTGAACCCGCAGGCGCTCGTCGTCGTCGAGGACGCGGCCGAGCCGGGTTTCAAGACGCCGGACGGCTACGAGGAGCTCGAGCGGCGGCGCTACGACGATACGGAAGTGATTTTTCTGAAGTTGGCCTAACGGCGACCGAACAGCTTCTCGATATCGGCGAGCTTGAGCTCCACGTAGGTGGGCCGGCCGTGGTTGCACTGGCCGGCGTAGTCGGTGGCTTCCATCTCGCGCAGGAGCGCGTTCATCTCCTCGGGCTTGAGGCGGCGGCCGGCGCGCACCGAGCCGTGGCAGGACATGGACGAGGCCACCGCCAGCAGGCGTCTTTCCAAGGGAAGCGCCGCGTCCCATTCGGCCATGTGCTCGGCGAGATCGCGCACGAGGCCCTGCACGTCGGCTTCGCCGAGCAGCGCCGGGGCTTCCCGCACCAACACCGCGCCGGGGCCGAAGGCTTCGAGCACGAGGCCGAGGCGTGCGAGCTCGTCGTGGCGCTCGATCAGCGCGGAGGCGTCGGCGGGATCGAGCTCGACCACCACGGGCACGAGCAGAATTTGGCGGGCGACGCCGTCGCGGTCGAGGGCCGCCTTCAGCTTCTCATAGACGAGGCGTTCGTGGGCCGCGTGCTGGTCGACCACCACGAGGCCGTCACGGGTCTGCGCCACAATGTAGGTCTCGTGGATCTGCGCCCGCGCGGCTCCGAGCGGGCGATTCAAGAGCTCGCTCTGCACCGGGGCCAAATCGGCGCGGGCATCGGCGGACGGCTCGGAAATCACCGCGAACGCTGCCTGCCCCGCCTCGGCAAAACCCGTTCGCAGCGGCGCCGCCGCACCCCGCCAGCTCGGGAGGCTGCGCCCGCGGCCGTGCGGCCGGGCAAAGGCAACGAGGCGCCCGGCCCCCGTGGTGGCCGAGCGCCGAGCGCCGGTGCCGAGGGCGTCGGAGAGCGTGCGCACGATGAGCGCGCGGACATTGCCGGGGTCGCGGAAGCGCACCTCGGTCTTGGCCGGGTGGACGTTCACGTCCACCTCACGCGGATCGACATCGAGGAACAGCGCCACCACCGGATAGCGGTCGCCGTGGAGGAGATCGGCGTAGGCCGCGCGCACGGCCCCGAGCAGCACCTTGTCGCGCACCGGCCGGCCGTTGACGAAGAGATATTGGGCGAGCGAGTTCGCGCGCGAGAACGTGGGCAAGCCGGCGAGGCCGGAGAGGCGCACGCCGGCGCGTTCGCCCTCGACCGCCACCGCGTTGTCATGGAGGTCGGCGCCGAGCACCTCGGCGAAACGGGCGCGGCGGCCTTGGGCGTCGCTCTTCTGCGCAGCGTAGGTCACCGCCGGGCGGTCCTCGGTCACGAGCACGAAGGCGACGTCCGGCCGCGCCAGCGCCAGACGGCGCAGTGCCTCGACGGCGGCGGCGTTCTCGGCGCGATCGGACTTGAGGAACTTGAGCCGCGCCGGGGTGGCGTAGAACAGCTCGCGCACCTCCACGCGGGTGCCTGCGGTCAACGCCGCGGGGCGGACCCCCGACTTCTTCCCGCCCTCGACGCGGATTTCGCTTCCTTCCGCGGCACCCCTGGCGCGGGTGACAATGGAAAGCTTCGCCACCGCGCCGATGGAGGGCAGCGCCTCGCCGCGGAAGCCCAGCGTGGCGATGGCATCGAGGTCGTCGCCGGGAAGCTTGGAGGTGGCGTGGCGGTCTACAGCCAGCGCTAGGTCCGCGCGAGCCATGCCGGCGCCGTCGTCGCTCACCCGCACAAGGCGCGATCCGCCGCCCGCAAGCACGAGCTCGATGCGGCGCGCGCCAGCGTCGAGCGCGTTCTCCACCAGCTCCTTCACCACCGACGCCGGCCGCTCCACCACCTCGCCGGCGGCGATACGGTTGACCACGGCTTCGGGCAACTGACGGACCGTCATTCGTCGCCCCTCGCGACTCAATGGACCGCAATCTAGCGCGCGCGGCGACCTTCCGGGAGCGGAGTCCACGCTCTACACATGCTCAGCGGGCGAGATGCTGCTTGGCGAGGCGCTTGCTCTCTTCCACCGCCGGCTGGTCGAACGGATCGACGCCGAGGAGGCCCGCGGCGAGGACGGTTTCGAGCATGAAGTGCATCATGAGGGCGCCGAGCGCCCGCTCGTCCAAGCGCTCGAGCTTGATGGTACGCACCGGGCGGCCGTGCTTGGCGAGCGTCTCGGTGGTGGCGCGGGCCTCGGAGGCGACGAGATCGCCGACGCTGCGGCCGCCGAATTCCGGCTCGCCGGCGGTCTTGGCAAGCGCCGCTTCGATGCGCGGGCCCTTGCCGGCGGTGCGGGTGGAGATCACGGTGAACAGCTTGTCGCGCGGGCCGTCGAGCCAGAGCTGCAACTGGCTGTGCTGGTCGACTGGGCCAAGCGCCGCCATCGGCGTCGTGCCCTTGCCGCCCTTGCCAAGGCTCTCGGCCCAGAGCTGCGCCCACCAACGCGTGAAGCGCTCCAGGCGATCGGCGTAAGCCAGCATGGCGATGATGGGCTTGCCGCCCGCGGCGGCGGCGACGCTGAGCGCGGCCCCGATCGCGGCCGGGACTTCCTCCGCCGGCCGGCCGGCGAGGATCGCCGCCAGCGCCTCGCCGGCGCCGGCGCGGATCGCGTGCGGATCGAGGTCGAGGACGAGTGCGGGGAGCAGCCCGACGTTGGAGAGCGCCGAGAAGCGCCCGCCGATGGCCGGATCGTGGTCGAGCACCGGCGCGCCCGCCTCTTCCAAGAGCGCGCGCAGGCCATTCTTGCCGCCCTTCTTCGCGGGCTCGGAGATACCGACCAGATGGTCCTTGGGTTTCAGGCCCTTCTCGGCGAGGACCGCGATCACCGCCATCACCTGCATCAAGGTCTCGGCGGTGCCGCCGGACTTGGAGATGGCGACGAAACGCGTGGTCTTCAGCGGCAGCTCGAGCACCGCCTCCAGCGTCTGTGGATCGAGGTTGTCGAGGAAATGGGCGCGGGCGCCGCGGCGCAGATGCGCTGCCGGCGTGCCGTAGCCGGAAAGCTGCGCCAAGGTCTGACCGCCGAGACTCGAGCCGCCGGTGCCGAGAAAGACGACGTCGCTCGCGTGCGCCAGCTCCTGGGCGACATTGGCAAGGGCGTCGATGTCGTCCTTCTTTTCGGGCAGACGCAGCAGCGGCAGCGAGCCGTCCTCGTGCGCCCGGCGCAGTTTCGCCAGCGGATCGGCGAGGCGCGCGAGCGCCGCGTTCACCGCGGCCTCGGGCACGCCGCCCTCGCCGATCGTCTCCTGCAGCGCGTGTTCAATCGATTGCACGTGCATATGGCCCCTCAGGCGTGCGCGGCGGCGGTGAACGCCGCCTGCCGCTTGGTGAAGATCGAGGCGATGAGGAGGATCAGCACCACGAGGCCGATGAACAGCGTGCACACGGCGTTGATCTCCGGCGTCACGCCGAGGCGCACCTGGCTATAGATGCGGATCGGCAGCGTGGTCGCGCCCGGGCCGGT
>DATNNN010000161.1:0-4191 GCA_035601815.1 Xanthobacteraceae bacterium | reverse complement strand
GCCGGCACCGGTGTCGGCGGCATCCTGCGCGACGTGTTCACGATGGGCGCGCGGCCGATCGCGGCGCTGAACTTCCTTCGTTTCGGCGACCCCAAGCATCCGAAGACCCGTGCGCTGGTGGCGGGCGTCGTCGCCGGCATCGGCGGCTACGGCAATTCCTTCGGCGTACCCACGGTCGGCGGCTCGGTCGGTTTTCATTCGCGCTACGACGGCAACTGCCTGGTCAACGCCATGGCCGTGGGCATCGCCGCGAAGGACAAGATCTTCTACGCCAAGGCCACCGGCGTCGGCCGGCCCGTGGTCTATCTCGGCTCCAAGACCGGCCGCGACGGCATCCACGGCGCCACCATGGCATCGGCCGAATTCGGCGATGGCGCCGAAGAAAAGCGGCCCACCGTGCAGGTGGGCGATCCGTTCTCCGAGAAGCTCTTGCTGGAGGCGTGCCTGGAAATCATGGCCAAGGGATGCGTCATCGCCATCCAGGACATGGGCGCCGCCGGCCTCACCTGCTCCGCCGTCGAGATGGGCGCCAAGGGCGACCTCGGCATCACGCTCGACCTCGATGCGGTGCCGACCCGCGAGGCGGGCATGAGCGCCTACGAGATGATGCTCTCCGAGTCCCAGGAGCGCATGCTCATGGTGCTGAAGCCGGAGAAGGAAAAAGAGGCCGAGGCGATCTTCAAGAAGTGGGGCCTCGACTTCGCCGTGGTGGGCGCGACCACTGACACCAAGCGCTTCGTCGTTCGGCTGAGTGGCGCCGTGATGGCGGATCTGCCCATCAAGGAGCTCGGCGACGAGGCTCCGCTCTACGAGCGTCCGTATATGGAGACGCCGAAACAGCCGGCGCTCGACCCGGCCTCGATCCCCTGCCCGCTATCGATCGGCGACGCATTGAAGAAGCTCATCGGCTCGCCCGACCTTTGCTCCAAGCGCTGGGTATGGGAGCAATACGATCACCTGATTCTCGGCAACACCGTGCAGCGCCCGGGCGGCGACGCCGCGGTGGTGCGGATCGGCGAAGGCCCCAAGGCGCTGGCGATGGTCACGGACGTGACACCGCGCTACTGCGAGGCCGACCCGTTCGAAGGCGGCAAGCAGGCGGTCGCCGAATCCTGGCGCAACCTCACCGCCGTCGGCGCCCGCCCGCTCGCGGTGACCGACAACCTCAACTTCGGCAATCCCGAGCGACCGGAAATCATGGGCCAGTTCGTCGGCTGCGTGCGCGGCATCGCCGAGGCCTGCCGCGCGCTCGCCTACCCGGTCGTGTCGGGCAATGTATCGCTCTACAACGAGACCAACGGCCGCGCCATTCTGCCGACGCCTGCGATCGGTGGCGTCGGTCTGCTCGATGATCTTTCCAAGACCGCGACGCTCGCGTTCAAGGCGCCCGGCGAGGTCGTACTGCTCGTAGGCGAAACCAGGGGCGCGCTCGGCCGCTCTGTTTTCCTTGCCACCGTGGCCGGTCGCGAAGAGGGCGCTCCGCCGCCGGTCGACCTTGCCGCGGAGAAACGCAACGGCAACTTCGTCCGCGGCCTCATCGGCGGCGGTGCCGTCACCGCGGTTCACGACCTGTCGGACGGCGGAATCCTGGTGGCGCTTGCCGAAATGGCCATGGCGTCGGGAATCGGCGCCACCCTCGAGGCAGCGCCGGCGAATTTGCCGGCCCACGCGTTTTGGTTCGGCGAGGACCAGGCCCGCTATGTGCTCACCGCTACCCTGGCCTGCCTGCCCGAGATCGAGGCAGACGCCCGCAAGGAGGGCATTCCCCAGCGCCGCCTCGGAAAGACCGAGGGCGACCGATTGACGCTGCCGGGCGAGCGCCCGATATTGGTCGCGGAGTTGCGCGACCTTCACGAGTCGTGGCTGCCCGCCTACATGGCCGGGCGCAACCCCTGACGGAGCTCTCGATGGCGATGCCGGCGAGCGAGATCGAGCGTCTGATCAAGTCGGCGATCCCGGACGCCACCATCGAGATCCGCGATCTCGCCGGCGACGGCGACCATTATGCCGCCACGGTCGTGGCGGAAAGCTTCCGCGGCAAAAGCCGGGTGCAGCAACATCAAATGGTGTATGCTGCGTTGAAAGGAACCATGGGCGGTGCGCTCCATGCGCTTGCGCTCCAGACCGCGACCCCGGAAGGGCGCTGAGGACGAAGACGAATGAGTATTCATCAGTTCATCGAATCGCAAGTGAAGGCGAACGACGTCGTGCTGTTCATGAAGGGCACGCCGCAGTTCCCGCAATGCGGATTCTCCGGCCAGGTGGTGCAGATCCTCGACCATCTCGGCGTGCCCTATACGGGCCTGAACGTGCTGGAGTCCGCCGATCTGCGCGACGGCATCAAGACCTACTCCAACTGGCCGACGATCCCGCAGCTCTACGTCAAGGGCGAGTTCGTCGGCGGCTGCGACATCATCCGCGAGATGTTCCAAGCTGGCGAGCTCGCGGCCGTGTTCAAGGACAAAGGCATCGCCGTGCGCGAGCGCGCGCAGGCGTAAGAGCGACCGGAGTCGACTCGATATCGAAGGCCGCCTACGGGCGGCCTTCGCGTTTCTTGCGCCGCTTCGAGCGGCCGTGCATTTTTCCCAGCTACCGAAGCGCCGACCACAGCGTGCGCAGCCCATACCAGATGATAAGAACGTAGAGGAGCGCGAACAGGAACGGCACGACGCTGCCGCGCAATTGGCGCACGCACCACCGGTAGAGTTCGCTGGTGCGTAGCCGAGCGAACCAGCCGAGATGGACCTGCGGCAGCTTCGACGATCCCTCCATGACCGGCTGCCAGATCTTGCGCATCTTGTCGTAAATCCAGCCCTGGAGGGTCGATCCCCACAGTGTGAGCAGGATTACGATGACCAGGTCGAAGATGAAGCGACCCGGAAACGCCTTGTAGGTGGCGAGCCAGAAATCATCGACGAACTTCGGTACAAACGCACCGACAAGAACGAGCGTCTGCGGCACATATATGCTGATCTTCGCTCCCAAATATTGCAGCACCGGCCCGCTTTCGCCGCCGACCGATTGCGAGAACCATCCGAACGCGGTTTCCGGGGCATTCAAAATCCCATTGGCTACGCGCTCAAGCGGCGGAAGCCATTCGAACGCCGGCTGGAATACGACGCGCGCAGGCTTGCATTTGTCGGTGTAGATGCACGGGAACGCCGCCAGATACAGCGTGGCGGCCAGCGTGACGAAATACGATACGCGCTTGAGCCAAACGAAGTTCCAGACTTTCTCCTGGGCGGTCGCCCGCCAATCCGAGACCTTTTGAGATTCGTAGGGATTGGTCCCGAGAATCGTACCTGCCGCGTTCACGACGGCGTACTTCGCCGGCAACACGATCGGCGCATAGCCGTCCGTTCCCGTGGTGATGCGCTCGAACACGCTCTCGTGGACCTTCGGGCGCTTCACGAAAACCGATTCGATTTTGTCATCGCAAAGGTACTCGACCTTGCGCGGCCCGTAGCGGAAATAACCGGCTACCCCGTGCCGCGAGTCGTAGATGCGGCCGCGCAGATTTTCGTCGGATTCCACCTCGTCGGGTGCACTGGGCTTCGGCTTGAACTTGAGGTCCCAATTCTCGGCCTCGTCCATGATCCATTTGAGGGGAACGTTGGCCATCCCGTCGTCCGGATATCCGCCGCCCACGTTGCAGTGCATTCCCGCGAACCAGACCTGGCTCAGCCGTTCCTTCTGGATCGCGGAAACTTGCGGCTCATTTTCTTCGTTCCACAAGAGCGGATGAAACGTGGTGCGCTCGTCGTCGAGGGCGAGCGCGTGGCACGCCCGTTCCACCCGGTCGCTGAGGTCGCGGTTGGGAAATCCCAGCGGCCAGAAAAAGAGATGCACGGCGCGGATCATTTCGTAGATCGGCAACCCGTAGGCGTCGACCGTATCCCACAGGCCGAGGAAATGGATTTTCGGGTGGGCGTTTTCCTCGCTTACCTGCCGGTAGGATTCGTGGCCGCGGATGAGGTTCTTTAGCGCCACGATGCCGTCGCGCAGCTTGCGCAGGGGCCATACCACGATCAGATTGAAGCCATATCCGTAGCTGTAGCGATAGTTTCGATAGGCCGCCTTGGCGTTACGCCTGAGCTCGCTCTCCGATTGATTCCACGGGACGAGCCCCTGCGAGACCACCATCGCCGCCAGCACGCGAATGGTGAAGGCGCCGCGGCTGAAGCCGAAGGC
>DATNNN010000160.1:0-61403 GCA_035601815.1 Xanthobacteraceae bacterium | reverse complement strand
CGGCCGCCGACAGATTATCGGCTTCGCGTTGCCGGGCGACTTCCTCGGCCTTTCCATGGCCGACCGCTACACCTTCTCGGCCGATGCGATTGGACCCGTGAAGGCATGTCGTTTTTCGCGGGGGGCTTTTTCAGATTTGCTTGATGAAAAGCCGCACCTTTTGCGTCGGCTGCACGAGCTCGCGACCCACGAGCTCAGCATTGCACAGGATCAGATGGTAGTGCTGGGTCGCCGCACAGCGGAAGAGAAAGTTGCTTCGTTCCTAGTCGGGTTGCGTGATCGATGGGCGCGCTTTAGCAAAGTCTCGGTCACGGTTCCGCTGCCGATGAGTCGGCAGGACATCGCCGACTTCCTCGGCCTAACAATCGAGACGGTAAGCCGAACCCTGACCCGCTTCGCACGGGAAAGAGCGATTCTTGTCGTGCCGGACGGCGTACGATTGCTCGATTCTCAACGCCTGGAGCAGCTCGCCGCAGCCTGACAGCACCGCAGTCATTCGGTCGCGGACTCTGCCGAATGTGATTCCTATCGAGCGTCTGAACACCCCTTGAGCGTGCTCAACATGTCGAGCGTCGCGGCGTTCGGACAATATTCCCGCCAACCCTGCCAATCTGGGTCGGCGGACTCCTGCGCGAGATCCCGCGCGCAGCGTCCACGGCTTCTGCACATTGTGCAAAGCTTTTGAAGGTCGCGAAGCGTGGCAGGGTCGGAGCGGCCTAGCTCGTCAGGGTCGAGGTGAAGCGCCGCCATGCGGCGTCGCAACAGATCGGCCCCGTCGCGCCCATGAGCCACGACCACGCGCAGCTCAGAGACGGACATATCCAGGTCTTGTGCGATACGCTCTACTTGATCTGGGCCACAGGATTGCAGTTCGAATAAGTCAGACCTGGCTCTGGTCCAGCGCCGCCACCATTCTGCAACAGCGCCGACGATCGAGCGGTCATTTCGAGGGAGCAAGGCTGGCATCGAACCCTCCTCTGATAGCTGTGCGCAATGATAATGATGAAGAATGCCGCCTCGGCGCATTGATCCAAATCAAATGGACCGAAACATCGGATCAGAAATTAATTCCGAGCCAGCCCCTTACTTGCTCATGTAGATTACTCTCGAATGACTCCCGAGGGCCTTCAGCGGTGATCGTGCCCAGACTCATTACGTAAATGTAGCGGGACATTTTAACGACACGCCGAACATTGTGATCGACGAGAAGGATCGCCATACGCTCGGCTGCGAAGAGGTCGATCCATCCATATACCTCCTCCGCGACCTTCGGAGCGAGCCCGATGCCGGGCTCGTCGATGAGGCATATGCGCGGCCGCACCAGATAGGCTTTGGCGAACTCGACCATCTTCTGCTGTCCGCCCGAGAGGTCCCCCGCCTTGGCGCGACGGCGTTCCTTAAGCACGGGGAATTTCCCGAACATGTCGTCGAAGCGGGCGCCAATCTCCTCGCGGCTCGGGCCACCCGGAATGCGGGCGAGATGCTCGAGCGGAAGCCGCAGGTTTTCCTCGACGCTCATGTAGTTGAACAGGCTCGATTCCTGCGGGATGTAGCTGATGCCCCGGTCGATCACTGTATGCGCCGGCACGCCGGTGACATCGGCGCCGTCGAACTCGATCGTGCCCGCTCGCGGCCGCAGGAAGCCGCAGATCGTCTTCATGATGGTCGACTTGCCGGCGCCATTGAGTCCGATGAGGCCAGTGATCGACGCGGCCTCCACCGACAGGCTGACGCCGCGCAGAATATCGATATCGGCCACATAGCCGGCGCTCAGGTCCTTGATGGCGAGGAGCGCCGTCATGCTGCTGCCTGTCCGAGATAGGCCTCGATCACCACCGGATCGGTGAGCACCGCCCGTGTGCTCTCGTCAGCGATGACCACGCCGGCGTTCATGCATACGGTGCGCGGACAAAGCTCGACCACCACTGGCATGTCGTGGCTGACCACCAGGAAAGTCTGCCCTTCCTTATGCCGCGCGCGAATAAACCCGGCCATGATCTCCTTCATAGTGGGATGGACGGAGGCGAACGGCTCGTCGAGCAGCGCGATGCGGGGCGGCACCATGAAGCAGGAGCCGAACTCGAGAAGCTTGAGTTGCCCGCCGGACAGGTGGCCGGCGTCGAGATCGATCACGCGCGTCAGCGACAGCTCGTGGACAAGCGCGCGGGCCCGTTGCTCGGCGGCGTCCTGTGTGAGCCCCAGCGCGCAGCCGACAACCATGAGGTTGTCGAGCACGCTCATGCGCGGAAAGGCTCGGGTGATCTGGAAGGTGCGCTGGATTCCGCGCCGCGCCAGCGCCTCGGGCCGCATTCCGGCGATCGCCCGGCCGTCGAGCGTCACACTCCCCCCCTCGGCCGCGAGATGCCCGCTCAGGATGTTGATGAGCGTTGTCTTGCCGGAGCCGTTCGGGCCGATGAGGCCGACAAGCTCACTGGGCTCGACGGAAAACGTGGCCCCCGCGAGCGCCCTGATGCCGCCGAACGACTTGGAGACTTGAGCGATGGCGAGGAGCGTCATCGGCTACTCCGCGGGCGCCGGCGGCGCGGCGCGGCGCTTCGCGCCGGCCACGAGCTTGCGCACCATCCCCCACAGCCCGTCGCGGAAGAAGCGGCCGAAGATGATCACGAGCAGCGCGAAAATGATGAGCTGATAGCCGCCGAAATCGCGCAGGAACTCCGAAGCGACATAGACCAGGAACGCGGCACCGATCGGGCCCGGCAGCGTGCCGAGGCCGCCGATCACCGCCATAGAGATGATGATGCCGGTCTGCGACAGGAGCCCCAGCTCCGGGCTGATGAACTGGGCGAAATGGGCGTAAAGCGCACCGGCAAGGCCGGAGATTGCGGCACTCAGCGTGAACGCGTTGGTCTTCCAGACGACGACCTTCACGCCCCGACTCGCCGCGGCGGTTTCGTCGTCGCGGATCGCCCGCAAATACAATCCGGCGCGCGAGCGCAGTAGGAAGTAGAGCCCGAGCTGGACCGCGAGCAGCACGACTAGCATCAGGTAGTAGTAAACGATGCGCTGGTTGACGATGCCGGGCACGTTCAGTCCGAGGTCGCCGCGGGTGATATCGATGGAGTTGCTGATGACGAGGCGGACGATCTCGGCGAACGATAGCGTGGTCAGCGCCAGATACGGCCCGCGCAGGCGCAGCACGATCCGGCCGAGCAGGAAGCCGATGGCTGCGGCGACGACGATGGCGGCGGCGATCCCGATGAGTGGCGGGACTCCGTAGTAATAGGCCAGCATCCCGGTGACGTAGGCGCCGATCATGCCAAAGGCGGCGGGCGCAAGCGAGAACTGCCCGGTATAGCCCGCCAGTAGATTCCAGGCGGCGGCGAGCATGGCGAAGTACATCGACACGACCAAAACGCCACGCCAGTAATCGTTGGTCACGTAGGCCGGCGCGACCGCGACTAACGCGAGAATGCCCAGCGACACCACAAGGTCGCCGCCGTTGGGATCGCGGTTGCCGAATCGTAGCATCGTCACACGTCCCGCGACCGTTCGCCGAACAGCCCTTGCGGGCGGAACAGAAGAATGGCGATCAGAATCATGAGCCCGAAGGTGTCGCGGTACTGGTAGGAGATGTAGACGCCGCCGAAGCTCTCGAAGACGCCGAGGATGAGGCTCGCGATGATGCTGCCCGGCACCGATCCCATGCCGCCGAGCACCACGATCACGTAGGACTTGATCGCCGGGAACACGCCGACGTCGGGCGTGGGGTTGAAGATGTTGGCGAGCAGCGCGCCGGAAATCGCCGCGAGCCCGCCGGCAAGCGCAAACACGATGGCGCTCGCCTTGGCGGGGTCGATGCCGGCAAGCGATGCGCCGAGACGGTTCTGCGCCACGGCCTGGATCTGACGGCCCCAGTAGGAATAGCGGACCACGAGCAGGACGGCGACGATGACGGCGGCGGCGAGCAGCGCCGCTACCAGCCGGTGGCCACTGATCAGAATCGGGCCGATCGCGATGCGTGACGCCTGCGCGAGCGCCGGTCCCTTGTAGGCGTAAGGACCGATGACCTTGTCGACGAGGTTGATCAGAAGAAGCGAGAGGCCGAAGGTGACAATGACGGCGTATTCGTCGCGCATCACCGACCAGGAAGTGTATCCCGCGTAGAGCGGCCGCATCAGCGTCCGTTCCACGATAAGCCCGACGATCACGCCCGCCAGAAACGCAAAGGGGAGCGCCGCCCAGGGCGGGATGCCGAGCATGAGCGCGCCGAGCGTATAGGCGTAGGCGCCCACCATGTAGAACTCGCCGTGGGCGAAGTTCACGATCTTGAGCACGCCGAAAATCAGCGACAGCCCGATCGCCATCAGCGCGTAGAATACGCCGATGATCAAGCCGTTGATGGTGAGGTCCAGCGCGAGCATGGAGGAGAGACATGGAGCGGGAGACGCCGGGCGCCTCCCGCTCCTGTCATGCGCCGCGAGCTACTTCGTCTTTTCGAGCCGCGAGACGTCGAGCGGCTGACCCGGATCCTGCACAAGCTTGGTGTCCGCGATCGGCTGCTTGACCGCCGTGATCTGGAACGTGACGTAGGGCACGTCGAGCCACTGATGGTATTTGTAGCCCGCCTTCTCGGCCGAGAAGGTGATTGTACCGCGCGAGCCGGTCCACTTCATCGCCTCCAGTGCCTTGATGAGGGCGTCCGTTTCCGTGGAATTCGCGGCCCTGACCGCCTCGGCCACGATGAACACGCTGTCGGCCGCCTGGAACAACAGACGGTTCGGCTGGAACTTTGTCTTGGCGGTGTAGTCGGCGGCGACTTTCTTGCCGAGATCGGGCAGCGTCATCTTCGGGTGATAGAGGCCGAAGACGAGCATGTTCTTCGCGGCGTCGCCGACGTTCTGCCAGAAGTCGGGATAGTCGGCGATGCCGGAAGCGTCGTAGAGCCAGGTCTTCGAGGTCGGCACGATCCCCTGCTCGTTCAACTGATTGAGCAGGATGTAGGCCGCCGGCGGCAGCATGATCTCGACGACCGCGTCGGGCGGATTGGATTTCAGCGGCAAGAGCGCCGGCAAGAAGTCCTTTCCGGCGCGGTCGAGCGTCTCGTACTTGTATTCGATGCCGGGTGCGCGCTCGGCGAGCTGAACGCCGAGCAGCTTGGCGAGACCGACGCCGTAGTCGGTGTTCTCGCAGAACGCCACCACGCGCTTGACGCCGAGCGACTTCATCGTGTCGGCCATGGCGATGGCGACGCGGCTGTTGTAGTTGCCGGGATTGAACACCTCGGCATAGCCCTTCTCGCGGACCGCATCCGACCACGCGTTGGTATTGACGTAGAGCACGTGGTAGCGGCGCGCGACTTCCATTCCCACGAGCGCGGCCGAACTCTGGTGCTCGCCGACGATGGCGATGACCTTGTCGCGGGTAATGAGTTTCTCCACCGCGGCGCGCGCTTTTTCCGGAATGCCCTGGGTGTCCTCAAAGATGAGCTCGATCAGCCGGCCGTTCACGCCGCCGGCGGCGTTGATGATCGCGGCCGCGATTTCGACCCCGTCCTTCACCTGCACGCCCTGAGAGACCGAGCCGGGCGGTGATTGGGCAATGGTGACGCCGATTTTAATCGGATCGGCCGCACCGGCAGCGCCTACAAAGGCGAAAAGACCGGCGGCGAACGCAAACAGGCCGGCTCGAAGAAATCTGGCGGCAACGTCGACCATGGGTTTTCCTCCTGTTGGCCGCTTCGCGCGGCTTCAATTTGCGGAACGGCAACGTTAGAGGAGCTTGGCTTCGAGGTCGAGATGTCAGCCCGCGCGCGTTGCTATAGCGCGACAAAGGGGCGAAAACAGTATCTGCTCCTCGACTTTAGGAGGACCGGACGTAGGCCAGGCGGCATCAAGGATCGATAGGAAATTGGGACGCCGATCACCTGCCGGGACCGCCAGCTTACGATCGCCGCGCCGCGCCCGCGCGCAGCCTGCCGACAATGCCCGCCGGAAAGAAATAAACGCTCAGCACGAACAGGATGCCGAGCCACAAGAGCCAGCGATCGGACGAGAACAGCGCCGGCAAAAGCGGCAGCCCGGCGGTGGCCTCGCTGAGCTTCTGCAGGCGGCGACGGGTTAGCCGCGACCGTGACCGCGAAGTCGGCCCGCGCCTATTGTTTTAAAGCCAAGCTCATTACGCCCATTAGAATAACAAGCCCTCCGAACTGAATCAGTATGGAGGGCGCGCCCGAATATTTTCAAGAGATTGTCTGAAACCCAAAGCGGGCAATATCAGCCATCCCGGAACTCAACAGGCGGCAAGGGGGCACGGTTAACCTGGAGGTGAAAAATATCAGGACGTGCGTAGTGACCCGTCACATCGAGAGAACGGCGGGATCGCGGAGCCAGTGAAGGGTCGATATCAGAGAAGAGCACCGTCTTGTCCCGGTTGAGCGGTCCTGATTCTACTTTGCCAAATGGCCGCACGATCAAGGCGCCTCCATCACATAGCCATTCGTCGTTGTCGCTGAAGAGACGATCTCGACCTGGAAAATCCTTGGGCACGTCGCTCGCTTGAATGGCAGTGCCCGTGGCAATGACCCAGCAGCCACCTTCTCGCGCGATGTGCCGCATGCTGGCGATCCACTCCTCGCCGCAGTCCCACGTCGGTGCGACGAGAACCTCCAGATTCTGCGCATACAGAGCATAGCGTGCAAGCGGCATATAATTTTCCCAACAGATCAGGGTCCCGATGCGGCCGGCCGGTGTTTCCACGACGCGCAGGCCACGCGCATCGCCGCGTCCCCATACCATGCGTTCGGGATTAGTGGGCAAGAGCTTGCGATGGCGATTGAGAATTGCGCCGTCGGGACCGATGACGACCACACTATTGAAGAGCGTCGTGCCGCTGAACTCAGAGTCTATTTCGTGTAGACCGCAGACCATAGTGAGGCCGTAATGCGCAGCGGCTTCGGTGAGCGGCTTCAGGTCGCCACGCGCGAGATCAACTGCCTGCTCGCGCAGCCGCGCGTGGATTTCACCGGCGAGCACCATGTCGCCACCCGGTTTGAGCCGCCACACCCAGCTTGGATAACCGGGGATATAAGCTTCCGGAAAGACAACCAACTTGGCCCCGGCCGCAGCCACGTCGGCCATATGTTGAAGCATCCGCGAAATGGTCGCTGCACGGTCGAGTAAAACGGGGGGCGCCTGCACCACGGCAACTTTGACAGACATGCGGGTCTCCGCGGGTTGCAAACAAGATAATATTAGCACGGCGGCCACAAGCAGAGCACAGCCCCTTTCTCGCCGCCGGTTTTGGCGTAAGCTTTTTCGCGTGAACCAAGCTCAAGCCCCCTTCGCCGCATTGCGGCAGGCGGCCGACGCGGGCGCGGCAACGTGGCCATCACCGCGTCGCCGATCGTCTTGCGCTACGCTTCGCGGGGTCACCGAAGAATTGAAGGTCTACGAGATCCCCTAGACGCCGCCGGAATCAACCAGCGATCAATGCGGGGTGTTGCATCATAGGCCCACTATGGCTGAACGTCGAAGCAAGGGAGGCTGAACATACCGATGCGACTGGAGGGTTCCTGTCGGTGCGGCGCAGTGAAATTCTCAGTGGATTCTCACGCGCCGCAGCCTTGCTGCTACTGCACAATCTGCCGCAAGACCGCCGGCGTTTTCGGGGTTTTGGAACGCTGCAAGAACGCCGTGGTTACCTCGTGGTTACAGGTTCTGGCGTCGCTTCCATACGAATAGTACGTCCGATTTTGACGCAGACGCCAACTAGAGACTTTGGTGCTTGGGCACGATTGGCTCAAAAGACCGTTCTGATCTTGAGAACCGATCGGATCTGTTCAATGGCGGGGATTTGCAAGAAGGGGATGAACCATGACCTGTGAGGTCGCCGTGATGAATAGGCGCGGAATCGCCCTCGCTGCCGACAGCGCTGTTACCTTGGGTGAAGGCGAGAAAATTTATCACAGCGCCGAGAAGCTTTTTCCTCTCTCGCCGCCAGCAGCCGTCGGCATTATGACGCATGGGTCAGCCGATTTCATGGGCGTGCCCTGGGAGATCATCATCAAGATTTATGGCCAGAAGCTCGATGGTCGTAGATTCGAGACGCTCGAACAATACGCTCATGACTTCCTTCGCTTCGTCGAGGGAACCGAGTCCCTATTCCCACAATCGGCCCAGCGTGCAGAAATCCGCTCGTTTGTGAAAGACGTATGGCAGGATCTCTATCTGGACCCATTGAAGAAGAAATTGGTAGATCGGACAAAAAGCGCAGCGAGCAATGCAAGCGGGATTCTGGAAGAACTGATCCACGAAGACCATAAATTGTGGAACAAACATCCGATCGTTGAGGAGTTGGGGCCGGCATATGGAGATCACGTTGTGGCCGCGTACGGCGACATTCTCGACGAGCTGCAGCAGGAAATGTTCGGCTCGCTCAAATTGTCACGACATGTCGGGCCGGCTCTTAGGACGACCGTCCGCTTGATGCACACCACAGTGCCAAGCGCCGGAAGCGGGGTCGTCATCGCCGGCATGGGCGAATCCGATCTTTTTCCCATCCTGCTGCATTATCGCGTTGGGAGTATTGCGGTAGGAAGACTGAGGTACGCAAAAGTACGCGACATACGCGTGACCCGCGATGACGACGCAATGATCGTTCCGTTCGCGCAGAGAGAGACGATCGACATGATCATTCGCGGGATTTTTCCGGAGCTCGAAGAGAAATTTGTGGAGATGATTGCTAGACGCCGGCCGGTACAAGCCAGCAAAAGCAGCAAGAGGCGATCGCGCGCGCGGGTCGAGAAGGCCGCAAACGATCTTCACGAAAAAATGGAACAAGAGGTCCAGAGACGATACGCACAACCATTTATGGCTGCGGTGGCGGCGCTGCCCCGCCACGATCTTGCAGCGATGGCCGAGGCGCTAGTCAACCTCACTGCATTTCGGGCACGGATGTCGGTGACGCAAAAGGAGACCGTCGGAGGACCGATCGACATCGCCGTCCTCTCCAAGGGTGAAGGGTTCGTCTGGGTCAAGCGCAAAGACTCAGTATGGGGGATTGGGTCGCAGACAGCGGTCGAAGTTCTATAGGCAAGAGGCAGCAATAGACGCTGACAGCTTATGATCGTGGTGAATGAAGTCCCTGCGTGCGACTACGGGAAGTGCTCTGCGTGCCAGTCGGCCTCAAGCTCCGGATTGATCTTGCCGTCGATCACGAACACACCGGGGGCGCCGTCCTTCACCCATTTCCGCAACGGCTCGAGATCGGCGAGTGTGCGCACGGTCGCCGCTTGCGCGCCATATCCTCGCGCGATGGCGGCGAAATCCGTGTCGGGGAATTGCACGATGTCAGTGGAATAGCCCTTGCGCTGGAAGTAGTGGACTTCCGCGGCCAAGGAAGCATCGTTGTAGATCAGGATGCACATCCGCAGCTTCAGGCGGAGCGCGGTCTCAAGATCGGAAATCGACATGAGAAATCCGGCGTCGCCGGCGCCGAGGACCGCGAGCTTGCCCGGGTTGGCGATGGCCAGGCCGATCGCCGACGCGAGCCCGAGGCCCACCGACTGGAAGGAATGGCTCAGACATGAGGCGCGTGGATTCAGCACGCGCAGATAGCGCGGCACCCATCCGCAGAAATGGCCGGAGTCCGACGCTACCACGCGATCCTTGGGCAGGATCTCGTCCACCGCCTTGCTCAACGTGCGGGGATCGATGACGTGCGCGGTGGACTCGTCCCGCTGCGGGCTGTGATGGTTGTCACCGGAATGGATGCGCTCGCGCATGCGGTCGCTGCGGCGACCCGGCCGCGGGCTCGTGAGGCCTTGCCGGCCGAGCTCGGCGAGCAGCGCCTCGGCGGTCGCCTTGGCGTCGCCGTGGACCGCGAGCCCAATCGGCGTGTGGCTGCCGAGCTTCGCGGCCTCCACATCGACCTGAGCGATGGTAGCGCCGGCGGTGAGCTTGCCCTTCTTGGTGGTCCACTGGGTGAAGCTCGCGCCGAAGCCGACGATGAGGTCGCTCTCGGGGATCAACGCGTCGGCGATGGGCGACGAGAAGCCGCCGCAGATGCCGAGCGACCAGAAATTTCCGGCAAACAGCCCGTGCCCGCACGCGGACGTGGCGAGCAGCGCGCCGGTGCGGTCGGCAAGCGCGACGAGCGCCTCCTCCGCGTCGGACAACACGGCGCCGCGCCCGCCGAGAATGAGCGGACGTTCGGCGCACGCGAGCGCTTCGGCGAGACGGCGCACGGCGGCGGGATCCGGCTGCAGTCGGCCGGGATCGGGCGGCAACGCGAGCGGCGCGTTGCTCGCGGGGAGCTCCGCGTCCTGCACGTCGGTGGGGAGCGACAGCACCACGGTCTGGCGGTCGCGCAACGCGCGGGTGACGGCGCGCAACGTATCGGCGCGCGCCGTCTGCGGCGTGTGGATGCGCTCGGACACCGCACCGACGGAGCGCGCGAGCTCGGCCTGCTCGATGTAGAAGTTCGATCGCACCGCGCCGGTGGGCACGTCGCCCGCCAGCACCACGAGGGGCGTGCGGCTCTTCGCGGCCTCGCCGATGCCGGTGATGGCGTTGGTGAGGCCGGGCCCCGAGTGGACGCTGACGAGCGTGAGCTCGCCGGTGGCCTTGGCATAGGCGTCGGCCATGGTAGCGGCGTTGCCTTCATGGCGGGCCGAGATCAGCTCGACGCCCGCCTCCACCAGCGCATGCGTGATCTTGAAGTTCGCGGTGCCGAGCAGGCCGAAGCAGCGCCGCGCGCCGAGCGCGGCGAGATCGCGCGCGATGACGGCGGCGACCGTGGAATTGCCTTTCATCGGACTCCTCAATTCCGCATTCAACCGATCAAGAGGTTGGGCAGCCAGGTGGCGATTTGCGGCACGAGCAACAGAAGGCCGAGCAGCAACAGGCTCATGATCACATAGGGAACGACCGCCTGAAAGATGTGGGCGAACGTCACTTCCGGCGGCGCCACGCCGCGCATGGTCATGAGCAGAAGCCCGTGCGGCGGCAGCAAGAGGCCGAGCTGCATGCAGATAAGAAATAGGACGCCGAACCAGATGGGATCGACGCCGAGCCTCGTCACCAGCGGCATGAAGACGGGCAGCGTGATCAGCATCATGCTGACCTGGTCGACGAAGATGCCGAGGAACACCAGCGTCGCCATCATCAGGGCCACGAGCGCGAGCTCCGAGAAGCCCTGGCCGAGGATGAGGGAGACGATTCCGTCGGTGGCGCCGGAAAAACTCAGGATCTGGGAGAAGGTGGTGGCGCCGAGGATGATGAACAGGATCATGCCGGTGATCGCCACCGTGCCCCGGAGCGACCTCACCAGGGCGTCGACGGTCAAGACGCGGTAGAGCGCGGCGAGCGCCATAGTGGCGATGGCGCCGAGTGCTGCGGATTCCGTGGGTGTCGCGAACCCCGCCGACATGGCGCCGACCACCACGGCGAAGATCGTGATCAGCGGCACGACATAGAGGATGAGCAGGCGCCAGTTCTCCCAGCCTGCCGCCTTAGCGATGGGCGTCGGCGGCGCGAGCCGGGGCGAGATCTTCGCGCGCACGATGATGTAGACGACGAAAGCAACGGACAGCATCAAGCCCGGCACCACGCCGCCGATCAAAAGCTTGGAGATCGAGATTCCCGAAAGCGAGCCTAGCAGCACGGTCAGCGCCGAGGGTGGAATCAGCATGTCCACGGCGCCGATCGCCATGATGGGTCCGGTCGCCATGGTGGGGTGATAGCCGCGGGCGAGCATGATCGGCAACATCAGCGAGCCGAGCATGGCGGTGGTGGCGATGGTGGAGCCCGAGATCGCCGAGAACACGGTGCCGGCGACCACGGCGACCACGGCGAGCCGGCCCGGCACCTGGCGGATGAGCCGCTCGACGCCGTCGATGACGCGGACGGCAAGGCCCGTGTGGAACAGGACCTCGCCCATCAGGATGAAGAGCGGGATCGGCGTGAGCGAGAAGCTCATGACCGAGACGACGCTGTTGCGCACCACCTGGGAGAGTCCGGCCTCGCCGCTGAGATAGAGGAACGCGCCGACGATGTTGATGGCGACGAAGGAAAGCGCCACCGGCATGCCGAGCAGCAGCAACACCGTCGATCCACCGAGCAGGAGCAGCGCGGCGAGCTGCCAGGTCATGACACCGACACCGCGTCGGTACGCGGCGCCCGTTCGCCGTGGGCGAGGCGGCGCATGCGGAAGATGAACTCGATCGCCACCAGCAGGAACGCGATCGGCAGGGGCGCGAGCAGCCACCATTCCGGCGTAACCAGGGTTTTGATGTTGATCGCGCCCGCCTGGTAGCTGGCAGCCAGCACCTTGAAGCCGTACCAGACGAAGTAGACCGAGCAGGCGAAACCCAAGAGGTCGCCGATCCACTCCAGCACCCATCCGACGCCGGCAGGAATCGCGCGCAGCAGGATGTCCACGCGGATATGCTGGCCTTGGCGCAGCAGCCACGGCGCCGAGAACAGCGTGATGAGATAGAGGATGTTCTCGGACACCTCGTTGCTCCACGCGATGCCGCCGACACCGGCGTTGCGCGTGAACACGTCGCCGCCGATCAACAGCGTCATGGCGAACAGCAGCAGGCAGGCCAAGCCCATCAGCCAATCGAGAAAGCGGCCGAACGCCCCGGACAAGCGATCCATGTCGCGCTCCTCGCCGGCGTGATGCTCGACCCGCTACTTGGCCTTGGAGAAGAACTCCCGGAGCTTCGGGCCGTGCTCGGGACTCTGCCGGATGACGCCGGCCCAGCCCGCCTCGTACGCCTTAGCGCGGAAGGCGGCGCCATCGGCGCCCTTGAACTCGATCACCTGGATGCCGGCAGCTTTCTGCTTGGCGATGTCGGCCTCGTTCTCCTTGACCGTGTCCTGGGCCTGGCCTTCGAGCCACACGGCGGCGTCGGTGACGACCTTCTTCTGCGCGTCGTTGAGCCGGTCCCACGTCGCCTTGTTGATCAGGATGCTGACCTCGGCCGAGTAGAAGCCGGGATCGACACGGTACTTGGTCTTCTCGTGCCAGCCGAGATCGAAGATGCCGGTGATCGGCCAGCCGTAGCCGTCGACCACGCCGCGCTCGAGCGCGGTGTAGACCTCGCCCGGTGCGGTCTGCACGACGGTGGCGCCGAGCGATTGGAAGAAGTCGCGATAGACCGGCGTGATGCGCAGCTTGAGGCCCGTGAGGTCGATCTTGTCGATCGGCTTGTTCAGGTAGAGGTGGAACGGATTGTTGTCGATGTGGCGCGCGAGCAGGATGGCGTTGAGCTTCTGGTCGTAGATCTTCGCCATGTAGTCGTAGCCGCCGTTCTTGCGCAGCTCCGACATCGGCCGCTCGGTGAGCTTCCAGGCGTCGGCCTCGGGCATGAGGTTGGTGTAGAAGGCCCCGGTGACGTTGGCGATGTCGACGACGCCGCCTTTGAGCGCGTTGCCGACCTCGAACGGCGGCATCGCCTTCGGCCCGCCGATGTAGTTGATCTGGATCACGCCCTTGCCGTCGGCATTGACCTTGTCGATGAACTTCTCAAAGCCGCGCGAGTAGAACGTCTTCTCGGCGAACGACGTGATGCCCTTGAGCGTGACTTCCTGGGCGCCTGCAGTGTTGAGCGAAGCCGAGAGCACCACCGCCGATACCGCGGTCAGCCAAATACGCATATTTTGCTCCCCCATGCGCGCCCCTTGCCCGGCCGCGATGCGACCGCCGTGGCGCTTGAGCCGTTCGATGGCAAGGAAAGCACAAGCGCCCGCACATTCACAATGCGTTTCAGGGGCCTTCGGGGTCGCCCGGGAGGCTTGAGCCCTACGAGTTCCGCGCCGCGCCCGCGCGCAGCCGGCCAACAATGCCTGCAGGGAAAAAATAGACGCTCAGCACGAACAGAATGCCGAGCCACAACAGCCAGCGGTCCGGCGAGAACAGCGCGGGCAACAGTGGCAGCCCGGCCGTGGCCTCGCTGAGGCGGCCCATGAGCACCTGCAGATAGTTCTCCGCCATGATCATTAAGGTGGCGCCGATGACCGCGCCATAGAGCGTGCCCATGCCGCCGATCACCACCATGAGCAGCACGTCGATCATTATGGTGAAGGAGAGCGTCGTGTCCGGCCCGGTGTAGCGCAGCCACAGCGCCAAGAGTATGCCGGCGAGCGCCGCCGCCACCGCCGAGATGACGCTCGCGATCGACCGATAGACCACCACCGGATAGCCCAGCGCCTCGGCGCGGAAGTCATTCTCGCGGATCGCCTGGAGCACGCGGCCGAACAGCGAGTTAACGATGCGAAGCAGCACCAGGAAGCCCGCGAGCGCCACGGCGAACACGACGTAATAGGTGACGATCCGGCCGTTCACCACGGTGCCGAAGACCGGGTTCTCGAACAGGCGGAACGACGGCCGCAGAAGCTCGGGCACGCGGTAGTTCAGCCCGTCCTCTCCGCCGGTGATGCCGGAGAGCTGCGACGCGAGCACCGCAAACACCGACGCCACCGCCAGCGTGATCATGGCGAAGAAGATCGCGCGCACCCGGAGCGAGAAGAGCCCGATGACGAGAGCGAGCGCGCCCGCGAGGGCGCAGGCGGCGACGATCCCGAGCGCCAGCGCGCCCCAGCCTGCGTCGAAGCGGGCGAGCGCGATGGCGACGCCATAGCCGCCGATGCCGAAGAACATGGTGTGGGCGAAGGAGACGATGCCGGTGTAGCCAAGTAGCAGATCGTAGGCCGCGACCAAGAGCACGAACACGCAGATCTTGGCCGCCACGTTCAGCGGCTGTGCGCCGGCGAACAGAAACGGCGCGAACGCAAGGCCGATTAGGATGACGAGCAGCGCTGCCGAAAGCGCACCGGAGCGCGGAAGATCCCGGGAGAGGAGACGGGCGAGCATCGGCGTCAGTGCTTGTTCACGGGATAAAGCCCCTGCGGCCGCCACAGGAGCACGATCAGCATGAGCGCGATGTTGGAGACGAGCGCGATCTTCGGCTCGAGGAACGCGGCATAGTTCGCGACCAGCGCCACGATGAGCGACCCGATGAAGCAGCCGCCGATCGAGCCGAGCCCGCCGATGATGACGACGATGAAGATCAGCACCAACACCTGCATGCCCATGCCGGCGGTGAGCGTTTGCTGGTAGAAGCCCCACATCACCCCGCCGAGGCCGGCGAGCGCCGAGCCCATCACGAACACGCCGATGAACAGCCGGCGGATGTGATAGCCGAGCGCCTCCACCATCTCCGGATTCTCCACCCCGGCGCGCACGAGCAGCCCGATGCGGGTGCGGCCGAGCACCAGCAGCATCCCCGCAAGCACCACGAGCCCCACCGCCACCACGATGACGCGATAGCGCTCCACCACCACGTCCGGCCCGAAGGCGAAGGCGCCGCGAAAGGTTTCCGGCAAGGCGATGGTGATCGGGCTCGCGCCCCAGAATACGTGGATGAGCTGCTCGACCACGATGAGGCCGCCCATAGTGACAAGGATCTGCTTCAGGTGCTGGCCATAGACCGGGCGCACGATCACCCGCTCGAACGCCCAGCCGAACAGGCCCGTCGTCGCCATCGCGACCAGGATGCAAAGGAGCAGGACGCTTACGTTGAGTACTACCGACGGCGCCGCTACCCAGCCAGCGAGCGGCCACAGCACCAAGAGACTCACGTAGGCGCCGACCGAGATGAATACGCCGTGGCCGAAGTTGATCACGTCCATCAATCCGAACACCAGGGTCAGTCCCGACGCCATGATGAAGATCATCATGCCCATGGCGAGCCCCGCCACCGTGAGCGTCACCCAGGTCGGGAAGCTGCCGACGAGCGGAAGTGCCGCGAGCGCGATGCCGACCGTGAGCGCGATCGGAATCCAATCGATGCGGGCGACGGCGAGCGCCGCCTCCTCTTTCACGGGAATCGTCGCGTCGCTCATTGATGCACGTCCAGATGCAGCCCGAGCAGGCGCTGCTGCAGCAAGCGATCGGCGGCGAGCTCCGCCATCGTCCCGCGATGGGTGACGCGGCCGTCGTCCATCACCGCCACCGTGTCGCCGAGCGCGCGCGCCGCGAGGAAATTCTGTTCGACCAGGAGCACGGTCGCGCCCGCCTTCTTCACCTCGCGAAAGGCGCGGATCATGTTGGTGACGATCGCGGGCGCAAGCCCCTTCGTCGGCTCGTCGACGAGCAGGAGCTCGCGCGGCTCGATTAGCGCGCGGGCAATGGACAACATCTGCTTCTGCCCGCCGGAGAGCGCGCCGCCGGCGAGGCTGTAGAAGCGCTCGAGCGCCGGGAAGAGGGAGAAGATCCAGGCAAGCCGGCCAGGATCGAGCTCACCGCTCCGCGTCGCCAGCAACAGGTTCTCCTTCACTGTCAGACCCGAAAAAATGCTCATATTTTCCGGCACATAGGCGATGCCGGCGCTGGCGATATCGGGCGTCGCCCGCGTGGTCACATCTTCGCCGGCGAACCGGACGTGCCCTTGCGACGTCTTCCAAAGCCCCATGATCGTGCGCAGCGTCGTGGTTTTTCCCACGCCGTTGCGTCCCAACAGGATCGTGAAGCCGCCGCGCGGCACCACGAGATCGACGCCCTGCAGGATGTGGTAACGGCCGATGTGGGTGTGCACGCCTTCGAGCGCGAGCATGGGCTCAGGCATCGGCGAGCTCCTGGCCGAGATAGGCCTCGCGCACGATGTCGGAGGCCATCACCTCCACCGGTTTGCCGTCGGCGACGAGCGTGCCGTTGTGCAGCACGATGATGCGCTCGGCGAGCGAGCGCACCACGTCCATCTTGTGCTCCACCAACAAGATCGTCTTGCTGGCGTCACGTTTCAGCTCCGCGATGATCTCGAGGATAGTCGGCACCTCGTCCACCGACATGCCAGCGGTGGGCTCGTCGAACATGAACACGTCGGGCTCGAGCGCGATCAATAACGCCACCTCGAGCTTGCGTTGGTCGCCGTGAGAGAGCGCGCTCGCCGCGGCCTCGCGCTTGTCCCCGAGGCGAACGCGATCGAGAATTGCGTCGGCGGCGTCCATGAGATCGCGCCGGTCGTTCCATAGCGTGAGGAGGTCGAGGCCGGCGCGGGCGCGGGCCTGCACCGCGAGCCGCACGTTCTCGAACACCGTCAGATTGGGAAAGAGATTGGTGAGCTGGAACGCACGCCCGAGGCCGCGCCGGGTGCGCGCCGAAGCCGAGAGCCGCGTCACGTCCTCGCCCTTGACGAGAACGCTGCCGGCGCTGGCCGCGAGCTGGCCTGAGATCAAATTGAAGTACGTGGTCTTGCCGGCGCCGTTCGGTCCGACGATGGCGGTGAGGCTCCCCGGCCGGAACGCGCAGCTAACTCGGTTCACCGCCACGTGACCGCCGAAGCGGATGGTGAGATCGCGCGTTTCGAGGACGGGGGCGGGACTCATCCGTCGGAGGGCCTGACGGCCGGGCGATTTCCACCCGGCCGCCGTTGGCTCACGGCTTGACGCGGACCGGAATCGGCATGTCGGCGGGCGGGATCACCGCGACGAGATCGAGGAGATCGTTGCCCTGGGCGTTCGCCTTGACCTTGAAGTGATACATCTCCTGCAGCGCCTGATGATCCTCCTTGCGGAAGGTCATCTTGCCCTTGGGCGTGTCGAAGGAGAGACCCTCCATGGCCTTGATCAGCGCCTCGGTGTCGGTCGAGCCCGCGGCCTTGACCGCGGCGAGCACGGCGGCGGCCGCTGCGAAGCCGCCGGCGGTGAAGAAGTCGGGCGGTGTGCCGAAGCGCTTCTGGTGCTCGGCCACCAGCCACTGGTTCATCTCGTTCTTGGGGAAGTTCCAGTAGTAGTAGATGGCGCCCTCGACGCCTGGATATTCCTTGTAGAGCTGCATCACCGGCAGGATGTTGCCGCCCGGTGCGATCTCGATGCCGTAACGTTTGGGATCGAGTGCCGCGATCTTCGGCAGCGGATGCGGCCCCGCCCAGATGATCGAGATCACCTTCTTGCCCGACTTGTCCTTGAGCGCGTCGAATAGCCGCTGCGCGTAGGCGGTGAAATCGGTGGTGTTCTGCGGCGCGTATTCCTCCGACACCACCTTCACGTTCGGCCGGATGGCGGCGAGCGCCGCTTTCAGCGCCGCGACGCCATCGCGGCCGAAGGCGTAGTCCTGCGCCAGCGTCGCCACATTCACCTCGCCCGTCTTTGGGAACGCCGCCGCGGCAGCGAAGGCGTCCTGGGTCGAGTTGCGGCCAGTGCGGAAGATGTAGCGGTTCCACCGTTCGCCCGTGATGGCGTCGGCGACGGCGGGCTCCACCAGCAACACTTTCTTGTAGTCCTGGGCGATTGCCAGCATGGCGAGCGCGGCGGCCGACGACGTGGTGCCGACGGCGATGTCTACCTTCTCGTCATTGTAGGCCTGCTCCAAGAGCGAGCGGGCGAGATCTGGCTTGAGCTGGTCGTCCTTGACGCTGACGACGATCTTGCGCCCTTCCCAATTCATGGTGCCCTTGGTGAGATATTCCAACCCGAGCATGAAGCCGGTTTCGGTCTGCTTGGCGTAAGCCTCGAGCGCGCCGGTCTTGCCGGCGATGAGCGCGATCTTGAGGTCGGCGGCCGGCGCGCCCGCCGGCACCGCCGCGGAAGCCGCTACTGCCGCAATTCCCAATATAACGGAACGAACGCTTGCCATTGGCTACTCCCGCGATCCTTGTCCCATGCCGGTCATCCGGCTCGGAGGAAGCCTAGTGTATGTGGGGGCGCGGTACGAGTGCCTTGATCCGGGGGATGACCCGACGCCCAAAAAATCGTCGTGCGCGAAATGTGTACGCTGCCCTTCGCACGCGAATCGCGCTAGCTTTCAGTGGCCAAAAAGCCGGGGGAACGCAACACATGTCATCTCCGCTAGACTTGCCCGTCCGTGCGCCGAAGACAGCGGCGCTCGCGGTCGCCATCTTGCTGTTCGCCTCCCCGGGGCTCGCGCAGCGCGAGGCGCCTTTCGCCGGCCTCGCCGGGTCATGGCACGGGGCCGGCACGATCACGATGTCGAACGGCGCGAGCGAACGCATTCGCTGCCGTGCCGGCTATACCGTCACCAATCAGGGCATGAACATGCAGCAGGATCTTCGCTGCGCCAGCGACAGCTACAAGTTCGACGTGACCAGCAGCGTCGGCTATGACAACGGAAATGTCTTCGGCACCTGGACCGAGTTGAGCCGCGGCGCCACCGGCAGCGTGTCCGGCCGCGCCAGCGGCGGCAATCTGCAGGCAAACATCCAGGGCATCGGTTTTCTCGCGACCCTGACCGTCAGCACCCGCGGCAATACCCAATCGGTGGCCATTCGACCGACCGGCACCGACGTTTCGTCGGTCACGATCAGTCTCGCCAAGCGATAATCGGGTCTACTCCGCCGCGCGCAGGCGCGCGCTGCGCACGCGCCGGATCATCTGGCGCAGGAACATCACCGTCGCCGGCAGGATAAGCAGATCGCCGATCAGCGCGGCGATCATGGCGAACGCGCTGAGCCAGCCGAACAGGCGCAGCGACGGCAGGTCGGAGAAGATCGTCACCGCGAGCCCGCAGGCAAGCACGAGCGACGTCAGGATCAGCGCCGGCCCCACCAGCACCGTCGGCCGGATCACGCCCTGCGCCGGGTCCTCGCCTTCCTTGTACTCGAGGCGCAGCCGGTTGAGGTAGTGGATCGTCGCCGACAGCGCGAGGCCGAACGACACCGTCAGCGCCACGACGCTCGCGAACTGCAGCCCCTCCCCCATCGCCCACAACACCGCGCCGGAAACCACGATCGGGAAGACGCCCGGCAGGATGCTCACCGCCATCACGAAGAACGAGCGGAACGCGAGGCCGATGAAGGCGGCGACGAACACGATCTCCACCGTGAGCGCCTTGTTCAATTTTCCGATCATGCTCGCGCTATTGCGCGCGGCAATCGCCGACAGGCCGGTGACCGAGATCTTGTAACCGGAATGCGCCTTGCGCACCGTGTCGAGCGTTTTGTCGAGCTGTTCGATCACCGGCAGGAGGTCGCTCGCGTCAATATCCGGAATGCGGCCCGACACGACCACCGCGTTCCTCTCCGGCGACACGAACCGGCGGGTGAGATGCTCGGGCAGAAGATCAACGTACTCCTTGAGGCTCGCGACGTCCGATTTTCCCGCCTTTTCGGCGAGCCAACGGCGGAGCGTTTCTAGCGACCACACGTTGCCGACGCCCGCCTGCTTCTCGAGGATGGCGTGCACATCGGCGATGGTTTTCAACGTCACGTCGGAATAGAGGTCGGCGCCGCCCGGGAATTCGATCAAGATATCGACCGGATTGGCGCCGGTGAGCTTGGCGTCGAGACGGCTGCTCGCTTCCACCGCCTGCTCGCGGTTGGGCACCTGGTCGGCGAGGCGATAGCGCGGCTCGAGGTTCATGTAGAGCGCGACCAGGCCGGCGACGACGAGCACGCTGATCAGGCTGTTGAGCCCGGGCCGGCGCACCATCCGCGCCGCGATCCATCCGCATACCTGGCGCAACGCGTCCACCGCCCGGTCCGCGCCCTTCACCTGGGCGGCGAACTGATCCTCCTTGCGGATGAACAGCACGCCGAACAGCGGCACCAGCATCAGCACCGCGACGAAGGCGATGATCGTCGCGGTCAGCCCCGCCTCGCCAAAGGTGCGGATCAGGTTGGAATCGGAAAACAGCAGCGCGACGAAGGAGATACCGGCGGTGGCGTGGGTCAGCACGCACGCCGGCCCCACCACCAGGATCGCCTTGCGCATCGCCTCGAACTTGCTGTCGCCGTGCAGCAGCCGGTCGCGAGCGAAGAACGTGAGCTGCATCGAGTCGGAGAAGCTGATCACCATGATGAGCGGCGTCATCACGTTGAGAAACATGTTGAGGCGGAAGTCGAGCCAGCCGAGCGTGCCGAGCGCGAGCAGGATCGCGATCAACGGCGGCCCCGCCGCGATGATCATGAACGACACGCGGCGGAAGAACAGGATCGCCACCACGCAGCCAGCAATGAAGCCGAGCGCGTTGTAGATGAGCCGGTCGCGCTCGACCGCATTGCGAATCTCGAGCTGCATCACGGGCACGCCTGAGAGCTGGGCTCTGAGGTTGGTGCCGGCAAGGTTCTCGACCATGGTCTTGCGCACCTCGTCGACGGTGGTGGACAGCCCCTTGCTTTCCACCATCAACGGGTCGAGCGAGAGCACGATCAGCGCGAGCTCGCCGTCCTCCGACAACAGCTTGCCGCGTATCAGCTCGTTCGACAGCACCCGCTCGATCAGCTTCTGGTACTCGGCGCCTTCCGGAAGCTTTTCCGGGAACAGCGGCGCCGGCAGTTGCCCGGCCTCCGGGGGCTGACGCGCCGAGAACAGCGAGATGATGCCCCGCGTGCCGTCGATCAATTGCAGGTCGGTGACGAGCTCGCGGATGGCCTCGAGCGATTTGCGGGCAAGCAGCTCCTTGCCTTCGATGACGACCAGAACGTCGAACTCGCTGGAGGGGAAACGCCGCGATACTTCTTCGTATTGCCTGAACTCGACGGAGTTGGAGCGAAAGAGTTGGCTCAGCGAATCGTCGACCTTGATGCGCTCGATTCCGAAAACGGCGAGAATCGTGAATACAACAAGCGCGACCACAGTAGCGAAGCGGTAGCGCAACGCGATGAGGCCGATGCGCTCAAGGCCGAGCGCGAGATGCTTGGGCTCGCGCTGGTGCCAGGCGAGGCGCTCCTCGCGCGCCTCGACCGCGTCTTCCGTCGGCCGATCGCGCTTTTTCGACACTCGCTCACCTCTGAGACATCGGGCAGGCCACAAGAATCGTCTTTGGGCCAAGGCGTCAAATTAATTCGCCGCCACGATGACCAAGTCCGATGTCGCAGCGTAGACGGGCGCCTAGAGCAGGCGCCAGGCGCGAATCTCCACCCGCCGGGCTTTTCGCACTGCGGTAGCGACCGCAAGCGTCTTGTTCAGCCAGGCGAGCCCGGCATCGCCGGTCTCGAAGCGAATCACGGTACGGAAGAAATAGTCGGCGGGGTCCACGTCCTCCCCGCGCGCGAGACGCGCCATCACCCCCGGCGGCCCGTGCCGGTAGCCCTGGCTCACCACCCGAACCTTGGCTCCGCTATCAGCTTCGATCGTGTAGCGGGCATCGATATCGAGCACCCCGTCGCTACGCGCGATCTGCCAGTCCTGGCCGCCGAGCACCTTGCCGCGCAGCCGCGGGCCCTCGAAGTGGCCCCCGAGAATATCGACGACGCGACGCTCGCCGAGCGGACCCGGCCCGAGGGAGACGACCTTGCCGACGTCGGCATTGATCGCGACCAGATATTCGAGCGCGGGCACCGCCAGCGTTTCGCCCATCCTGCTTCCTCCTGTCACGGTTGCGCTGTTTGTGCCGCGCGTGGATAAGGAAATTAACAGGTCAGGGGTCGAACCGAAATGAGCCTCAAGGGAAAGGCCTACGTCGCCGGCATCTACGAGCACCCGACGCGCAAGGCCGACGACAAATCGCTGGCGCAGCTCCACGCCGAGGTTGCCAAGGGCGCGCTCGCGGACGCCGGGCTCTCCAAATCGGACGTCGACGCCTATTTCTGCGCCGGCGACGCGCCGGGGATCGGCCCGCTCTCCATGGCCGACTATCTGGGCTTGAAGCTCCGCTACGTGGACGGCACCGACACCGGCGGCTCCTCCTACATCATTCATCTCGGCCACGCTGCGCGGGCCATCGCCGCGGAAAAATGCGACGTGGCGTTGATCACGCTTGCCGGCCGGCCGCGTGCCGAAGGCATCGGTTCGCACCTCGGCCGCAGCTTCGGCCCGATGCCCGACAAGCCGTTCGAGGTGCCCTACGGCGCCGCCATCCTCAATCTTTACGGCATGGTGGCCATGCGCCACATGCACGAGTTCGGCACCACCAGCGAGCAGCTCGCCTGGATCAAGGTCGCCGCCTCCCACCACGCCCAATACAATCCGCACGCCATGCTGCGCGACGTAGTCACCGTGGAGCAGGTGGTGAACTCCCCGCTGGTGGCCGACCCCCTGCACCGGCTCGACTGCTGCGTCATCAGCGACGGCGGCGGCGCCGTAGTGGTGACGCGGCCGGAGATCGCGAAAAGCCTGAAGCGCCCGCTAGTGACGGTGCGCGGCGCCGGCGAAGCGGTGAAGCACCAGAACGGCGGCAAGATCGACATCACCTATTCGGCCGGTGTGTGGTCCGGTCCCGCCGCGTTCGCCGAAGCCGGCGTCAAGCACGCCGACATCAAGTACGCGTCGTTCTACGACTCCTTCACCATCACCGTGCTGATGCAGATCGAGGACGTGGGCTTCTGCGCCAAAGGCCAGGGCGGCCGCTTCGTCGCCGACGGCAACCTGATCTCCGGCGTCGGCAAGCTGCCGTTCAACACCGACGGCGGCGGGCTCTGCAACAATCATCCCGGCAACCGCGGCGGCATGACCAAGATCCTGGAGGCGGTGCGCCAGGCGCGCGGCGAAGCGCATCCCAAGGTGCAGGTGAAGAACTGCGATCTGGTGCTCGCCCACGGCACCGGCGGCGCGCTCGCCACGCGCCATGGCAGCGGCACCGTCATCATGGAGCGGGAGTAGAGCATGGCCGAACGAAAGCTCGAGGCGCCCGATCAGAGTCCGGAGACCAAGCCCTACTGGGCCGCGGCGGCCAAAGGCCGGCTGCTCATCAAGAAGTGCAATGCCTGCGGCGAGCCGCACTTCTACCCGCGCTCGATCTGCCCGTTCTGCTTCAGCGACGACACCACCTGGGTCGAGGCTTCCGGCAAGGGAACGATCTACAGCTACAGCGTCATGCGCCGCGCGCCGGTGCCCTACGTGGTCGCCTACGTGACGCTCGCCGAAGGGCCGACCATGATCACCAACATCGTCGACTGCGACCCCAACGCGGTGAAGATCGGCCAGGCTGTGCGGGTCACGTTCAAGCCGAGCGACGGCGGTCCGCCGCTGCCCATGTTCACGCCGGCTAAGTAGCAGCGCGTAAAATCAAAGGATTACAATAAGTTGAGCTGCTTGCCGCCGCGCTTGCGCTCGCTGCGCTGGTGCTTGGTGAGCACTTCCTCGATGTCGCGCAGGAACGGCGACGGCGGCAGCTTCTGCACCCGCCCGTGCCAATTGCGCTGCTGCGCGCGGCTGAGGAACAGCCGGTCCTTCGCCCGCGTCATGCCCACGTAGAACAGCCGCCGCTCCTCGGCGGCGGTGGCGGCGTCGAGATCGTGCCAGTGCAGCGGCAGGATTCCGTCCTCGAGGCCGACGATGAAGACGACGGCGAACTCGAGCCCCTTCGCCGCGTGGAGGGTGAGCAGCGAGACACGCTCGGCGCGCTCGTCCCAGAAATCACTCTCGGTGGCGAGCGCGACCGCATCGAAGAATTTTGCACGGTCCTGCCCATGCGCCTCGGCGAGCTCTCTCAGGTATTGCCGCGCGGTCTCGATCGCAGCCGCTTCCAACCTCGGATCGGTCACCGGCGCCGTGTCGATCTGGTCGGCGAGCTTCTTACCGCTGTCCTTGTCCAGCGCGCGAAGCAAGGCTTGCACCGCGGGCTGCGCCGCGATCGGTTCGTGCGAATGCTTGTTGAACGGCATGCCCGAACGCGCGAAGGCCTCGCCGAGGACGCTCAACTGCGCGCCGGTGCGGCAAAGCACGGCGATATCGGCAAAGGACAGGTTCGATTCCGCGCCGTCGGCGCGCCCGCTATCGATGGAGAAAAGATTGTGGCCGCCGAGCAGGTGCTCGATGGTGGAGACCACGAACTCCGCCTCGGCGCGCTCGCTCGGCGCGCCATGGATGGTGATGCGGTCATGCATGTCGTGGAGCACAGACGCCGCCGGCTGATGCCGCGACGCGGTGATGATCTGCGACGAGGCGGCGATGATCGTTCCACGAGAGCGATAGTTCTTGCGCAAGCCGACGAGCCGGGCCTTCTGGTGGTCCTGCTTGAAACGGCCGAAGCAGGCGGCGTCGGCGCCCCGGAAGCCGTAGATCGCCTGGTCCGGGTCGCCGATGACGCAGACGTTGGCGCCCGCCGGCGCAAGAAGCGCAAGCAGCCGGTACTGCTGGTCATCGATGTCTTGGAGCTCGTCGACCGAGATGTAGCGGAAGCGCTCGCGATAGCGCGCGGCAAGCGCGGGATTGTCCGTGAGCAGCTTCATCGCAAGTCCCACGAGATCGTCGAAGTCGATCCAGTTTCGTGCCGCGAGCGCGTTCCGGTACGCGGCCAGCGCCTCGGTCACTTCGCCGGCCGGCGTCGTTTGCGTGCGCTTGGCCTTGGAGATGGCGGTAAGCAGCGTCTCCGCCCGGCGCGCCGGAACCTTGAAGGCTTCGGCAAGCATGGCGGCGCGCTCCGCCTCGCCCGCGATGCGGAAGCCGCGCTGCAGCCCGGCCGCCTCTGCATGCTCACGCAAAATCGAAAGCCCGAGCGAATGGAAGGTGTGGACCGGAACCCGATCGGCGGCAGGCAGGCGCCGCGCCAGCCGCTCGCGCATCTCTGCCGCCGCGCGCCGCGTGAAGGTGACGGCGAGGCAGCTTTCCGGCGGAACGCCCTGCTCGACGATATGGGCAATGCGCTCAGTCAGCGTCCGCGTCTTGCCCGAGCCCGGGCCCGCCACGATCAACAGCGGCCCGTCGATGATTTCGACGGTCGCGCGCTGGTCCTCGTCCAGATCGCCGGCAATTTCGGTCGCCCTCGCCGGAGCGACACGCGGCGCCGCGGCGGGCGGCGCTTTCTTTGTTGCTTCGTTAGTCGGTCGCTTCATGATCGGCGCCTCGAACAGCACGCCGCCGGTGAGACCCTTCAATTCCCCGGCTTCGAACAGGCGGATGATGCCGTACTCGCCATCATAGCCGGACTCGCGGATCACTTTGCCAGCCCTGAGCCGCGAAATCGCCTCGGCCAGAACCGGGGATTCCGCCCGCGCGATCTCCTCCACCGGCACGGACTGAAGGATGGCAAGCTCCGCGCCGAGCTTGGTTAAGAGCCGGTCGTAACCACGCTCGACGATTTTCGACTGCACGCCGCTCGCAGCAAGCTCCGACAGGATTTCCGGCAGCGGCACGAGGCTCCGGACCTCGCCCGCCGTGGCCGGCGCCGCCGCCTCCGCCTGCATCTCGCTGCGGTCGGCGAGCGCATTGACGCGATGCAGCACGCCGATCGTGACCGCCTCGCCGCATACCGGGCAGCGATTGCCGTTGGCGAGACTCGCCTCCGGCGTCATCCGCAAGCCGCACTTGCGATGGCCGTCAAGATGATACTTCCCTTCCTCGGGAAAGAACTCGACCGTGCCCGCGTAGCCGGCGCCGGTCTCGAGCGCGCGGCGGATCGCGAAATAATCCAGATCGCAGTCGAAGGTGGTGGCCTCGCGGCCGAGCTTGCCCGGCGAGTGCGCGTCCGAGTTGGACGTGAGGCGATAGCGGTCGAGCATCGACAGCCGCCAGTTCATCGCCGGATCGGACGACAGCCCTGTCTCGACGGCGAAGATGTGATCGGCGAGATCGCCGTAGCACTCCACGATGGAATCGAAGCCCGATTGTGATCCCAATGCCGCGAACCACGGCGTCCAGATGTGCGCGGGCACGAGATAGGCGTCCGGACTGGACTCAAGGGTGATCTCAAGAAGGTCGCGCGAATCGAGGCCGAGGATCGGCCGCCCGTCGGACTTGATGTTGCCGATGCGGCCGAGCCGCGCCGAGATGCGATCCATCGCGGCGAAGTCGGGCGCGTAGATCAGATGATGGATCTTCCGCGTCTTGTCGCCCTTCTTGTAGATGGTGGAAATCTCCACCTCGAGCAGGAAGCGCGGCGCCGTGCGGCAAGGGCCGGGCACCTTTTCCAGCACGGCCTTTTCCACGTCCGCGCGCAGCCGGAACAGTCCGGGCTCCGCCGGCACGAGCTTGTCCTTCAGCTCCGCCGCCCACGCCGGGTGGGTGAAATCGCCGGTGCCGACCACGCCGATGCCCTTGCGGGCGGCCCAATAGGCGAGATGCTCAAGATCGAGGTCGCGGCTCGTCGCCCGCGAATATTTGGAGTGAACGTGCAGGTCCGCGTGAAAGCGCATGGCGCCGCCCTAGTTCGCGCCACTCTGCACATCGGCGTGACGCCGGGAGTTCGCTCAGGCAATATACGCCGATTCCCGCCCACCAGAAGGAAGTCCTGTGGACACCGCCAAATTTCAGCGTCGCTGCCGCGCGGCGGCGTTCCTTCTCGCGGTCCTCGCTCTCGCCGCCTGCGGCACCGTGGAGTCGGACAAATCGCCCGCGTTCTACGAGAACCTCGGCCGTAGCGGCGCCGAGGTGAACGCCGCGGCCGCAGCCTCGCTCATCTCCGACTATCGGCGCGCCAATGGCTTGCCTACACTCGAACTCGATCCCACGCTGCTTCAGATCGCCCAGGACCAGGCGCGCCGCATGGCTGCCATCGACAAGCTGACCCACGATCCCGGCGGCCGCGGCTTCACCCAGCGTCTCAAGGCCGCGAATTATGACGCCGCCCGCGCGGCGGAGAACGTCGGCGCCGGCTACCGCACGCTCGCCGAGGCGTTCTCCGGCTGGCGCGACTCGCCCTCGCACAACGCGAACATGCTGCTTCCCGGCGCGACCAAGATGGGCATCGCCACCGCTTACGCCCCCGGCTCGAAATACAAGGTGTTCTGGGCGTTCGTGCTGGCGGAGCCGGCGCGGCGCTAGCGCCATGCTGCCGGAGGTGCGCGATTACGAAAGGCTGCGCGCCGCCTTCCGCTGGCAGATTCCCGCCCGCTACAACATCGGCGTCGACGCCTGCGACAAATGGGCGGCACGCGAGCCGGACCGGCCGGCGCTGTTGGTGAAACGCGAGCGCGGCCTCGAAACCGTCACCTATGGTCGGCTGCGCGCGGACTCCAACCGCCTCGCCAACGCCCTCGCCGCCCATGGCATCAAGCCTCGCGACCGGGTCGCGATCATCCTGCCGCAGACGCCGGAAACGGCGATCGCGCACCTCGCCATCTACAAGCTCGGTGGCGTCGCGTTGCCGCTCGCGGCACTGTTCGGCGTCGAGGCCCTATCCTATCGGTTGGGAAATTCCGGCGCGCGCGCCGTGGTCACCAATACCGCCGGCCTCGCGAAGCTCGCGCAAATCCGCGAGGAGCTTCCCGACCTGACGCTCGTGCTGTCGATCGACGGTGCGGCCGACGGCGCCGCAGGATTTTCCGAGACGCTCGCGCGCGCGTCCGACGCTTTCATGCCGCTCGACACCTCGCCCGACGATCCCGCGCTCATGGTTTATACCTCCGGCACCACCGGGCCGCCCAAGGGCGCGCTGCACGGCCACCGCGTGCTGCTCGGCCATTTTCCCGGCGTGCAGTATCACCACGAGTTCCTGCCCAAGCCCGGCGACCGCATGTGGACGCCGGCGGACTGGGCGTGGGCCGGCGGGCTTCTCAACATTCTCCTGCCCGGCCTCGCGCTCGGCGTGCCGGTGGTGGCGAAGAAGACCGACAAGTTCGATCCCGAGGAAGCCTTCGCGCTGATGGCGGAGGCCGAGGTGCGCAATTGCTTCATCCCGCCCACGGCCCTGCGCATGCTGCGCTCGGCGGGCAATCCAAAAGCGCCGCTCACGCTCCGCACCGTCGGATCGGGCGGCGAGGCGCTCGGCGTCGAGACCTACGAGTGGGGCCGCGCGGCGCTGGGCCTCACCATCAACGAGTTCTACGGCCAGACCGAATGCAACATCGTGCTGTCGTCCTGCGCGGCGATCGGCGTGTCGAAGCCGGGCGCCATCGGCAAGGCGGTGCCCGGCCACGAGGTCGCGGTCATCCGCGACGACGGCGGCGTGTGCGCGGTAGGCGAGCTGGGCCAGATCGCGGTGAAGCGGCCGGACCCGGTGATGTTTCTCGAGTACTGGGGCAGGCCCGACGCCACCCGCGAAAAGTTCATCGGCGACTGGATGACCACGGGCGACCAGGGCATCGCCGACGAAGACGGCTACGTGCGCTTCGTCGGCCGCGACGACGACGTCATCACGTCCGCCGGCTACCGCATCGGCCCCGGCGAGATCGAGGACTGCCTGATCCGCCATCCGGCGGTGGCGCTCGCCGCCGCGGTCGGCAAACCCGACGCGCTGCGCACCGAGATCGTCAAGGCCTTCGTGCAGTTGAAGCCGGGCTTTGCCCCGTCCGCCGCATTGGCATCTGAAATCCAGGCATTCGTGCGCACGCGGCTCTCGGCGCACGAGTATCCGCGCGAGGTGGCGTTCGTGGAATCGATGCCTATGACCACCACCGGCAAGGTCATCCGCCGGCTGTTGCGCGAGCAGGCGTGAATCAGAGGGTCTGCAGCCGTTCGCGCAGGCGCTTGAGCGGCCTGATCGCGGCGCGGCGAAGGCTTTCCGCGGCGCAGGCGGCCTGCAGGTCGAAGCGGCCGGCGGCGCCGGGCAATGCCACGAGCCAATCGGCGACCGCGAGCCGTCCGCTCCACAATGAATCGATCATGGGATGGCTGGCGACGGCACAGGAATCGACGAGATCGAGGCGGCCGTCCGCCCCGAGCGAGCGCGTGAGCGCGAGCGCCAGCTGCGCGCCGGGCGAGAAGCGCGCGTGGGCTTCGTCGTAGGCGATCTTCCAGAACCAGGCACGCGTGCCGGAGAACAGCACAATCGCCGCCGCGATGGCGTCGCCGTCGAGGGTGAGCAACTCAACGCGCGCCTTGTTCTCCCGGGCCAGGCCGATGACGGCGGTAGAGAGAAAGATGCGCGCTGCATCGTCGAGATTCGCGGCGCTCCCCGCCCGGCCTTTCCAGCCGGTGGCTTCGAGCGCGAGATAGGCCGCGACCGCGTCGCCGATCGCGGCCACGTCGGCGATCGTCTTGTGCTCGAGCGCGCCGCTTTCGCCGAGGCGGCGGTGCTGGCGGCGCAATTCCTTGAGCCGGCCGGCGGAAACCGCCGCGAGCGGATCGCCGCCCGGTTGCGGGATCAGCGCCGCCCGCCGGTGCGGATCGAGCCGCCGCGCCGTCTGGCCCCGGCGATAGAGGAGATCGGTGACGCGCCGCGCCACCGCGCCCTCCTCGGGAAAGAGCGGCAGCAGTGCCACTCGCGGCCGTTGCGGCAGCCGCACGAGTCCGCCGGCGAGCGCTTCGAGCGCGTCGTCGGCCCTCTCGCGGTCCACGAGCGGCGTTGAAAGAGGCGCATAGGGATGGGTCCAGGCGACAAAGGTCGGCACCGGCCGCCCGTCGGCGAGACTTTCGATACGGCCGGGCAGGAACCCGAGCAGACGGGCGCCGGAACGGACCATCATGGCGCCGATCCCCTGCGCCGCCGGCAGGCCAAGCGCCGCCGTGGCGAGGGCAGGCTCCAGAAATACATTGGGCTCGAGCGCACGGCCGGCGAGCTCGCACCAGCGGGCGATGTCGGTGGCGTCGAGTGCGGCGAGCGGCTTCCAGTCGGCTTTCAGCCGCGCCGCCCGCACCATGCGCGACGGCGTGCGGTCGACACGGCGCGCGGGAACGATGTTCGGCGCGGCGGCGGCCATGGCAGACCTATCCGCGCCAGACGAAGACGTGCAGGCCGAGCCGCCGCCTGGTCGCAAGAAACAGAAGGATCGATTCCACGATGAGCGCGGTCGCAGTCGACATTGCGGCGCCGAGCCCACCGAAGCGCGGGATCAGGAGCGTGCAGAGCGACAAGTTCAAGGCGAAGGAGCAGCCGTAGGCAGCGGCGCAGATGCGCTGCTCGCCCACCATCATGAGCAGCCGCTCGACCGGACCCACCGCGGCGCGCGCGAGCAGCCCGACCGAGAGCACGAACAAGAGCGAATAGCCCTGGTCGAATCCCGGTCCGAACAGCTGGAGGATGAACTTGCCGAGCGCGAGCAAGCCGATGGTGGCGATCAGCGACGGCCAGAAGGTCCAGCGGATGGCGCCGGCAAGAAACGCCTCGAGCTTCTGCCGATCGCCGGCCACGTGATACTCGGAGAAGCGGTGCGCCGTCGCCGCCGACACGGCGTAGTAGACGAAGGCGACGAGGGAGAGCGTCTTCGTCGCCGCGTAATAGACCGCGACCTCGCCGGGGCCGGCATAGAGCTCAAGCACCAGGATGTCGGTGTAGGTGAGCAGGAAGTAGAAGCTCTCGACCATGAAGATCGGAAGCCCGGTCTTCAGCCACACGCCGGGCTCGTAGTGGCGCAAACCGGGCTCGACCTTGGTGCGCAGGCGCCGCTCCAGCAGCAAAAACTGGATCGCGCACGTCGCCCAGATGGCGACGGTCGCTGCCGCCATGGTCGTGTTCGCGTTCATCGGCCAGCCGAGCCCATGGACGGTCGCCATGATGCCGAGCACGAGCAGCGGGCGGGCGAGGAAGACGGGTCCGATCGCGAGATCGATCCAATTGTAGGAGCGCGCTATGCCGTCCTGGCAGTCGCTCGTCGCGTACGCCGGCAGGCAGGCACAGGCGAGCGCGAACGGAAAAATGTAATAGGGCGCGAGCTGGTTCTGCAGCAGCCAGATCAAGGCGACGCCCACGAGCGCGCCCGCGGTGCCAAGCCCGAAGCAAAGCCACCGGCTGCCGGCGAGAAACCCGCGCAGCCGGTCGAGGTCGCCGCGTTCGGTGTATTCCGGGATGAAGCGCTGCGCGGCGACCGAGATGCCGAGCGGCATCAACCCGCCGAGCAGCACGAGCCAGGTCCAGACGTAGACGTAGATGCCGAACTCCAAGCGCCCCATCCACCGCGCAAGCACGATCTGGGAGATGAAGACGAGACCCGCGGCCACCACGCGGATGACGAACGCGATCCCCGCCTGGCGCTGCGCCACGGTGTGATGATTGTCGGACGCGATCAGCTCTTTCAGCCGCGCGACCACCGCGCTTGCGCTGGCGCGCAGGATTCCCGGTCTGGTCTCGCCGGATCCGGCGATGGACAAGGTGAAACTCCCCGATCTCGGTTCGCGTTCGCTACCGACCTACCGGGCCAACTTTAAGAAAGCGTTAGGGAAATAGGTCACGTCGGGCCGACTACGCGCGATAACCGCCGGCGGCGAGGTATTCGGCCTCCGCCGGGGTCGAGGTACGGCCCAGCGCCTGGTTGCGGAACGGGAACCGGCCGAAACGCCGGATGAGGTCGCGGTGGGCTTCCGCGTGCTTGATGCCGTCGGCGTCGCCGATCACCCGTATCAGGGCGACCGCGTGCTCCTGATCGGCGAGCGCTTCGCTATGCATATACGGCAAGTAGAAGAAGTTCCGCTCGGGCGACGCGACCGTCTGATCGAACTTGCGCTCGATCGCCCGCCCGGCGACCGCCCGCGCTAGAGCGTCCGTGACAAAGGACCGCGCGTCGCCGCGAAACATGTTGCGCGGGAACTGGTCGACCACGAGGAGAAGCGCGAGCGCGCCCTCGGGCGTCTGCTCCCATGCCGCGAGGCCGCCCGCCCGCGCCGCTTCCCAGGTGGCGAGGAAACGCTCGCGGATCTCTTCGTCGAAGCTGGGATCGACCTTGTACCAGCGCTTGGGCCCGGCCTCGCGCCAGAAGCTCCGCACTTCCTCCGGCGTCGCAATCTCGCTCGCCATCGATCAGAGACGCACCCCGCCCGACTGGATGCGCTCGTACAGCGGCTTGTCGAGGTGGACAAACGCGCTCTTCTCCGAATCGAAGAAGTAAAGATCGTCCTTGATCACCGCCGGGTCGAAGCCTTCCTTCACCAGATCGACCTTCTTCTGCTTGAAGGTGCCGGTGACTTCGATGTTGCTGCTGAGCCGCAGGAATAGCGGCCGCGCATAGACGGGCAGCGATTTCTCCAGGTGCTGGCCGAGAGTCTTCAGGTCGAGCCTGTCCTTCGACACGATCTCCGCCATGCCGGCGCGGCCGTCGCGGCCCTGCACCTGCACGCCGTAGACGTTCGCTTCGGCGACGCCGGGGAATACCGTGATCGCCTCGGACACCTCCGACGTCGCGACGTTCTCGCCCTTCCAGCGGTAGGTGTCGCCGATACGATCGATGAAATAGAAGTAGCCATTCTCGTCCTGCTTCATCAGGTCGCCGGTGCGAAAGTAGGAGTCGCCCTTCTCGAACACGTTGCGCAGGATCTTCTTCTCGGTCGCCGACTTGTCGGCGTAGCCCTCGAAGCGGGCCGACGGCTTGCTCGGGTCGTTGAGGATGCGTCCGACCACCTCGCCCACTTCGCCCGGCTTGCAGCGGATGCAGAAGCCGTCCGGGCCGCGCACCGGCTCCTCGCGCTCGATGTCGAACTTGACCACGGCGATGGGAAAGCGGTGGGCCATGTACCATGGCAGGCGGCCGACGGCGCCCGCCTTGCCGTCGAAGTTGAACACCCCGACGTTGCCCTCGGTGGCGGCGTAGAACTCGATAACTTGCGGGATGTGGTAGCGCGCCTGGAACGGCCCCCACACGTCCGGCCGCATGCCGTTGCCGCAGCACAGGCGAATCCTGTGGCGCTTCTCCGCCTCCGATGGCGGCGCGGTGACGAGATAGCGGCAGAGCTCGCCGATGTAGAAGAACATGGTGCAGTTCCAGCGCACGACGTCGTCCCAGAACTCGCGCGCGGAGAACCTCTCGCGGATTATCACCGTGCCACCGGCGAGCAGCGTGGCGCCCGTCGCCACGATGCCGCCGTTGGAATGGTACATGGGCAGGCAGTCGTACATGCGGTCGGTCGACTTCGTACCCATGACGCCGGCAAAGGCGTGCGACGCCAGCATCAACCGGTAGTGATTGATGTTGGCCGCCTTCGGCAGCCCGGTGGTGCCGCTCGTGTAGATGAACAGGGCATAGTCGTTGATCGACAGCACCGGCCGCTGCTCGGCCGGCAGCTCGCCGCCGTCGAGCCCGGACACCACCGTGTCGATGCGGTCGTGGCCGGCGACATTGGCGCCGTGCACCCACACCTTGGGCTTGACGGTGAGATTGGTCTCCGCGGTCCTGAACGCGGGCATGAGCTCGTTGACGACAATCACGTGTTTCGGCTGGACGATCGACACCGAGTGCGTGAGCGCCGTGCCGGTGAGATTGGTGTTGATTAGCGCCACAACCCCGCCGATCCGCGTAATGCCAAGCCAGATCGCGATATATTCCGGCCGGCTCAGCATCATCAGGCAGACCACGTCGCCCTTCTTCAGGCCCTGGGCGAGCGCCCAGCGCGCGTAGCGGTTGGCGCGGGCGTCAAGCTCGGCGTAGGTGAAGCGCTCGCGGTCGGAAACGAGCGCCTCGTTCGGCCCGAATTTCTTGGCGAGTTCCTCCACCACCCAGGGGAAAACCCGGTTCGGATTCTTGGCGATATGCGTCGTCATCTTGAGCGTGGCGAGTATGCCCCGCAGGAATCGAAATTCCGACTTCACCCGCTCGAACATTCCCCTCCCCCTCGCGTTCTCGGCTTCTTGTAAGGCGTCCTGACCGAAGCATCCCGTAGGAAGCCCAGTCGTGGCAAGGGCCTTGGGTCGAATGAAGGGGTGCTAAGTCAGCGGATCGCCAGCGGATTATCGGTCAACGCCGCGGCGTCTGGGGCGTCCACCCGCGGCACGCCGAGGAAGGCGTCGAACAGCCGCCGAACGATCGCGGGATCGAGGTCGTAGGTGACGCAAACGAGCCGCGAGCGGCGGTCCTCGTCGGGCCAGGCCGGAAGCCGCGCCGGCGGGTGGAGGACGTGCTGCACCGCGTGCAGCACTATCGGCTGCTCCGGCTCCTCGGCGAGTTGCACGATACCCTTGAGGCGCAGGAGCTTCGCGCCGTGCACCGAGCGCAGCAAATCGAGGAAGAGATCGAGCGTCGCCGCCGGGATCGGCGTCTCGGTGGCGATGGTGAAGACACGGATGCGCTCGTCGTGATGATGGTGGTCATGCCCGTGATGGGCGTGCTCCGCCGCGTGCACGGCCGCGTCGGCGAGCCAGCGCGCCACGTCCGGAACCTTGCGCGCCGGATCGAACAGGCCGGCGTTGAGGAGCGCCGCGGCGCCCGCCTCGCCCTTGGCCGCGTCGAGCACCGGCGCCGCGGGATTGAGGCGGGCGAGCCGTTCCTTCAGGGCGGCCACGCCCGCAGCTGCGGCAAGGTCTGATTTTGTCAGCACGATACGGTCGGCGACTGCCGCCTGTTTCACCGCTTCCACATGCGCATCGAGCGTGCCCGCGCCGTTCATCGCGTCGACCACGGTAACTACGCCGTCGAGCCGGTAGCGCAGCGCCAGATACGGGTGGGTCATGATCACGTGCAGCACCGAGGCGGGATCGGCGAGGCCCGTGGTCTCGATCACCACCCGGCGGAATTGCGTCATCTCGCCGGCGTCGCGCCCGCGCAACAGGTTCTCCAGCGCCGACACCAGATCGCCGCGCACCGAGCAGCACAGGCAGCCGCTCGCCAAGAGCACGATGTCCTCGTCGAGAATTTGATAGAGAATGTGGTCGAGGCCGATCTCACCCACCTCGTTCACCAGAACGGCGGTGTCGGCGAGCGCCGGATCGCGCAGGAGGCGGTTGAGCAGCGTGGTCTTGCCGGCGCCGAGGAACCCGGTGAGGACCGTGAGCGGGATCGGCTCCTGTGGGCCCTTCTTGTTGGCGTTCGCGCTCATGGCCCGCGTGCTTACTCTTTCGCCTTTTCCTTGCTCTGTTTCTTCTCGGTCTTCTGCTTCTCCGCGCTCTTCTTTTCCGGCGCCGCTTTCTTTTCTTCGGCCTGCTTCTTCACTGCCTTTTTCTTGGCGGGCTCCGCTTTCGCGGCGCCATCGGCCTTGACCTCGCTCGCCTTGGCCTCGGTCTTCTTCGCGATCCGCTTGCCCTTCTTCTTGCGCCGCTCGACCGCCTCCTTCTGCAGCGGCGGCTCGCTCGCGCCGGCATAAACATGCACCGGCGCCATAGAGCGCGGCAGATCGATAAGCAGGTTCTTCTTTTCCTTGGCGCCCTTGGCCCCGGTGTTGGTGGCGGCCGGATCCTCGGCGTTATCTTCGTCGTCGTCCTGATCGGTTTCCGCCGCCGGCCGCCTGCGCTTGGGATTGCACATCACGTTGCGCAGATCCGCCGGTGCCGCCTCCACGTTGGGGATCGCCTCCACGAGGCGCCGGTCGCTGGAGAATAGTGCTGCGAGCGAGAAGCGCGGCTCGAACCCGCGCTCGAGCAGGCGCGCCGCGTCCTCCGCTCGCTGCGACGACGAATAGGCGCCGAACACGACGGCGATCACCCGCTTGTCGCCCCGCTTGGCGCTCGCCACCACGTTGAAGCCCGAGGCGCAGATGAAGCCGGTCTTCATGCCGTCGGCGCCGGGGAAGCGGTCGAGGAGCCGGTTGGGGTTGCGCATCACCTTGCGGCCGAAGCGGATGGCCGGGATGCGGAACAGCATCTCGTGCTCGGGGAACTCGTGCATGATGGCGCGGGCGAGAATCGCCATGTCGCGCGCGGTGGTGATCTGCCCGTCATCGGGCAGGCCGTTGGGATTGATGAAGCGGGTGCCGGTCATGCCAAGCTGCGCCGCCGCCCGGTTCATCTCGGTGATGAAGTCCGGCAGCGTGCCGCCGACGCCCTCGCCAAGCACGACGGCCATGTCGTTCGCCGACTTGACCATGAGCATCTTCAGCGCGTTGTCGACGCTGACCTTGGTACCGGGCGCGAAGCCCATCTTCGACGGCGCCTGAGAGGTCGCGAGCTCCGACACGTTGAGCAGCGTGGTCGGCTGCAGCCGGCCCTCGCGCATGGCGCGGAACGTCATGTATGCGGTCATCAGTTTGGTGACCGAGGCCGGATGCCACGGCTGGCCGGCATCGTGCTGGGCCAGAACCTTGCCGCTCTCCGCGTCGATCAGGAGATAGGGGCCGGCCGCGGCCGGCGCGGCGAGCGCGGCACCCGCGGCGACAACGATGAGCGACTGACGAAAGGGTATCGGCACGTTCGTTCCGTTGTTCAGGCCGGCGTCGCTCAAGCGCGAGGATGGCGGAAATGCGGCGGCGGCCCTCGGCCGCGCCTCGGCCTCTCCTAGCGTGTTCCGCCGTCCGCGCAAAGAGGCCGTGCGCCACCGGCCCGGACAGCATATATTTCAGCGAGCACGGAGAGAAGCATGACCGCCTGCATCGTCGGCGTTGCGCATACGCCCTTCGGCAAGCTCGACACTGAGAGCATCGAAAGCCTCGTCGTCCGCGTCGCGCGCGACGCCCTCGCCGATGCCGCCATCGCCGCCGCCGACGTGGACGAGATCGTGCTCGGCCATTTCAACGGCGGCTTTTCGCCACAGCAATTCACGGCAGCGCTCGTGCTGCAGGCCGACCCCGCGTTCCGCTTCAAGCCGGCGACCCGGGTGGAGAACGCCTGCGCCACCGGTTCCGCCGCCGTGCATCAGGGGTTGAAGGCGATCGCCGCGCGCTCGGCGCGCATCGTGCTCGTGGTCGGCGTCGAGCAGATGACCAAGACGCCCGGCGCCGAGGTGGGCGACATTCTCCTCGGCGCTTCGTACCTCCCCGAGGACGCCGGCACGCCCGCGGGCTTTGCCGGCATCTTCGGCAAGATCGCCGACGCCTACTTTCAGAAATACGGCGACCAGTCCGACGCACTGGCACGGATCGCCGCCAAGAACCACAAGAACGGCGTCGCCAATCCCTACGCGCAGATCCGCAAGGACCTCGGCTACGACTTCTGCCGCGCCGAGGGCGAGAAGAACCCGCGCGTCGCCGGCCCCCTGAAGCGCACCGACTGCTCGCTCGTGTCCGATGGTGCTGCCGCCATCGTCCTCGCCGACGTGGAGACGGCGCTGCGGCTCGACAAGAAGGCGATCGCCTTCCGCGCCGCGGCGCACGCCCAGGATTTCCTGCCGCTGTCCAAGCGCGATATCTTGAAGTTCGAGGGCTGCGCCGAGGCCTGGGCGCGCGCGCTGAAGCAGGCGGGCGTGAAGCTCGACGATCTTTCCTTCATCGAAACCCACGACTGCTTCACCATTGCCGAGCTGATCGAGTACGAGGCCATGGGTCTCGCCAAGCCCGGCCGCGGCGCCGACGTGATCGCCGAGGGCATCACCGAGAAAAGCGGGCGGCTGCCGGTCAATCCATCGGGCGGGCTCAAATCCAAGGGGCACCCCATCGGCGCCACCGGCGTTTCCATGCACGCGATCACGGCCATGCAGCTCCGCGGCGAAGCCGGCGACATGCAGATCAAGGATGCCCGCCTCGGCGGCATCTTCAACATGGGCGGCGCCGCCGTCGCCAACTACGTATCCATCCTGGAACGGCTACGCTGATCTCGGCTTATTGCGCCGCCGGCATGGCGGGCACGGGCTCGTCGCGTACCATAAATTGCGCGCGGGCGAGTGCGGCGAAACGGCCGTTCTGCCGCACCAGCTCGTCGAAGTTGCCGGTCTCGACGATGTGGCCTTCGTGGAACACCAGGATGCGGTCGGCGTTGCGCACGGTGGCGAGCCGGTGCGCGATGACGAAGGTGGTGCGCCCCTTCATCACCTCCTCGATCGCCGCCTGAACCTTGCCTTCGGTGGAGGCGTCGAGCGCGCTCGTCGCCTCGTCGAGGATGAGGATCGGCGGGTCTTTCAACAGCACGCGGGCGATGGTGATGCGCTGGCGCTCGCCGCCAGAGAGCGAGCGGCCGCGCTCGCCAACGTTGGCGGCAAGGCCGCCAGGGGTGCGGGCGATGAACTCGTCGGCCTGGGCGCGGGAAATCGCTGCCGCTATCTCTTCGGGCGTGGCGTCGGGCTTGCCGATGCGCAAGTTTTCCTCGATCGAGCGGTTGAATAGGAGCGCCTCCTGGAACACCACGCCGATGTTGTGGCGAAGCGACACGAGCTTCACGTCGCGCACGTCGTGGCCGTCTACCTTCACCACGCCCGACTGGGGGTCAAACGACCGATGCAGCAGCGACAGCGCCGTGGATTTGCCGGCGCCGGTGGCGCCCACCACCGCAACCGTCTCGCCCGGCGCGACCTTGAAGGAGAGATCGGCAACGGCGGCCCGCTTGCCGTCGTAGGAGAGCGACACATCGTCGAACTCCACCTCGCCACGCACGCGGCCGATGTCAATGGCGCCCGGCCGGTCGCGCACTGAAGGTGCGGCGTCCAGCACCTCCATGAAGTCCTTGAGTCGCGGCGCGTCGAGCAGGAGCCGGTTGGTGAAGGCCATCGTCAGCTCGAGCTTGCCGACGAACAGGCCGGCGATGCCGACGAAGGTCACGATCTCTCCGACCGTGGTCAGATCGTGAATGTAGAGCCAGGTGCCGACGATGAAGATCGCGAGAATCGTCAGCGTAGTCGCTGCCCGCGTCGCCACCGCAACGATCGCCCACCACGACAGAACCGGAATCTGCGCAGCAAGCACACGGCTCGCCACGTCCTTCAAGCCGACCACCTCGGCGTCGACCCGCGCAAAGCTCTGGATCAGCGCGATATTGCCGAACGCATCGGACGCACGCTCGGCCAGATCGGATTGATGCCGCTCCACGCCCGATTGCATCGTCTCGGTCTGCCGCATCACGTACGAAATGACGGCCGCGAACACCACGAGCAACGCCACGAGCAAGAGCCCGAGCCGCCAGTTCATCCAGATCGTAACCGGCAGGAGCGCGATCAGCGCCACGAACGCCGCGCAGTGATCGCGGAAGAACGACAGCCACAAGCCCCACAGCGCGTCGGCGCCTTGCAACATCACCTTCATGAGGCGGCCGGAATGGGTGCCGCCGTGGTAGGCGAGCGGCAAGTGCAGCACGTGCTCGAAGTAGCTGGTGATGATGGCGAGCCGCCGCCGGTGTGCGAGACGATCGGCGTGGAGCGCGAGCGTCACGCCAGAGGCGATGCTGAACAGGCCGAACGCCACCCAGGCGCCGAGCAGCGGCACCAGATCCGCCATCTGCGGGGTGCGGCCGCCCGTTTGCGCCCGCACCAGCGCGTCGACGATGCGGCCGAAAAGCACCGGCTCGGCGAACTGGGCGATGGCCAACAGGATATTGGCACCGGCGAGAAAGACGCCGAGCTTCGCCTCGGGGCCGAGGAGAAGGAAGACGCGGGCATAGAGGCGGATGAAGGACATGGGCGTTTTCCGGCGGCGGACTCTAGCGAGAACGCGGCGGTCCGCAATCGGTTCGTTGCCGAGCCCGGTTAACCATGGAGGGTGTTTGCCGCGGAAATAGCGTCGGCGCCTGGAACGCCATGCCGGCGTTACTGAACGGCGCGGTCGGCGGCCGGCGGCAGGAACTGCGCATCGAACAGGTCGGCGGCCTTGGGCTTGGCCTTGAAATTATAGGTGAGCGCGATCTGGTCGATGGACTTATCGAGGCGCGCCGGGTCGACGCCGCCGAAGCCGTTCGCCTTTACCTCCGGCGTAAGGATGTTGTCGCGCAGCGCCATCTGCAGGCGCTCGAGCTCGACCTCTTTTTTCGTCCCCTCGATACGCTTGATCACGGAATCGACGGCGGCCGTCGGATCCTTGACCGTGTCCTTCATCCCCTTGAGGAATGCGCGAAGGAATCCCCTCACCGCCTCCGGCTTCTCCGCGGCGAACTTGGGATTGACGATGATCGCGTTGCCATAAAGATTGACGCCGTAATCGGCCATAAGCAGCACGACGATGTCGTCGGCGGGCACCCCGCGCTCCTTGAGATTGATATAGGACCAGAACGAGATACCGGTGAGGGCGTCGAGCTGGCCCGCCGCGAGCATCGGCTCGCGCACCGGAAAGCCGATATTCTCCACCGTCACTTTCGACGCGTCGATGCCGTTCACCTGCACGAAGACCGGCCACTGCGCGTAAGCAACGTCGGCGGCCGGCGCGCCGAGTTTTTTTCCTTCGAGATCCTTGGGTGCGGCGACGCCGCGGCTCTTGCGCCCGACGACCGCGTAGGGCGGCTTGTTGTAGACCATGAACACCGCCTTGATCGGCGTCTGCGGATTGGCGTCGCGAAACTTGATCAGCGTGTTGATATCGGTGAAGGCCAAGTCGTAGTTGCCGGACGCGACGCGATTGATCGGTTCGATCGGGCCCACCCCGGCGTCGATGGTGACCTCGAGGCCTTCGGCACGGTAGTAGCCGCGATCGATCGCGACGGCGAACGGCGCCATGGGTCCTTCGAGTTTCGAATCAAGCGAGAATCGTACGGCGGTGTTTTGGGCGCTGGCGATGCCGGTTGCGGCAACCGAGATCGCGGCCGCCACGGCTAACGCATAACGCGTCACACGCGCCGCGTATCCGCGGCAAACGACGAAATTCATGGAGAGACTTCCACTCCCTTGCGAAACTACGACAAAGCCAGCCGCCGCCTCGATTTCAGAGCAAAGACCATGCTGTCATGAAGAGCAAGCGACAACGAGCTTCGTCGCGCGCCGCGGGTCGAAAGGGCGCGCGTTAACGTTGATGCACGAAGGGAGAGGATTCGCGCGGCGCTGCCGACATAGTATGTTGAAAGCAATGAGTGATTCGCTGCAGCGCCTCTACGAGGCGGTCACCACGATCCGCGGCAAGGATTCGATCGCTTCCCGCACCGGCCGGCTCTTGCGTGCCGGCAAGCGCAAGATCGCCAAGAAGGTTGCGGAGGAAGCAGCCGAGGTGGCGCTCGAAGCGGCAGCCGGACGGCGCCAGGACGTGATCCGCGAGAGCGCCGACCTTCTCTATCACATCGTGGTGCTGTGGGCCGACGCCAAGGTGCAGCCCAAGGACGTGTGGGCCGAGATGGACCGCCGCGAGAAACTCATGGGGATCGCCGAGAAGATGCCGAAGAACGGATTTCCCGATCTGCCGCGCGATAAGACTCCGGAATCGCTCGACCGCCGCCGCGGCACGCGCTGAGCCCGCTTCCCTTTACTTGACCGTTTCCCGCCTTTAGAGAGCGAGCCGATGCTGCGCCGCCTCTACGACTGGACGATCGCGCTGTCGGCGCGGCCTTCGGCGCTCTGGGCGCTTGGCGCCATCTCGTTGGCCGAAAGTTCGGTGTTCCCGATCCCGCCGGATGTGATCCTCATTCCCATGTCGCTCGCCCGGCCGCGCCGGGCGTTCTTCTACGCCGGCATCTGCACCGTCACGTCGGTCGTCGGCGGGCTCCTCGGCTACGCCATCGGCGCACTGCTCTACGACACACTCGGCAAGTTTCTCATCGATCTTTACGGCTACGGCGACAAGGCCGAGACCTTTCGCGCCGCCTACGCCCATTACGGCCACTGGATTATCCTGCTCAAGGGCCTGACGCCCATTCCCTACAAGGTGGTGACCATCACCTCGGGCTTCGCCGGCTACGACCTTTTCTGGTTCACCGTGCTCTCGATCATCACCCGCGGCGCGCGCTTCTACATGCTGGCGGCGCTTCTTTACGTGTGGGGCGAGCCGGCCCGTATCTTCATCGAAAAGCGGCTTGGATTGTTCGCGTTCCTGTTTGCGGTGATCTTCTTCGGCGGCATCTACGCAGCAACGTTCTTGTTCTAACCGCCGCGATAAGAGCTGGTGCCCCCGGCCCGAGTCGAACGGGCACTGCCTTGCGACAACCTGATTTTGAGTCAGGCGCGTCTACCAATTCCGCCACGGGGGCTTGGCGCGGATCATAGTCACCGCGAAGGCGCGGGCAAGCACCGGCTAGCGGACGATCTCGAGCTCGACCTCGGTGATTCCCTTGCTGATGATGCCAAGCGCCCGCGCCGCAACGTGCGAAATGTCGATGATGCGCCCGGGCGCGAACGGGCCGCGGTCATTGATCCGCACCACCACCGAGCGGCCGCTGGCGATCTCCTTCACGCGCACGCGGGTGCCGAGCGGCAAGGTGCGATGCGCCGCCGAGAACTCGCCCGCCCGCATCCCGGCCGAACGGCCGGGATAGTACGTGGCGATACCGCGCATGAGCGGCGCGCCGGCCGCGTCGCTCGCAACCATGGCGACGATCAGGGCGAGCACGATCGCCGCCCATGTGGGATTTCGCCGCAATTGCATGTCGACTCTCGCGATCGGCCGGGCTAAAGGCAGCCACCATGACGTTCAATGCAATTCGCGGCCGCGCAACGACAACTCCGCTCACTACGATAAGTTGCACCATCGCGGCGATTGCCGCTGCGACCCTCGCTGGCGCCTGGTTCTTCGAGCTAGTGCTCGGCTATCGTCCCTGCCCGCTCTGCCTCGACCAGCGTGTGCCCTACTATATCGCGGTGCCGGCAGGACTCATGCTCGGAATTATGGCGCGCGACCCGAAATACGCGCGGCTCGCACGCTGGGGCCTCATCGCGCTGGGCCTCGTGCTCGTTTACGGCTCGGGGTTCGGCGTCTATCACGCTGGCATCGAGTGGGGCTTCTGGAAGGGGCCGGCGAGCTGCACCGGTACGCTACGCCCGCCCGGCGACATTCTCTCTTCGCTGCAAAATTCCCAATTCGTCCCGTGCGACCGGGCCGCCTGGACGTTTCTCGGGATCTCGCTCGCCGGTTACAACGCCCTGATCGCGGGCGCGCTGGCGGTGCTCGCCTTCCTCGGCGCGCGCCGTCCGGCTTAGGGGTCGAGCTCGGTATCCCAGTAGAGATAGTCGAGCCAGCTCTGGTGCAGGTAGTTGGGCGGGAATAGCCGCCCGTTGCGGTGCAGGTCCTGCACGCTTGGCTGATAGGGCCGCTGCGACGGCCACATGCCCGACTGGTGCGGATCGAGGCCGCCCTTGCGCAGATTGCAGCCCGAGCAAGCCGCGACCACGTTCTCCCACGTGGTGTGGCCGCCGCGCGAGCGGGGCAGCAGATGATCGAAGGTGAGGTCGTCGCGCGAGCCGCAGTACTGGCAGGAGAAGCGGTCGCGCAGGAACACGTTGAAGCGGGTGAAGGCGGGGTGGCGCGCCGGCTTCACGAACTTCTTGAGCGAGACGACGCTGGGCAGCCGAATCTCGACGCTCGGGCTGCGCACGCTCTTGTCGTAGTGGGCGACCGTGTGCACGCGCTCGAGGAACACCGCCTTGATGGTGTCCTGCCACGCCCAGACCGACAGCGGGTAGTAGCTCAGCGGACGGTAGTCCGCGTTGAGCACGAGCGCCGGCCAGGCTCCGGGTGATACCGCGATATTCACGAAAACGCTCCTGCTGCCTCCGCTCCCCGTTCCCCGGGATTCTGTTGGACGGCAATATATCGGCTAGGCAACGGCTTTGTGAAGCGCGGCAGAAGGGCTCAGCGCTTGGCTGCGAAGGCGCGCAGCAGGAACGCCCCGCCCAGGCGCAGGCCCTCGCCGTCGATTCCGTGGCCGATTCCTTGCGACACGTGCCACTCCACCGGCACGCCGGCCGCCGCCAGCGTGCGCGCCGACGAAAACAGCGCCTGCACCGGGATGAGATCGTCGAGCGCGCCGTGCGCGAGCAGCACCGGCGGCCGCGCCGTGGTCTCGGCGAGCGCGCGCTCGGCTTCCTGCGGGTTTTCCGGCAGCACGTGCAGGCCGGAGTAGCCGACGATTGCCGCCGGCCCCATCTTGCGGCGCAGCCCCACGTGCAACGCCATCATGGTGCCCTGGCTGAAGCCGACGAGCGCCAGGTTCTCGGGCGCCCCCTTCCAGCGTGCGAGCTCGGCGTCGAGGAAGGCATCGAGCACGGGCGCCGCACGTGTCACCCCGCGCCAGCGCTCGTCCGGATCGCGGAACGTCAGACCGAACCATTGTCGTCCCATGGGCGCGCCGCCGCAGGGTTCCGGCGCATGCGGGCTGACGAAGGCGGCGTCCGGCAGGAGCGCCTGCCACTCGCGGCCGATGGCGATCAGGTCATTTCCGTCGGCGCCGTAGCCGTGCAGGAAGACGACGAGCTCGCGCGCGGGGCCGCCCGCGCGCGGTTCCAGTCGCGGGCCGTCGAGTGCGGCCATTTCCGCCTCCGCTTTTCTCTTCTGGCTGGACCGGCACGGGACCGCGCCGTTTGACGGCGCGATAATACGTCCACAACAACCGCGCCGCCACGCCCCGCCACGGCCGCCAGCGTTCGGCCATGCGCTCGAGCACCTTCGCGGTAGGACGCTTCTTTTTCTGCAACGCGAGCCGCGCCGCCTCCTGCAGCGCGAGGTCGCCGGCCGGGAAGGCGTCGGCATGGCCGACGCAGAACAGGAGATAGATGTCGGCCGTCCACGGCCCGATGCCTTTGTGCGCCACGAGCGCCGCGTGCGCCGCGTCCGCCGGCAGCTCCGCCAGGGCGTCGAGGTCGAGGTGCCCGTCGCGCAACGCGCGGGCGAGGGTGCGGAAGGTCTTGATCTTCGCCCGCGACAAGCCGGCGCGCTGAAGCTGCGGCGTGCGCGCGCGCAGGAGGTTGTGGTGGTCGAACGGGGAAAATGCCTTCTCCAGCCGCCCCCAGATCGCGCTCGCGCTCGCGGTGGAAAGCTGCTGGCTGCAGACGATGGAGGCAAGACCGGGGAACCCGCCGGCGCGGCGCCGCAGCGGCAGCGGTCCGGCGACGGCGAGAATCGCTTTCAGGCTCGGGTCGGCCTCGATCAGCCGTGCGAGCGCGGCCTCGAGATCGGCTTCGGTATCGATGCGGGCAGACATCTTTTCCATTATCCCTGGTCACGGCATGCCGTAGAAGTCCGCCATGGCGCCTGTGTTCCGCTTCGCCCCGAGCCCCAATGGGTTTCTCCACCTGGGCCACGCGCTCTCGGCGCTCCTGAACCATGACCTGGCTAAGGCCGCGGGCGGCCGCCTGCTTCTGCGCATCGAGGACATCGACCGCACCCGCTGCCGGCCGGAGTTCGAGGCGGCGATTTACGAGGATCTCGCCTGGCTCGGCGTCGAATGGGAAACGCCGGTGCGCCGCCAGTCCGAGCACCTCACCGAATACCGCGCCGCCCTCGACCGGCTCGAAGTGCGCGGCCTTGTCTATCCGGTATTCGAAAGCCGCGCCGAGATCACCCGCCGCGTCGCCGCCCGCGAACCCTGGCCGCGCGATCCCGACGGCGTGCCGCTCTATCCGGGGAGCGCCCATGACCGTTCGCCGGAGGAGCGCGCTCGCCGCCGTGCCAGCGAGGACCATGCGCTGCGCCTCGACGTGCAAGCGGCGCTCGCCCGCCTAAACGGCCCACTTACGTGGGTTGAAACCGGCGACGGCGCCTCGCGAGAGATCGCGGCCAATCCCGCGGCCTGGGGCGATGTCATCCTCGGCCGTAAGGACACCCCCACAAGCTATCACCTGTCGGTCGTGCTCGACGACGCGCTGCAAGGCGTCACCCACGTGGTGCGCGGACGCGACCTCTATGAAGCCACATCGGTGCACCGGCTGCTGCAGGAGCTGCTCGGCCTGCCGGCGCCGCTCTACCATCACCACCGGCTAGTGCTTGATCGCGACGGCAACAGGCTCGCCAAGCGCGACCCGTCGACGACGCTCAGCGACCTGCGCGCGCAGGGCTGGAGCGCCGGCGCCGTGCGCGCCGCGGTCGGCCTATGAAACAGGATTGGGGAGCAGGACGAAGGCGGCCGACGTCGTGCCAGCCGCCTTCGTCGCGAAGCTATGAGCGGCGGATGAGCCCAATGATCACGAGCAGGATTACCGCGCCGATCACCGCGTTGATGATCCAGGCGATGTAGCCCCCGCCGATGACGATGCCGAGTTTTGGCAAGAGCCAGCCGGCGACCACGGCGCCGACGATGCCGACCACGATGTTGCCGATGAGGCCGAACCCGTAACCCTTGACGATAATTCCGGCGAGCCAGCCCGCGATTGCACCGACGACGAGCAGGATGATCAGACTTTCGAGCGTCATTGCGTCTCTCCCCTTGGTTGGACACGTCCTCGCGCGAATCATAGCCCATGGGCGGGACGCTGCCGACTGAAATAGAGGCTGATCCACCGGCTAAACGCTGCGGTACCGGGGCGCCGCCGATCGATGTTGCGATGCGGTACGCCGCGTCGGCTCAGGCGCGCGCGTGTCGGCTTAGGCGCGCGCGCTGGATCGCCGCGTTCAGTTCGCCGCCATAGATGAAGATCAGCGACGTCAGGTAGAGAAACACGAGCGCGATCATGCCCGATGCGAGCCCGGCATAATAGGTGACGTAGGTGTAGGCGAACTCGGCGAGATAGAAACCGAACGCCGCCCCGGCGGCGAGCCATAGCGCGAGCGTGACCAGGATGCCCGGGGCGATCTGCGCCATCGTGCGCCGGCCTGCCGGCAGCCATTTGTGCACGACCACGAGCGCGATGATGATCACCACCGAGGCGGTCGAGTAGCGCGCGACGGTGACGAGCCACGTCAGCGGCTCGAGCCAGCGTACGTAGCGCGTCACCGTCACCCAGATCAGCGGCCCGAGCACGACGAGAAAGGCGAGCGCGAGCAGCGCAAGGGCCGCGATCAGCACATAGCCGATCGATTCCAGCCGCAGCAGCCACCACGACCGCGGCTCATTCATGCCGTAGGCACGGTTGAGGCCGATGCGCAGGCTCTCGATGCCGCTCGAGGAGAAGTAGAGGGCGAGCAGGATGCCGAAGGTAAGCGCATCGGTGCGCAAGTTGGTCAGCACGTCGTGGATCTCGCTCGCGATCGGAGCCGCCACCTCGCGCGGCCACGTCTCGAGCAGGAGCAGCACCGTCTGGTCGACCAGCTCCTTGGTGCCGAACACGGCGGCGAGCGCCGTGACGAAGATCAGGAACGGAAACATCGACATGAGCGCGGACAGCGCGATGTGGCTGGCGATCGCCCAGCCGTCGTCCTCGTTCAGTCGCTCGAACGCGTCGTTGGCGATGCGGTAGGCTTTGCGCACGGGCCGTCCCCGGTTGACTCGCGATTTCTGACCGCTGCGCGCCCGGCGGGCAAGGGTCCCGGACGTGTCTTACGCCGCCCGCACCCCTTCGAGGAAGTGGCGGATGGCGGCATCGAGCCGCTCCGCCTCGCCGCCCAGGGCGGCGGCAAGGCCGGCCACGTCGCTCGCCGTCGCCCGCGAGCCGACCGCAGCCCCCTCCACCGAGCGCATGGCGCTGGCGCCGGCTTTGGCGTCGTCCGACGCCTGCGCCACGTTGCTCGCGATCGACACCACCGCGGCGTTCTGCTCCTCGATGGCGGACGCGATCGACGCGGCGATCGCCGACATCTCCTCGATGACCGAGCTTACCGTATCGATGGCCCCGGCGGCGCCGCCGGACGCCTCCTGGATCGACGCAATCTGCTTGCCGATATCCTCGGTGGCCCGCGCCGTCTGCGCGGCGAGCGACTTCACCTCCTGCGCCACCACGGCGAAGCCGCGGCCGGCTTCGCCGGCGCGCGCCGCCTCGATGGTGGCGTTGAGCGCCAAGAGATTGGTCTGAGCGGCGATCGATTGGATCAGCCCCACCACTTCGCCGATGCGGCTGGCGGCTTCGCCCAAAGCCTCCATGATGCCGACCGAACGCCGCGCTTCCGCCACGGCACGCGTCGCGACATCGGTGGAGGTCGCGGTTTGCCGCGCGACCTCGGCGACCGAGCTCGAAAGCTGCTCGGCGGCGGCGGCGGCGTGCGCCACGTTCGAGGACGCGGCACCCGCGGCGCGCCCGGCCCGTTCGGCCTCGGTGCCGACCTGGCCCGCGGTGGCGCCGAGGCCCTCGGCAGCCTCGGCGAGCCGGCCGGCGGCGGCGCGCACCTTGCTGAGCGCCTGGTCGGCCGCCTCGGCAAAGCCGCGGATCAGAACGTCGACCTTCTGCGAATGATGCTCGCGCTCACCGGCGGCGTGCGATTGCTCGGCCTGAAGCCGGTCGCGTTCCCGCGCGTTGTCGCGGAACACCACCACGGAGCGCGCCATGGCCCCGATCTCGTCGCGCGCGTCGACCGCGGGAATTTGCGTGGTCACATCGCCGCCGGCGAGGCGGCGCATGACGGCCGCAAGCCCGGTGAGCGGACGGCTGATGCTGATGCCGATGAACCAGCTCAGCGCGAAGCCGAAGGTGACGAGCAGCATGCTCACCGTGGCGATGACGCTGCGCGTCCACGACTGGGACCACATCAGCGCCTCGGTCGCGGCGCTCTCGCGCTCGCGCGCGGCTTCGATGATGCCGTCGGCGGCCGGATGCAGCTTGCGGGTGCTGGTCGCGATCAGGTCGAGGTCGCTTTGCACGCGTCCGGCATCCGTCACCCAGTGACGGAACGTCTCGGCATAGCTCTTAGCCGCCACACCGATGCTGTTCTTGAGTCCTACGGAACCAGCCGCACCGTCCAGAGTCCGCTCGAACGTCGCGAACGCTCCGTAAAACTTGTTGCTCGATCCTTGGTCGCGCGTGACGACGTACTCGACCTCAAAGTTGCGCATGAGCAGCAGCGCGGCGAGCAGCTTATAGGCGTCGAGCTCGTTCATCGACGACGTATCCTCGCGAATGATCTTCTCGATGCCGGCGGCGGCGTCGCGCAACATGCCGCGAATGCCGTCGGATTCCTGGACGCCGAGCAGCTCCTGCGCTTTGACCAGATCGGCAAAATCGGTCTTCAGCTTGTCGAGCGCCATCGTGATCTGCTCGACCTCGTCGCGCTGCACGCCGTTCAGCGTGGCGATGCCGGCGATCTTGTCGTGGGCGAGCGCGAGCGCCTCCTCGAACGCCTTCATGTAGTCGAGGCGCGGCTGGCCGGCGTAGTCCTTGGCGTTGACCCGCATCTCGGCGAGCGCGCTCTTGAAGTCGCGGCTCGCCGCCGACAAGGCCGCCGACTGCCGGACGCTGTCGAACGCGGCGGCGACCTCGCTCTCGCCGGAGACATAGGCGGCGCCAATGATGAGAAACCCGCAGACCGGCGCGAGCGCGATCAGCGCGATGCGCGTGCGGACGGAAAGGCGCGAGGCCAGGCGCTCCAGCAGCGAACCCGATTGGACTTGGGACATACGCCCTCCCCCCGAGCGCGGTCACGCGCGGACGCCCGCGGCTCCCCCGAACCGCGCGCTCCAGCGCGAGAGATGCGCCGGTTTGGTTAACAAGACGTGGATGGTCCGCCGGGAAGGTGCTAAGCGCCTTGCTGCACCGCCACCCCGTTCGATAGGCAAGGACGCGAGGAAGCCATGTCCCGTGCCGCAGCCAAGCCCGGCGGCTTCGCCCTCACCGATCTCGCGGCCAAGGCGGCGGTGAGCGCCGCGGCGCTTGTCGCCGATGCCACCCTCGCGCTGCGCGCGCGCATTGCCCCCGACGGCGCGCTCCTGGCGCCGACATTGGAGCGCGAGCAACGCGCCGCGCATGGGCTCGCCTGGCTCGCCACCTATGCCGAGGCGGTTCGCCAGCTCGCCGCTTACGCCGGGCGCATGAAAGAGTCGGGCAGGCTCGGCGACATCGAACGGTCGCTCGTTACCGTCGGCCTTGGGGAACTGCTGGCGCAGATGTTCGGCGGCATCGCCATGAGCCAGGGCGAGATCGCCCGCCTCGCCGACCTCGGGCTAGCCGACGAGCGCATCGCCGCCCGGCGCACGCCCGCGGCTGAGGCGCTGATCGCCGCCGGCACTTCGACCGAGGCGCGCGCGGCGCTCGCCGCGCGCATCGCCGAAAGCGAAGGCGCCGCCACCATCGGTGATGCCGGCGACGACCCGACGCTCGCCGCCATGCGCGACGAGATGCGCCGTTTCGCCGAGAAGGAAGTGGCGCCGTACGCCCAGCGCTGGCATCTCGACAATGCCTATGTGCCGCTCGAAACGATAGCGCGCATGGCCGAGCTCGGCGTGTTCGGCCTCACCGTTCCCGAAGCCTACGGCGGCCTCGGCCTCGGCAAGGAATCGACCTGCGTCGTGTCGGAGGAATTGTCGCGCGGCTGGATCGGCGTGGGCTCCCTCGGCACCCGCGCCGAGATCGCGGCGGAACTCATCCTCTCCGGCGGCACCGACGCGCAGAAGAAAAAGTGGCTGCCCGGCATCGCCGCGGGCGCGATCCTGCCGACGGCGGTGTTCACCGAGCCCGACACCGGCTCCGACCTTGCCGCGCTGAAGACCCGCGCCGTGCGCGACGGCGGCGTCTACCGGGTCTACGGCAACAAGACCTGGATCACCCACGCCGCCCGCGCCGACCTGATGACGCTGCTCGTGCGCACGGATCCGGCCAAGCCCGGCTACCAGGGTCTCTCCATGCTGATCGCCGAGAAGCCGCGCGGCGGCGACGCCGACCCGTTTCCCGCGCCGGGTATGTCCGGCGGCGAGATTCACGTACTCGGCTATCGCGGCATGAAGGAATTCGAGATCGCCTTCGACGGCTTCGCGGTGCCCGCCGAAAATCTTCTCGGCGAAATGGAAGGCGAAGGCTTCAAGCAGCTGATGCAGACCTTCGAGTCGGCGCGCATTCAGACGGCGGCGCGCTCGATCGGCGTGGCGCAAGCGGCGATGGACGCGGCGCTGCGCTACGCGCGCGAGCGCCAGCAGTTCGGCAAGGCGATTTTCTCGTTCCCGCGCGTCGCCGACAAGATCGCCATGATGGCGGTGGAGATTCTGGTCGCGCGCCAGCTCACCTATCACGCCGCGCGCGAGAAGGATTCCGGCCGCCGCTGCGACCTCGAGGCGGGCATGGCCAAGCTCTACGCCGCCCGCGCCGCGTGGACCGCCGCCGACAACGCGGTGCAGGTTCATGGCGGCAACGGCTTCGCGCTGGAATATCCGGTATCGCGCCTCCTCGCCGACGCGCGCATCCTGTCGATCTTCGAGGGCGCCGCGGAAATCCAGGCGCAGGTCATCGCGCGGCGGCTGCTGGACGGCAGCAACTGAGCGGGTAGGCTCACTAAGGCGAGCGTGCTAAACCAAGCCATGGGCTCCACTCTTCAGCAATTCTTCCTCCCGATCGCGCTCGGCGCCGTTGCGCTGGTGCTCGTGCTCGGGCTCGTCAACATGAAGCGCGGCGGCTCGCCCAACACCTCGCAGAAGCTCATGCGCCTGCGCGTGCTCCTGCAGTTCGCCGCCATCGTCATCGTCATGTTCACCATCTGGGCGCTCGGACGCTGAAGCGCGCGCCATGGTCGTCCTCAACCGCATCTATACCCGCACCGGCGACGACGGCACCACCGCGCTCGGCTCCGGCGCACGCCGGCCGAAATACGACCTGCGCGTCGCCGCCTACGGCACGACCGACGAGACCAACGCGGCTCTCGGCATCGCCCGCTTGCATCTCTCCGCCGAGCCCGAGGTCGATGCCATTCTCGCACGCGTGCAGAACGATCTCTTCGACCTCGGCGCCGATCTCGCCGTGCCGCAAGCGGACGGCAAGCGCGAACGGCTGCGCGTGACCGACGGTCAGGTCGAGCGTCTGGAAGCGGACATCGACAAGCTCAACGCCGCGCTCAAGCCGCTCGAATCGTTCGTGCTACCCGGCGGCACGCCGGCGGCGGCGCATCTGCATCTCGCCCGCACCATCTGTCGCCGCGCCGAGCGCCTGGTGGTGGAGCTCGCGTCGAGCGAGAGCGAGAACATCGGCGCGCCGCTGATCCGCTATCTCAACCGGCTGTCCGACCTTCTGTTCGTGGCCGCGCGCTACGTCAACGACCGCGGCGCCAAGGACGTCACCTGGGTTCCCGGCGCGAACCGCTGAGCACCCATGGTCATTCCACTCTACGACGAGAATCCGTTCAAGTTCCGCGCGCCGCCCTACGTGACCTGGGCGCTGATCGCGATGAACGTCACGATCTTCGCGCTCACCTACGCGGCGGCGGCCTCGAGCCCGATCGGCGTCTTCGCCAGCATGCTCGCCTTCACACCGAGCCCGTCCGCTCCCGACGCGGAGGTGGCCGCACAAACGCTGCCGTGGGTGGTTACGCTTGTGACCTACATGTTCCTGCACGCCAACTTCGTGCACCTCATCGGCAACATGCTCTTTCTCTGGGTGTTCGGCGACGATATTGAGCTTGCGCTGGGTCACCTGCGCTTTCTCGGCTTCTATCTTCTGTGCGGCGTCGCCGGCGGCCTCGGGCATTATGTTTCCGGACCCGCCTCGCACGTGCCGTTGATCGGCGCCTCCGGCGCGGTGGCCGGCATCATCGCCGCCTACCTGATGCTGCGCCCTTGCCAGAAAGTCTGGGTGTTGTTGTTCGCCCGCCTGCCGGTGAGGATTTCCGCTTACTGGGCGCTTGGTTTCTGGGTGGTGATGCAGGTCGTCAACATCGTGGCCGACCCACAAGGCGACATCTCGTGGTCGGCGCATATCGGTGGCGTGCTGGCGGGCGCTCTGCTGGTGATCGTGCTGCGCCGACCGGGGGTGAAACTGTTCGACTGCCCGCCGGCGCTCGAACCCGTAGCGTCCGATCCTGGCTCGGCCGCGCGTTGACAGGCCGAAACCCGAGCCATAGGTTGCCGGTCTCGCCGCCGGCCAGATAACCAGACAAGATGCGCCGCGGAGGGGATGCGAATGAAAGTGTTGGTAGCCGTCAAGCGGGTCGTTGATTTCAACGTCAAGGTTCGAGTGAAACCCGACGGCTCCGGGGTCGACCTCGCCAACGTCAAGATGTCGATGAATCCGTTCGACGAGATCGCCGTCGAGGAGGCGATCCGGCTCAAGGAAAAGGGTCAGGCGAGCGAGATCGTGGCAATCTCCATCGGCCCGGCGCAGGCGGCCGAGACCATCCGCACCGCGCTCGCCATGGGCGCCGACCGCGGCATCCACGTGAAGATCGACGGCACCGTCGAGCCGCTTGCGGTCGCCAAGATTCTGAAGGCCGTGGTCGACGAGGAGAAACCCGGCCTCGTCATCCTCGGCAAGCAGGCGATCGACGACGATTCCAACCAGACCGGCCAGATGCTGGCGGCGCTCCTCGGCTGGGCGCAGGGTACCTTCGCCTCCAAGATCGCGATCGAGGGCGAGGCCATCAGCGTCACCCGCGAGGTCGACGGCGGCCTGCAAACGGTGAAGCTGAAGATGCCGGCGGTGGTGACCACGGACCTGCGCCTGAACGAGCCGCGCTACGCCTCGCTGCCCAACATCATGAAGGCGAAGAAGAAGCCGATCGCCGAGAAGACCGCCGCCGATCTCGGCGTCGACGCCGCCCCGCGCCTGAAGGTGCTGAAGACGGTCGAGCCCGCCGGCCGCAAGGCGGGCGTCAAGGTGAAGTCGGTCGAGGAGCTGGTGAGCAAGCTACGAAACGAGGCGGGAGTGCTCTGATGGCGGTCCTCCTCGTCGCCGAGCATGACGACAAGACCCTGAACGGCGTCACCGCCAAGGCGCTCACCGCCGCGAAAGCCATCGGCGGCGACGTGCACGTGCTGGTCGCCGGCCAGAACGCGAAAACCGCGGCCGAGGCCGCCGCCAAGCTCGGCGGCGTATCGAAGGTGCTCATCGCCGACGACGCGCGTTATGCCCATCGCCTCGCCGAGCCCATGGCGGCGCTGATCGTGTCGCTCGCGGCGAACTACGATGCGATCGTCGCGCCCGCCACCACCGCCGGCAAGAACATCATGCCGCGGGTGGCGGCACTCCTCGACGTGATGCAGGTCTCCGAGATCACCAAGGTGGTCTCCCCCGACACCTTCGAGCGGCCGATCTACGCCGGCAACGCCATCGAGACGGTGCAGTCCGGCGACAAGAAGAAGGTGATCACCGTGCGCACCGCCGGCTTTCAGGCGGCGGGCGAAGACGGCAGCGCGCCGATCGAGCCGGTCGCCGCGGCCGCCGACCCCGGTCTTTCCGGTTTCGTCGGCGAAGAATTGTCGAAGTCGGATCGGCCCGAGCTTACCGCCGCGCGCATCATCCTCTCCGGCGGCCGCGCGCTCGCGAGCAAGGAGAACTTCGCCAAATACATCGAGCCCGTGGCCGACAAGCTCGGCGCCGCCGTCGGCGCCTCGCGCGCCGCCGTCGACGCCGGCTACGCGCCGAACGACTGGCAGGTCGGCCAGACCGGCAAGGTGGTGGCCCCCGAGCTCTACATCGCCGCCGGCATCTCCGGCGCCATCCAGCATCTTGCCGGCATGAAGGACTCCAAGGTCATCGTCGCCATCAACAAGGACGAGGAGGCGCCGATCTTCCAGGTCGCCGACTATGGCCTGGTCGGCGATCTGTTCCAGGTGCTGCCCGAGCTCGCGAAAGAGCTCGACAAGAACAAGGCCTGACCGCCATGGCGAAGCCGCTGAAAAAGATTGGGGTAATCGGCGCCGGCCAGATGGGCAACGGCATCGCCCACGTCGGCGCCCTCGCCGGCTACGACATCCTGATCCACGACGTGAGCCCGGAGCGGGTGAAATCGGCGCTCGCCACCATCAACGGCAACATGGCGCGCCAGGTGTCGAAGGGCACGATCAAGGAGGACGAGCGCAAGGCGGCGCTCGCCCACATCCAGCCAGCCGAGCGCATGGGCGATCTCGCCGACTGCGATCTCGTGATTGAATCGGCGAGCGAGAAGGAAGAGGTCAAGCGCAAGATCTTCACCGACCTGTCGCCGATCCTGAAGCCCGACGCGACGATCGCCACCAACACCTCGTCGATCTCGATCACGCGCCTCGCCGCCTCCACCAACCGGCCCGAGCGCTTCATCGGCATTCACTTCATGAACCCGGTGCCGGTCATGGAGCTGGTCGAGCTCGTGCGCGGCATCGCCACCGGCGAGGAGACCTTCGAGCTCGCCAAGGCGTTCGTGACGAAGCTCGGCAAGACCTACGCGGTGGCCGAGGACTTCCCGGCGTTCATGGTCAACCGCATCCTTTTGCCCATGATCAACGAGGCGATCTACACGCTCTACGAAGGCGTGGGCTCGGTGGACGGGATCGATACCGCCATGCGCCTCGGCGCCCACCACCCCATGGGCCCGCTGCAGCTCGCCGACTTCATCGGCCTCGATACGGTGCTCTCGGTGATGCAGGTGCTGCACGAGGGCCTGGCCGATTCCAAGTACCGCCCCTGTCCGCTCCTGGTGAAATACGTCGAGGCCGGCTGGCTCGGCCGCAAGGCGGGCCGCGGCTTCTACGACTACCGCGGCGACAAGCCGGTGCCGACGCGCTAACTCGTTTGCAAAACGATGGTCTCGCTCGTAACGCGCGTAAGTTTGTGGGGCCGCGCCGGAGCTAGATGCTCCAATCCGGACTGTCGTCGGCTAGTAACCTATCGTGCCGACAATTCTCTAGATCCATCAATCACTGGAGATGTTTGTCACATTAAGGCTAGGAGCCCAGGTGGCCCTCGCTTCGATCCAACCTACCCGGAGGAATTTCGTGATTCTTACGACAATCTGATTCTACTTTGTCGGATCGATCACAAGATCGTGGATGATCACGAAGACACCTATACTGTGGACAAACTTCGCGAAATGAAGGCCACCCATGAAGCATGGGTCGAGGCGCAACTCTCTCCGCAACAAAAGAGCGACCTAGCGACCAAAGAAAAATACGCATCGATCATCGCAAATATCGAGCAAATGTTGCGCTTTGACAAAGCAGATGGATGGCTTGGTTGGATGGCTAGTGATGAGTATCCAATGATCCAAAAAGAATTCGCGGACATGCTCTTCGGATTTGCCACTTGGATCGCACGTCAATTTTGGCCGAATTCAATGCCAAAAATAGAAATCTCTGCACTAAACCTGACAAAGGCCATTGATGATTACATACATTTTTTTGTTCAACACTCCGGCCATGACATGCTTCCTCAGTTTTATTGCATTCCGAAATTTTACCAAATAAGCGAATGGGACGAGGACCGCTACGAAAGACTATCAAAAAAGTGGGAGAGCGTGATTAAGGAGGCTCGCGAAAGGGCAGCAGAAATCGCAAGAGCGCTGAATCTATTACTTGAAGTGGTTCGCGAGCATATCGCGCCGGATTACCGCGCGAGCGAAGGTTGGTTTGTCGTGTACGGAATGTTTTCGGACAGGGACCTATCTGCCGCTGCCGTGCCGAGATACGACGCTGCTCAAAAGAGCAAAATCTTTGCGGACGCCAGCTATCGCTCGGTATTCAACGTCGATGGTTGAACTCAAAAAATTCAGCCGCAAGGCGGGCCGCAGCTTCTACGACTACCGCGGCGACAAGCCGGTGCCGACGCGCTAGCGCACGAACGCTTTCTGTAGGCGCGCCGCCGGCCGCCCGTCGATCGCGGCCAAGCCCAAGCCGATCAGCGCGAAGCCAATCAGCTCGTTCGGCGTCAGCGTCTCCTTGAGGAACGTCACGCCAAGCAGGATCGCGCTCACCGGGATGAGGAAGGTGACGAGCGAGACGTTGGTGGCACCGTTCTTGGCGATGATGCGGTAGTAGACGAGATAGGCGAGCGCCGTGGAGATGACCGCGATGCCGAGCGCCGCCCAGAGCGCGCGCATCGACGGCATCGGCAGCGTCCACGGCCGGTCGATCAGCACGAGCGGAGCCAGCATGAGCGTCGAGGCCGAGAGCTGCCCGGTGGCGAGCACGAGCGGCGGCAGCTCGCGAAACCGCCGCGCATAGATCGCCGAGATCGCGTAGAAGAACGCGGCGACGAGACAGGCGACCTGCGCCAGCACGTTGGTGCCGAGCTCGCGCATGAGCTCCGGGCCGATCATCACCACGACGCCGGCGAAGCCGAGCACGAGCCCCGCCACCCTTCCCGGCGTCATCTTCTCGTCATGGGTGACGAAGTGCGCCACCACCACGGTGAACAACGGCATGGTCGCGTTGAAGATCGAGGCCAGGCCGCTCGCGATGTGCGTCTGCCCCCAGAACAGAAGGTTGAAGGGGATGACGTTGTTGATGAAGCCCATCATGAAGAAGCCGCCGATCGTCCGCAGATCGACCCGCACGAAGCTGCCGGAGGCGGCGAGGATCACGATCAGCATCGCCGCGGCCACCGAGATGCGGATGAAGGTGAGCGTGAACGGCGGGATTTCCATCAGCGCCACCCCGGCAAAGAAGAAGGACGCCCCCCACATGAGTGACAGGAGCACGAGGGCGGCCCAGTCGAGGGCGCTCATGGGCTGGATGCGCGGCATGGTTCTATATGCCAGCGGCCGTCCGCCGGCGCGACCCGTTTTCGCCGGTCATCCGCCGACCGCCGCGCGCACGAGCTTGAGCGCGTCCGCCGACGCCCACTCCGCCGGCCCGGCGAGATAGCCGATCTCGCATCCCTCGCCGTCGATGAGGATCGACGTGGGCAGACCGGGCGCGTGGCCGAGGCGTTTCAGCTCCTGGAACACGCCGGTGGACGGGTCCTCGTAGTAGGCGAGCTTGCTGACGCCGATCTCCGCGAGGAATCGCTTCGGCTTCTGCCGGTCGCCGGTATCGAGGTTGATGGCCACCACCTCGAACTTGTCGCCTGCTTGGCGCGCGAGCTGATCGAGCGCCGGCATCTCCTTGCGGCAGGGCACGCACCACGTCGCCCACAGGTTCAGGAGCACCGTCCGGCCGCGGAAATCCGAAAGCTTCACCGGCTTGCCGTCGGCGCCGAGGAACGTGAGATCGGGCAGCCGCTGCGGGTTTTGATTCAGCGTTAACGCCGCGACCTCCCCGCGCGCGAGCGGAGCGAGGCGCCGCGCCATGGCGGCGGCGGCAACGCAGGCGGGGTCGGTCGCCGCCGTTCCATTGCGCTTGATGCCGCCGATCCCGTATACCGCCGCGAGCCCGACGGCCGCGCCTGCCAGCGCCGCCACCACGATCAGGCCGGTACGCCGGGGCCCGCGCTTGGATTCGCGGGGAAGCTCGGGAATGGGATCGGTCATACCGGTCCTTTAGAGGAAGAAGTCATGGAAAAGAAGATGTGGGGCGGACACTTCGAGGGCAAGCCGGACGCGCTCCTCGAGGCGATCAACGCCTCGATCGACTTCGACCGGCGCCTGTACGCCCAGGATATCCGGGGCTCGCAGGCGCACGCCCGCATGCTCGCCAAGCAAGGCATCATCACGGCGGCCGACGCGAAGAAAATCGCCCAAGGCCTCGGTACGATCCTGCGCGAGATCGAGGGCGGTAAGTTCAAATTTTCCCGGGCGCTCGAGGACATCCACAGCCACGTGGAGGCGCGGCTCAAGGCGCTCATCGGCCCGGCGGGCGGACGGCTGCATACGGCGCGCTCGCGCAACGACCAGGTGGCGACGGATTTCCGCCTCTATGTCCGTGACGAGATCGACGCCACCGATGCCGCGCTCGCCGACCTACAACAGGCGCTCGCCGAGAAGGCGCTCGCCCACGCCGCCGTGGTCATGCCGGGTTTCACGCACCTGCAGACCGCGCAGCCGGTGACGTTCGGTCATCATCTTCTGGCCTATGTCGAGATGCTGGCGCGCGACCGCAGCCGGCTTGCTGATGCGCGCAAGCGACTGAACGAGTCGCCGCTCGGCGCCGCGGCACTCGCCGGCACCGCTTTCCCCATCGATCGCGACATGACGGCGAAAGCACTCGGCTTCGACCGGCCCATGGCGAATTCGCTGGACGCCGTCTCCGACCGCGACTTCGTCTTGGAGACGCTCGCCGCCGCCGCCATCGCCGCCACGCACCTGTCGCGGCTCGCCGAGGAGATCGTGATCTGGGCGTCGCCGCCGTTCGGCTTCATCAAGCTCTCCGACCGCTTCACCACCGGCTCATCGATCATGCCGCAGAAGCGCAACCCCGACGCCGCCGAGCTCGTGCGCGCCAAGGCCGGCCGCATCATCGGCGCGCTGGTGCAGTTGCTCGTGGTGATGAAAGGCTTGCCGCTTGCCTACGCCAAGGACTTGCAGGAGGACAAGGAGGGGACCTTCGACGCGCTGTCGACGCTCTCCCTCGTCATCGCCGCCACCGCCGGCATGGTGCGCGACCTCGAGCCCGACGAGAAACGCATGAAGGCCGCGGCCGCCGGCGGCTATTCCACCGCCACCGATCTCGCCGACTATCTGGTGCGCAAGCTGAAGCTTCCGTTCCGCGACGCTCACGCCGCGGCAGGCAAGCTCGTGTCCCGCGCCGAGACGGCGGGACTGCCGCTGCATCGGCTCCCCATCGCCGAGATGAAGACGGTCGCGCCCAAGCTCACCGACGACGTGCTTTCCGTACTCTCCGTCGGCCGCTCGGTACGCAGCCGCACGAGCTTCGGCGGCACCGCGCCCAAGAACGTGCGCACTCAGGCCCGCCGCTGGCTAAAACGGCTCGGTCGCAAGGGCCGCAAACGCTAGGCGCGCTTTCGCCCTCGCCTCGCCACAGGTTTTCGTGATAGTGCCAGCCGGTCTCGGGAGATCAACGTGGCTCATTCCTTCGCGCGCATCCGTCGCCGCCTCGCCGTTGTCGGCGCAATCGCGGCCGCGCTCCTGCTCGCGGGTTGCGGCGTCAAGGGCCCGCTCGAGCCGCCGCCCGCCACGGCCGCCGTGGCCAGCGAAATGAAGGCGGCGATCAATCCGCCGCCGCCGGTCGCCACCGGGCCGATCGACCGGCGCCGTCAGCGCGAGCTCAAAGGGTTGGGAACGCCGTCCAAACCGAACGATGAGTTCGCTCTCGACCCCCTGCTCTGACGCTACTGAAGTCCCATGCACCACTTTGCCTACCGTGACGGCATCCTCTTCGCCGAGGACGTCGACCTTATCCGGCTCGCCGACCGCGTCGGCACGCCGTTCTATTGCTATTCGACGGCGACGCTCGAGCGCCATTACAAGGTGTTCGCCCAGGCGTTCGCCGATGCGCCGGCGCTCGTCTGCTACGCGCTCAAGGCGAATTCCAACCAGGCGGTGGTGGCGACGCTCGCCCGCCTCGGCGCCGGCGCCGACATCGTTTCGGGCGGCGAGCTGAAGCGGGCGCTGGCCGCCGGCGTCCCGCCCGGCAAGATCGTGTTCTCCGGTGTCGGCAAGACGCGCGACGAGATTTCCGCCGCCCTCGACGCCGGCATTTTCTGCTTCAACGTCGAGAGCGAGGCGGAGCTCGACGCCGTCTCCGAAGTGGCGGCGACGTCGAAGCGCGTGGCGCCCGTTTCGGTGCGCGTCAATCCCGACATCGACGCCAAGACCCACGCCAAGATCTCGACCGGCCACGCCGAGAGCAAGCACGGCATCCCCATCGCGCGCGCCCGCGAGGTCTATGCCCGCGCCGGGCAGTTGCCCGGCATCCGCGTCACTGGCGTCGACATGCACATCGGCAGCCAGATCACCGACCTCGATCCTTACGACAATGCCGCGGCCCTCCTCGCCGAGCTCGCCCGCGACTTGCTGCGCGAGGGCCATCGCCTGGAGCACATGGACTTCGGCGGCGGCCTCGGCATCCCCTACCGCGTAGACGATCCCGAGCCGCCGCTGCCGTCGGCCTTCGCCGCCGTGATCAAGCGGCACGCCGCCGGGCTTGGCCTCAAGCTCGTGTTCGAGATCGGCCGCATGATCGCCGGCAACGCCGGCGTGCTCGTCACCCGCGTGCTCTACGTCAAGCGCGGCGAGAAGAAGACGTTCATCGTGGTGGACGCCGCCATGAACGATCTCATCCGCCCGACCCTCTACGGCGCCTATCACGAGATCCGCCCGGTGCGCGCGCCGCGCGCCGACGTCGAATGGATCACCGCCGACGTGGTGGGGCCGGTGTGCGAGTCCGGCGATTATCTCGCGCTCGACCGGCGCCTGCCCAAGGCGGCCGAGGGCGACCTTCTCGCCGTGATGACCGCCGGCGCCTACGGCGCGGTGGAGGCCTCGACCTACAACACCCGGCCCCTCGTGCCGGAGGTTCTCGTGCGCGAGGCGGAGGCGGCGATCGTAAGGCCGCGCCTCGATGCCGACGCGCTGATCGCGCTGGACCGGCTGCCGCCCTGGCTTTCCGCCTGA
>DATNNN010000159.1:0-2183 GCA_035601815.1 Xanthobacteraceae bacterium | reverse complement strand
GTCGAGGTGATCGAGTTCCTCGATCGCATCCTGCCCGGCATGGACTCCGAGGTGGCGCGCCAGTTTCAGCGCATCCTGGAGAAGCAGGGGATCAAGTTCCGCCTCGCCCACAAGGTCACCGGCGTGGACACCAAGGGCAAGACCCTGAAGGCGTCGGTGCAGTCCGCCGCCGGGGGAAAAAGCGAGATCGTGGAAGCCGACGTCGTCCTCGTGTCGATCGGCCGCGTGCCGTACAGCGAGGGCCTCGGCCTCAAGGAAGCGGGTGTCGCGCTCGACGACAAGGGCCGCGTCAAGGTCGACGGGCATTTCCGCACCAGCGTGCCCGGCGTCTTCGCCATCGGCGACGTGATCGCGGGGCCGATGCTCGCCCACAAGGCCGAGGACGAAGGCATCGCCGCGGCGGAGATCATCGCGGGCCAGGCCGGCCACGTGAACTACGACGCGATCCCGAACGTGATCTACACCTATCCCGAGGTCGCCACGGTCGGCCGCAGCGAGGACGAGCTGAAGCAAGCGGGCGTCGCCTACAAGGCGGGCAAGTTCCCGTTCACCGCCAACGGGCGGGCCAAGGTCAACAAGACCAGCGAAGGCTTCGTGAAAATTCTGGCGGACGCCAAGTCCGACCGGGTGCTCGGTGTGCACATCGTCGGCGCCGATGCGGGCACCTTGATCGGCGAGGTGACGCTGGCGATGGAGTTCGGCGCCGCTGCCGAGGACATCGCGCGGACATGCCACGCGCATCCGACCCTGTCGGAGGCGGTGAGGGAAGCGGCGCTTGCGGTGGATGGGCGGCCTATCCACATGTAGCCGGGACGGCCGGAGAGACTTGATGAGCAAGCTCGCCAAGGCGTTTTGGGTCGTACTCGCGTTCCTGTTCCTGCTCGAAGCCTGGCTGTGGACGCGGCTCGAGCCCGTCGTCAAATGGATCGTCGGCTTTTTCCCCTGGCGCCGGCTGAAGAAGCGGCTCGCCGCGGCGATCGAGCACCTGCCGCCTGTCGCGACGCTCGTGGTGTTCGCGGTGCCGGTGCTGCTGCTCGTTCCCTTCAAGCTCGTGGGTTGGTGGTTGCTGGCAAAGGGGCAATGGTTCGCCGCGATCGCGGTGTTCGTGCTGGCCAAGCTCGTGGGCGTCGGCGTCACCGCGTTCGTGTTCGACGCCACGCGCGAGAAGCTCTTGCAGATGGCCTGGTTCCGCGCCCTCTATGAGAAGGTGCTGGCGATCAACGCCTGGGCGCACGCCCACGTCGATCCGATCAAGCGGCGGATCAAGGTGTTCCTACGCTGGCTGCGCGGCCGCGACGGCGACCGGCTGTGGCAGCGCCTGATGCAGCTGCGCCGGCGCATGCAGAGGCCGGCGGCTTCGTAGACGCGTCGCTCAGAAAATTACATGCGCGATGTCGGGCAGCCACAGGCCGAGCGCCATCAGCACGACGCCGCCGATGCCGAGCGAGCCGGCGAGGAACGACAGCGCCAGGATGCCGGTGATCACCGTCGCCGACGCGAGCACGATGCCGATCTGCAGTAGCGCCGAGGCGATCTCGAACAGGTGATACTTGCCCATGGCCTTCTCGCGCCGCTCCTCGGCCACCTTGGCGCGCTCGGAGAGCTCGCGGCGGCCTTCGCCGGTCTCGGGCTCGGTCTCGTAGCGTGCCGCTGTCGCCTTCCATGCGTCGATGCGTTTCTGCCGCGCCGCCTTCAATGCATTATCGGTGATGCCGGCGAGATCGATCTCCATCTCCTCGGCGGCGGTGCGGATTACGGTCATGCGGATGGTTTTCGCCTGGAAGAACGCCCACAGGTTCGAGGTCTCGACGTTGTAGGAGAGTGCGGCGGTCTGCGCGCTCTTGCCCAGCGTCTCGGCGAAGGCGAGGAACAGCGCCAGCACTGAAATCAGCAGCGCCACCCTTCTGTTCTGGCTGCTCAGGTGTTGCGCCTCGTGGGCGGCTTCCTCGACCTTGGCCATAGCGTTCTCCGTTTTGGTGGCGGCACGCTTTCACGAACCCGGGCGCATCCGCAAGGGCCTTCAGCGCGCGCGCGGGTGGGCGGCCTTGTAGGCCTTGAGCAGATGCGCCGAATCGACGGCGGTATAAATCTGCGTGGTGGCCAGCGACGCGTGGCCGAGCAGCTCCTGGATCGAGCGCAGGTCGCCGCCGCGGGCAAGCAAGTGGGTGGCGAAGGAATGGCGG
>DATNNN010000158.1:0-5854 GCA_035601815.1 Xanthobacteraceae bacterium | reverse complement strand
GCGACCAAGATCGGCGATGTCGCGGTTTATCAAATCTGCGGAGACACTCTGCCGTTCGTGTGGCCGCCGATTCAGATCGCGCACTGGCCGGTTTTTTCGCATTCGCGTGCCGGATCACATAACCCGCAGTACAGCCATCGTCGGCATGGAACGCATAATCCGAAGCTCAGTCACGAACGGGAGCGCTCGCATACGCGGCAGATGACCCATTACCGGTACATCAGTGGCCCGCATGGGCCGGGTAGCCACAATCGAGTGCTGAGTGTTCATCGCCCGCCACAGACCCATGACCCGCGGCCCAGTGATGTCCATCGCCCGCCACAGACCCATAACCCGCGGCCCAGTGATATCCATCGCCCGCCACTGACCCACAACCCGCGGCCCAGTACGACATTTCCAGTCCTGAGCCATTACCGCAAGCACAGCATCCACGATGAGAGACTCACGCACCGGACGGTCCCTAGCCACAATACGGAGCTCACCCACCGGACGGTACCCAGCCACAATACGGAACTCACCCACCTGAGGGTCCCCAGCCACGATACGAAACTCACCCACCGGACGGTCCCCAGTCATAATACGGAACTCACCCACCGGACGGTCCCCAGTGTGGTTCACGATACGAAACTCACTCACCGGACGGCTCCTAGCGTGGTCCACGACCCGAAACTCAGCGGCCACAAGCCGCGCGGCAGCCACAACGTCAGGATCAGCGGCCACAAACCGCCCGGTAGTCACAACGTGAGGATTAGCGGCCACAAGCCGGTCGGCAGCCACAACGTGAGGATCAGCGGCCACAAGCCAGCCGGCAGCCATAATCCTAAAATCAGCAACCGCCGTCCCGGGTCCGGGCAAGGAATTCCCGGCTTCGGAATTGGCGGCAGGGGCGGCGGGGGCGGCGGTCCTGGAGGCGGAGGCGGTGGCGGCGGAGTGCGGTAGGTAAGTGACGCGGACGCAGCCGTTGAATTTGGGCCGGTGGCCGCAATCCTCAATCTCCGGCGGGGCGCACCTGCCGGAGAACCTGCGGTTCAGTTGCGGAAACTGGCCCGGCAAATTTCGTATCCCTAACTCCGCAGAAAAGGTCGTTGTCCGATGCGCGTAAAGTCGTGGTATGCGGCCGCTTTTCTGTTTGCGCTCGTCATGACCGGTCGAGCTTTCGCCGCCGAGGACACCGATCGTCCGCGGCTTTATACCAACGAGGCTTTCGTCGAGGATGCGACACGCGCGACGACGCTCCCGACCACTGATCTCATGGCGATGCTGGCGTTCGTGCTCGGCAGTCTTCCCGACAGCGTGAGAGTATATCCGACGGAAAATTATTATTATTTTTCCTTCTATCACAATTCCACCCGCTATGCCGGCAACATCCGGCTCGATGCCTCGGACCGCGACGAAGGAAAATTGCATTTTGCCTATTACGAAGATCTCGCCGAATACAAAGAGCAGGCGCCGGTCCTATATCAAAAACTCGACAAGTCGAACGGCGTGACGGTGGAGAAGGTCGAGCGCCTGGTCTATCGCGTCTCCTACGGCGACAAGAGCGTGGTGTTCAGGTTGAATGATCTGTCCGCAGTCAAGCCGCCGGCGAGTATCATCGGGCCTGACGAAAAATATATCGGGCCGATCTTCGACGAGTCCGCCATCCGCTTCTTCCTGATCTTCAACAAGCGGCTAAAACTTTTTCATTATGTCCTCGACGAAACGATCCCGGTTGCCGACCGGTTCGTTCGCGCCAGGCAAACCAGCCGCATCGTCATCGGTAAGCGAACCGGCTTCGCGTTCTATCAGGACTATCGATTGAAACGGAAGATCCTGATCGGCGTATTCGAGGGAAACGCCCGCGTAAACAACTACTTCGATGGCCCGTTCGATCAGCTGCCAGACAATTTCATCGAAGGCGAGACGTTGCGCGAGGCTATTCTCGCGGTTGAGCCGAGTCTGACGGGAAAGATCGACCGCTTTGGCGGAGCACCCGACGGCTCCGGCCGCTATTTGATCGGTCCGTATCTCTACTATCGTACGGAGGAGCAATTCGGAACCTTCCATGATTGCGCGACCCACCGGCGACGGGCCGATGACGCCTATTACCGCTGCTTCGTCCATACGGACGAAGCGGAAGCCGCCCCGGTCCAACCCAGGCCGGCGCGCAAGACATCCCGAATCTCAAAATAGCGCCAAGGCCTACGAGATGCTGAAGGTCGAGTGGCGCTGAGGCGCTCCTCCCCACCATTTCCAGTAGCGTCATCCTGAGGTGCGAGCGGCTGCGAGCCTCGAACGATGACAGTGTCTGGGGCTGTCATCCTTCGAGGGCCGCGCCTGCGCGCGGCCACCTCAGGATGACGGTCGGGCCTTATCCGCGGCGTCGCCGCGGCGCGCTTCACTTCGTAAAGAGCTCATCCATCGCCGTGATCAGGCCGACGCTGGGATTTTCCGAGCAGTATTTGCCGAGTTTCTTGGCGTCTTCCACGAACTTGTCCGTGTCGATGATCGGCGGGTCGTCTTCGCCGCGGTAATAGCCGTTCAGCCAGGCGAGGATGATGCCGATTTCCTCCTTGCCGCTGTTCTGGAACTTGCTGCACGTCCAGGTGGAGAGATCGATGATCTCGGCGCGCGCCGGCACCGAGCCGAACGCCAGTGCGAGCATCAGTACGCTTCCCAACAAAACCTTCATGGCAGTCTCCGTTTCCGATCGCCGCGTGTCCGCCGTGTCCCTGCATTTCGTGTGCCAGCTCACGATGACGGGCGATCTCTAGTCCCCCTCCACCATCTCCATGGGCACCGCCGCCTCGTCCTTGGACTGGCGCAGCGTCAGCGCCGTCTTGACGTTGCGCACGTTGGGCGTCGCCGTCAGCTCCGAGACGAATTTCTGGAACGTGGGCAGGTCCGGCGCCACGCACTTGAGGATGAAGTCGACCTCGCCCGACAGCATCCAGGTCTCGCGCACCAGCGGCAGCGCCCGCACCCGCTTCTCGAACGCCACGAGATCGTTCTCCGCCTGGCTGACCAGATGCACCATGGCGAACACCGTCACCTCGAAGCCGAGCTTCTTCTCGTCGAGGAGCGCGCGATAGCCGCGGATGATGCCGGCCTTCTCCAGCGTCCGCACCCGGCGCAGGCACGGTGGCGCCGAGATGCCCACGCGCTTGGACAATTCCACGTTGGTGATCCGGCCATTGCGCTGGAGCTCGCGCAGGATCTTGCGGTCGATGGCGTCGAGCCGGTCGCGCATGGGACGTCCTTCTACTCAGGGCCGGCGACCCTTTTAGGCCAGAGCCGGCGGCCGCGAAAGATTATTGCGCGAATCGAGCGCCGTCACGCAACCGGCGTGACGCCCCGGAAAACCGCACAAACCCTCCATTTGCAGGTTCCCTGGAAGCACGCCATATCTCTACCGCAGCGCCGCATGATTCCGCGCCGTAGGGACTTTCCATGAGCGAGCATGTCCGCGTCCTGATCATCGGCTCGGGACCGGCCGGCTATACCGCCGCGATCTACGCCGCCCGCGCCATGCTCGCGCCCGTCCTGATCGCCGGCTCGCAGCCGGGCGGCCAGCTCTCCATCACTACGGACGTGGAGAACTACCCGGGCTTCGCCAAGGTGATCCAGGGCCCCTGGCTCATGGAGGAGATGCGGGCGCAAGCCGAGCACGTGGGCGCCCGCATGGTCGCCGACCACGTGAAGAGCCTCGATCTGTCGCGCCGGCCGTTCCGGGCGGAAACCGAATCCGGCGCGGTCTTCATCGCCGACGCCGTCATTCTCGCCACCGGCGCCCAGGCGAAATGGCTCGGGCTGCCGTCCGAGGAGAAATTCCGCGGCTTCGGACTTTCGGCCTGCGCCACCTGCGACGGCTTCTTCTTCCGCGACAAGCAGGTGCTCGTCGTCGGCGGCGGCAACACGGCGGCGGAGGAGGCGCTGTTCCTGACGAACTTCGCCACCAAGGTCACGCTCGTGCACCGGCGCGACCAGCTGCGCGCCGACAAGACGCTGCAGAACCGGGTGTTCAACCACCCCAAGATCGAGGTGATCTGGGACAGCGTCGTCGCCGACATCGGCGGCACCGACAACCCGGCGAAGGTCACCCACGCCAAGCTCAAGAACGTGAAGACCGGCGCCGTCACCGAGAAGAGGATCGACGGCTTGTTCGTCGCCATCGGCCACCTGCCCGCGACCGAGCTCGTGGTCGACCAGATCAAGATGAAGCCGAACGGCTACGCCTGGACGGCGCCCAATTCCACCGCGACGTCGGTGCCCGGCTGCTTCACCGCCGGCGACATCGCCGACGACATCTTCCGCCAGGCGGTGACGGCGGCCGGGCTCGGCTGCATGGCCGCGCTCGAGGCCGAGCGTTTTCTCGCCGCCGAGGAGGCGCAGCACGGCGCCAAGGCCGCGGCGGAGTGAGAATTCCGCCCGCGCGGGGGGGCAGGTTTTTGGACATGGACTGGGAAAAGCTGAAAATCTTCCACGTGGTCGCCGAGGCCGGGAGCTTCACCCACGCCGGCGAGGCGCTCGGGCTGTCACAGTCGGCCGTCAGCCGCCAGATCTCGGCGCTCGAGCAGGAGCTGAAGGTCCCGCTCTTCCACCGCCACGCCCGCGGCCTCTTGCTCACCGAGCAGGGCGAGCTCTTGTTCCGCACTGCCCATGAAGTAGCGAGCAAGCTCGACGCGACGCGCGCGCTCCTTACCGACAGCCGCGACAAGCCCAACGGCGAGCTCAAGGTCACCACCGCCGTCGGCCTCGGCAGCTTTTGGCTGGCGCCGCGCCTCGGCGAGTTCCTCGATCTTTATCCCGACATCCGCATCCAACTGATCCTCTCCGACGAGGAGCTCGACCTCGGCATGCGCGAAGCGGACGTGGCGATCCGCCTGCGCCAGCCGGTGCAGGGGGACCTGGTGCAGCGCAAGCTGTTCACCGTGCACTTCCACGCCTATGCCTCGCCCGCCTATCTCAAGCGCCACGGCCAGCCGCAATCGCCCGAGGAGCTCGACGGCCACCGGCTGCTCCTGCTCGGCGGGCAAGTGCCGAGCTTCTACCAGCACCTCAACTGGCTCGCCGGCGCCGGCCGCGACGGTAACGAGCCGCGCCCGGGCTCGCTCGTGATCAACAACGTCATGGGACTGAAGGTCGCGGTCGAGCACAACGCCGGCATCGCCACGCTGCCCGACTACATCGCCGAGGAGAGCGGCCTGGTGCAGCTCTTCGGCGGCCGCGAGGCGCCGTCGCTCGACGCCTATTACGTCTATCCCGAGGAGTTACGCGCGGTGGCGCGGGTGCAGGTTTTTCGCGACTTCCTGGTCACCAAGGCGCAGCGCTGGAACTACTGATGCATGGGCCGCATGGCCGGCATGCGGCGCGCCCGGTTGCCCGCCCTCGTTAGCGGGCGCATTTAACTTATTCATCGTGAAGACGTCGCGCCATTCCCGGGCGCGTCGGAATCCTCCGCAATCCCATCGCTCCCCGGCGATGGACCTTCGCCGGGCTCCGACCCTCCCCCTGGAGCCCGGCGAAATTTTTTGTCCATTGTCATTCCCGGGCGCGGGCCGAAGGCCCGAGAGCCCGGAATCCATACTCACAGTATCGCGATAGGCACGGGGGTTATGGATTCCGGTCCGCGCGCCAAAGCGCGCGACCGGAATGACAGGCAGAGCGGGACGGCGCGCGCGCCGGAATGACGGCGGCAGCGGACGCCGTCCTCACATATAAAGCTTCTCGCCCTCGAGGCCCTTGTAGAGCCCGGCCACGTACTCGCCGTAGCCGTTGAACAGCACCGTCGGCCGCCGCTCGCGCGTGCCGATGTCGTCCTCGCTCGCCTGACTCCAGCGCGGGTGCGCCACCGCCGGATTGACGTTCGCCCAGA
>DATNNN010000157.1:0-4065 GCA_035601815.1 Xanthobacteraceae bacterium | reverse complement strand
AGCGTGGCGGCGGCGAGCGCCCGGTTGCCGGTGCGCAGCACGTTGGTGGCGCCGATGTTGCCGGAGCCCAACGCACGCAGATCGCCGAGGCCGGCGAGGCGGGTGAAGACGATGCCGAACGGAATCGAGCCGACCAGATAGCCGAAGGCGAGCGCGGTGAGGTCCCAGCCGATATCGGAGAAGGGCGGCATGATCTGGTCGGTTGTCGGGCCCCGGCGTCGTTGTGCGCCCGAGGATGACGCAACCGCGGCGTGCGCGAAAGCCCCGTCGGAAAGACAGCGTCGGCCGCCGTTCAACAGCCGAGGTCAGGAATGCGACTTGCTGCTTTCGTGTTGCGGCCCGCGCGCGGCGGCGTGGCGCCGGAAATGAAATCCGTGACTGATCGCATCGGCCTCCTCGGCGAATGCAAGCAGGTCCTTGATGTTCTGGTCCTTGGTATGAAGCAGCGCGGCAGTGTTGTCGGTGAACCACTTGTTTTTCTTGCTGGCGACGAAGAAGCGATCGATGTCGGTCTCGCAATACACGCATCGCAGCTTGCAGGTGTCCTGGTCGCTGTTTTTCACGACATGAAACTTGTTGCGGACATACGGGCTTTCTTTTGGCTCATGCACGATGCAGTTCGCGTTGGCGCAGCGGATGCCGACGCTTAACGGCTGTTGATAGACCAAGCTTTCCGGCTTCTCGAACCCACCCTCGAATTTGCGCAGCGATATGCCCTTTTGCAGACCGAGCAGGAGGGAGATCAGCGCCATGCGCACGGGTACGCCGTACGCCGCCTGCTCGAAATAGACGGCGCGATTGTCCGAATCCAAGGATGCGTCGAGCTCGTCGACGCGGGGGAGAGGATGCAAGACGCTGGCGTGGGAATATTTCGGTTCTTTCAGGAACTGCGCGTCGATCTTTGGATAGCCTTCCTGTTTTTCCACCGTGCGTTCCTTTTGGTAACGGGTGACATAGACAGCATCGATCTTCTTGCGATGAATCGGGTCGCCGCCGCCGGGGCCGCCGACGTTGAAGCTGAGCTCGAAATCGGGTCCGGCGAATAGCGCCGGTTGATGCGGCTCTTCCGGCGTCCGATACAGGGCATCGATCGAGCCGTCGCCGGGGACGAAGTTGCAGTGGAATTCCTCGCGCAGCCGCCGGTCGACGTGCGGCGGCAGCTCCATTCCCTGCGCCGGCATCGGCACGATATCCGCGCCGAACCGCGCCAGCGCGTAGACGAAGGAATGAATCGTCCGACTGCCCTTCAAATCACCGGCAATCGCCACCTTCAAATTTTTCAGGCGCTTGTTCTTTTTCTTGAGCGTGAACAGATCGCACAGCGTCTGCGTCGGATGCTCGTGACTTCCGTCGCCACCGTTGATCACGGGGATTGGCGAAAACTCCGCCGCCAGCCGGGCCGCGCCGTCGCGCGGATGGCGGATGACCATGACATCGGCGTAGTTGGCGATGACGCGGACGGAATCGGCGAGGCTTTCGCCTTTGGCCGCCGAGCTGGTCGCCGGGTCGGCGCTGGTAATGAACGTTCCGCCCAGCCGCAGCATCGCGCTTTCGAACGAAAGTCGCGTGCGGGTGCTCGGTTCGTAGAACAGACTCGCCAGGATGAAATTCGGAGCGAGGTTGCTGCTGCGGGCGATGCGGTGGTGCGAATTTGGGTCGCCGTACTCGGTCAGGTACGATTGCGCGACGTCGAAGACGGTCTCGATCTCGGCCTTCGACAAATCGTTGATCGAGATGACGTGCCGGGTGTCGGGGAGAGGTTTGGGCGCCATGTTGCTCCTCAACCTATCCCCGGTCCAGCGCGCCGCCGGCCCCGGCGGCGCGGTTTGAATAGTCCTTCGATGCCGAGCAGGTGCCGGCGGCCGAGCGCAAAGGCCGAATTCGAATGCGCGTTCATTCTGAAAGTATTTGACTAGCCGGAGTCGAGGCCCGGCCGCAAGCGCGACTTGGTGTCCCGTGCTAGCCTGTGCCTAACCATGGCCGGCGAACCGTTCAGCACGCACGATGTGTTCAACCAGACGCCGCCGTTCGGCGACGTCGATCTCTACGGCGGCGACCCGGCGCTCGTCGCCGCCGTGCGGGCTTTCGGCCGGCCGACCAACGCCCAGGAGGTGGAGCTTTCCGCCTTCGGCCGGCGCTGGGGCCAGGCGGAGTTCGCCGAATGGGGCCGGCTCGCCAACGACAACACGCCGGAGCTGCGCACCTACGATTCACGCGGCTTTCGCGCCGACGTGGTGGAGTTTCACCCCGCCTACCATGCGTTGATGAAGGAGAGTGTGGCGGCGGGCATCCACTCGTCTACCTGGCGGCCCGACGGCACGACGGCCGACGCCGCCGAGCACGTGGTGCGCGCGGCGAAGCTCGGCATGGCGGCCGAGGTCGAGGCCGGGCACCTCTGCCCGATCGTGATGACCCATGCGGCGACCGCGGCACTCGGCGCCAACCCGAAGCTCGTGGCCGACTGGCTCCCCGGCATCCGCTCGCGCGAGTACGACGCGTCCTTCCGCTCGGCGCCAGAGAAGGCCGGCTTCACGCTCGGCATGGGCATGACCGAGAAGCAGGGCGGCACCGACGTGCGCGCCAACACCACGACCGCGATACCGGCGGCCGACGGCTACAGCATCACCGGGCACAAATGGTTCATGTCGGCGCCGATGTGCGACGCATTCCTGGTGCTGGCGCAGGCCGACGAAGGCCTGACCTGTTTCTTCATGCCGCGCTTTGCGCCTGACGGATCGGTCAATGCGATCCAGTTCCAGCGGCTGAAGGACAAGCTCGGCAACCGCTCCAACGCCTCCTCCGAAGTCGAATTCAAAGGCGCCTACGGGGAGCGCGTCGGCGACGAAGGCAAAGGCATCCGCACCATCATTCAGATGGTGCAGTTGACACGGCAGGATTGCGCGATCGCTTCCACAGGCCTGATGCGGTCCGGGCTCGCGCACGCGTTGCATCACGCCCGGCATCGCGGCGTGTTCCAGAAACATCTCGCCGATCAGCCATTGATGCAGGCGGTGCTTTCGGACATGGCGCTGCATGTCGAGGCCTCGATCGCGCTGGTGATGCGGCTCTGCCGTTCATTCGACCGGGCGCCGGACGATCCGGGCGAAGCGGCCTACATGCGGCTTTTGACGCCGGCGATCAAATACTGGGTCTGCAAGAGCGCGCCGGGCTTTCTCTACGAGGCGATGGAATGCCTCGGCGGCAACGGCTATGTCGAAGAGGGCATTTTGGCGCGGCACTATCGGGAATCACCCGTCAATGCGATTTGGGAAGGCTCCGGCAATGTGATGTGCCTTGATGTGCTGCGGGCGCTGTCGCGCGAGGCGCAAGCGGCGCTAGCCGTCTTGCAGGGCCTTGTTGAGGAGACCCAGGGACTGCCCGGTGCAACTGAGGCGGTGGCGTTCATCGGCAAGGCATTCCGCAGGCCGGACTCTGAGCGCGTGGCGCGGCTGGCGGTCGAGAAGCTGGCGCTGCTCGCGGCGGTGGCCGCGCTCAACAAGGTGTCGCCGCATCATGCGGAATTATTCGCGGCGACGCGGCTTGCCGGCAACCACGCCAGCATGTACGGCGCCGTCGATCTCGCCAACGACGATATACGGGGCCTGCTGCAACGGGCATTGCCGTGATGGATCGTTTATCCGTCATGGCCGGGCTCGTCCCGGCCATCCACGTCTTTAACTGCGCGTTGGAAAAAAGACGTGGATGCCGGGCACAAGGCCGGGCATGACGACATCTAAAAGTTGAAAGCCAGTTGATGGATTCTCTCGAAATTCCTGCCGGACCAGTTGCTCCGGCGCTCACCCCTCGCATCCGCAGCCAACGCCCGCCCCGCATCTGGAAATTCTGGGGCACTGCACTGTGGGGCCTGTTCATCTTCGCCGCGATGTTCGTTGGCCAGATCGCTGTCGTGGCCTGGTTTGTCTTGCAGCGGGAAGGGCCGATTAATGTTGCCGCCGCGGTCCACGTCGTCGGCGGCGGCCTGACCATTTCGCTGTCCGTGATCATGGGTCTGCCCGCCGTGCTCGCCGCGCTGTGGATCGCGATACGCACCTCGCGCACGCCGTT
>DATNNN010000156.1:0-15911 GCA_035601815.1 Xanthobacteraceae bacterium | reverse complement strand
GTGGCGAAGGGCACGCCCGACGCGGCCAAGGCCGCCCGCCAGAAGGAGGCGGAGGGGCTGCGCGCACGCTTCACCAGCTGCGAGGAAGGCGTGCAGATCGCCCGCGAATACCGCGAGGTGGTGATCAAGGACCCGGTGCGGCGCCTCTCCACCGATCTCGCCGTATCGCTGCAGAAGCTCCTGGCCGAGACCCCCGACGGCCGCCTCACCCCGCCCGAGCCGACCAACGCCGGCTTCGAGGTCGTCGCCGTGTGCGAGCGCAAGCAGGTGATCGCCGACGTCAGCGGACGGCGCGAATTCAAGGAGCAGATCCTCGCCCAACGCCTGCAGGCCTACGAAAAGAAGCTGATCGAGGACCTGAAGCGGAAAGCGATCATCAAGTTGTATCCATGAGCCCGCACGGCCCGCCGCTCGCGCTCACGCTGGGCGAGCCCGCGGGCATCGGGCCCGAGCTCACGCTGATGGCGTGGTCGCGCCGCAACGCGCTCGGCCTTCCGCCCTTCATCGTCGTCGGCGATCCGGCGCTGCTCACGGCCCGCGCGCGCCTGCTCCGGCTCGAAGTACCCGTCACCGAGTGCGACGCGCGCGGGGCCGCCGCTGCGTTCGCCCGCGCGCTCCCGGTGCTGCCCACGGGCGTGAAGGCGACCGCCGCGCCCGGCAAACCCGACGCCTCCAGCGCCGCGGCCACGCTCGCCGGGATCGACCGGGCGGTGGCGCTCGCGCGTTCGGGCGAAGCCGGCGCCATCGTCACCAACCCGATCGCGAAGTCGGTGCTGGCCGAGGCGGGCTTCGCCTTTCCCGGCCACACGGAATATCTCGCCCACCTCGCCGCCGAACCCGGGCGGAAGCCACCGCTGCCGGTGATGCTGATCTGGAGCGAGACGCTCGCGGTCGTGCCGGTGACCGTGCACGTGCCGCTCGCCGAGGTGCCGCGGCGCCTCAGCGCCGACCTGATCGTGGAGACCGGCCGCATCGTCGCCCGCGAGCTGACGCGGCGCTTCGGCATTGCCGGCCCGCGGCTCGCCGTATGCGGCCTCAATCCGCACGCGGGCGAGCAGGGCCATCTCGGCCACGAGGAAGAGACGATCATCGCGCCCGCGATCGCGCGGCTGCAGCGCGACGGCATCGCCGCCTCCGGCCCCTACCCGGCCGACACGCTCTTCCACGAAGCGGCGCGCGCCGGCTACGACGTCGTGCTCGGCATGTACCACGACCAGGTTTTGGCGCCGGCCAAAGCGCTCGCCTTCGATTCCGCGGTCAACGTGACGCTCGGGCTGCCGTTCGTGCGCACCTCGCCCGATCACGGCACCGCCTTCGATATCGCGGGCACCGGCCGCGCCAGCCCGGCGAGCCTGGTCGCCGCGCTCAAGCTCGCGCGGCGGCTCGCCGCCGCGGAGACGCCCGTCGCCGCATGAACCGCGACCTGCCGAGCCTGCGCGAGATCATCCGCGCGCACGACCTCACGGCGAAGAAGTCGCTCGGCCAGAACTTCCTGCTCGATCTCAATCTCATCGACCGCATTGCGCGGGCCGCCGGGCCGCTCGCGGGCGTCACCGTGATCGAGATCGGCCCGGGACCGGGCGGCCTCACCCGCGCGCTCATCGCCCACGGCGCCGCCCGCGTCGTCGGCATCGAGCGCGACGCGCGCTGCATCGCCGCGCTGGAAGAATTGCGCGCGGCCTATCCCGACCGGCTCACCGTGGTCTGCGGCGACGCGCTCGAGGTCGATCCGCGGCCGCTCCTCGGCGGCGGTCCGGTGCGCATCGTCGCGAACCTGCCGTACAACATCGCGACCGTGCTCCTCGTGCGCTGGCTGATGAGCGACCCGTGGCCGCCGTGGTTCGATTCGCTGACGCTCATGTTCCAGCGCGAGGTGGCCGAGCGCATCGTGGCGACGCCCGGCAGCGAGCACTACGGCCGCCTCGCGGTGCTCGCCGGCTGGCGAGCCGAGGCGAAAATCCTGTTCGACGTGAACCGCAGCGCCTTCGTGCCGCCGCCCAAGGTCACCTCGTCGGTCGTGCGCCTCGTGCCGCGCGCAGCGCCGCTCGCCTGCCACCCGCATCTCCTGGAACGGGTGACGGCGGCGGCTTTCGGCCAGCGGCGGAAGATGCTGCGCCAGAGCCTGCGCTCGCTCGGCGGTGATGCGGCAGCGCTTCTCGCCGCAGCCGGGATCGAGCCCACCGAGCGCGCCGAGCAGCTTTCGGTGGCGGACTTTGTTAGGCTCGCCAACGCGCTCGCGCGCGCGGAAGGCAAGGAGACCTGATGAAGGTCGTGCGGCAGGTATTCGAGACCTATGGCGGGCCCCTCACCGCGGCAACCGCCGAGGCACCGACGCCGAAGGGCACGGAAGTGCTCGTGCGCGTCGGCCACTGCGGCGTCTGCCACTCGGACCTGCATCTGCACGACGGCTATTTCGATCTCGGCGGCGGCCGCAAGCTCGACGTGCGCGCGTTCCGCAAGCTGCCGTTCACGCTCGGCCACGAGATCGAAGGGGAAATCGCGGCCGCCGGCCCCGATGCGCAGGGTGCCGCGCCCGGCCGCCGCGTCGTGATCTATCCGTGGATCGGCTGCGGCAAGTGCGCCTACTGCGCCCGCGGCGACGAGCACCTGTGCGGCGCGCCGCGCCAGCTCGGCATCCAGGTGGACGGCGGCTACGCCAGCCACGTGATGGTGCCGCACCCGCGCTATCTGCTCGACTACGATCCGATCCCGCCGGCGCTCGCCGGCACCTACATGTGCTCGGGGCTCACGGCCTATTCGTCCATCGCCAAGCTCGGCAGGATCGCCGACGACGGCCCGGTGCTGCTCGTCGGCCTCGGCGGCGTGGGCCTCATGGGATTTTCTTTCCTCATGGCGCGGGCCAAGCGCCCGCCGTACGTCGCCGACATCGATCCCAAGAAGCGGGCGCTGGCGCTCGAACGCGGCGCCGCCGGCGCCTACGACCCGGCCGATTCCGGCGCCCGCGCCGCCCTCATGGCGGCGAGCGGCGGCGGCGTTGCCGGCGCGGTCGACTTCGCCGGCTCCGAGCAATCGGCGACGTTCGCCTTCGCCTCTCTCGCCCGCGGCGGCCAGCTCGTGATCGCGGGCTTGATCGGCGGCGAGATGAAGTTCTCGCTGCCGACGTTTCCGCTCAAGGGCGTCGCCATTATCGGCAACTACGTGGGCTCGCTCGCCGAGGCCAAGGAGATGCTGGCGCTGGTGAAAAAGGGCGGTGTCGCGCCGATCCCGACCAAGGAGCGCCCCCTGGCGGAAGCCGGAGCCGCGCTCGACGATCTGCGCGCCGGCCGCACGGTCGGCCGCGCCGTGCTCGTGCCCTAAAGGCCCTTCTGCAGCCGCCGCACGAAGGCGGCGAGGCTCTTTTGGCGCTCGCGGCGAAGCCGCCGGGCGTTGGCGATCGCGCGGCGGGCGCGGGCCGACTTGGCGCCGGCGCGGCGTGCCCGTTCGGCGTCCACGATGGTGCGCACATTGGCGAAGCAGCGATCGAGGTCGCGGTTGACCAGCACGTAGTCGTACTCGTTCCAGTGATCGAGCTCGTGGCGGGCGTTGGCGAGGCGCTTGCCGATCGTGGCGTGATCGTCCTCGGCCCGGCGCGCGAGGCGCTTCTTCAATTCGGCCGCGGATGGCGGCAGGATGAAGATGCCGACCACGTCGGGGCGCGCCTTGGCGTAGAGCTGCAGCGTGCCTTGCCAGTCGATGTCGAACAGCACGTCCTTGCCGGCGCGCAGCAGCTTCTCGATGTTCGCTTTCGGCGTACCGTAGAAATTCCCGTGCACTTGCGCGCACTCGAGGAGCTTTCCGGCATCGTATAGGGCGGCGAAGCGCTCGCGGGTAATGAAGTAATAGTGCTTCCCTTGCACCTCGCTTTGCCGCCGCGCTCGCGTCGTCACCGACACCGAGAGCCGCACGTTCTTGTCTTCCTCGAGCAGGAGATGGGTGAGCGTGGTCTTGCCGGCGCCCGACGGCGACGACAGCACGAACATGAGCCCGCGTTGTGGGGCGCCCTTTCTCCTCGCCGGAGCCCGTCTTTTGCGCACCCGCTTCATTCGAGGTTCTGCACCTGCTCGCGGAACTGATCGACCACGGCCTTCAACTCGAGGCCGACGGCGGAGAGTACGCCGTCGTTCGCCTTGGCGCAGAGCGTATTGGCCTCGCGGTTGAACTCCTGGGCGAGGAAGTCAAGCCTGCGGCCCACGGCGCCGCCGTTCTTGAGCATCTCGCGAGCCGCCGCCACATGGGTCTTCAGCCGGTCGATCTCCTCGCGCACGTCGGCCTTGGCGGCGAGCAACGCCGCTTCCTGGTGCAGTCGGTCGGCGTCGAGCTTCACGTCGGTATCGAGGAGCGCCTTGACCTGCTCGGCGAGCCGGGCGCGGATCGCCTCCGGCTTGCGGCCGGGCGAAGCCTCCGCCTGATCCACGAGCTTGGCGATCGCCGTGACACGGTCGCGCAGGATCTGCTCGAGCGCCGTGCCCTCGCTCCGGCGCGCCGTGACGAGATCGGCGAGCGCCGTCTCGAAGCCCTTCTGCACCGCGGCCTCGGCCGCGCCGCGCTCGGCGTCGCTCTCCTCGGCTTCCACGATCTCGACCACGCCCTTCAAGCCCAGAATGCCGTCGAGGCTCGCGGGTGCGGCGTCCACGCGCTTGGCGATCCTACCGATGGCCGCGATCACCGCGGCGAGCGCCTCCTCGTTCACCCGCACCGTCGGCGCCACGCCCTCGCGCGTCAGCGTCAGCGTGGCGGTGACGTTGCCGCGGGCGAGCGCGCGCGAGGTTGCCGCGCGCACCGCCGGCTCGACGCCGTCCCAGCCCGGCGGCAGCCGCAGGCGGAGATCGAGGCCCTTGCCGTTCACGGATTTCAGCTCCCACGTCCAGGCGTGGGTGCCCGTGGCACCCTGCGCGCGGGCGAAGCCGGTCATGCTGGCGAGTGACATGGTGTTAGATCGGCGCGGACCTTAGCCGCGAGAGCGCCCGCCCTCAAGTTCAGTCGTTGTCGCCGTCCTGCTTGCGGTTGGCGCGCACCGGCCGCGTGGCCTTGGCGGAGGCCGGCTTCGGCGTCGCCTGCGGGATGGGCGCGGCCGGCTGGGGCGACAACAACTGGCGGTTCGCCGCCGCGGCGTTCGGGTCCTGCTGGCGCTCGACCTCGCGCCAGCGGGCGACGTTCTTCGTGTGCTGCTCGTAACTCTCGGCGAACACGTGGCCGCCGTTGCCGTCGGCGACGAAGTAGAGCTCCTTGGTGCGCGACGGGTTGGCCGTGGCCTCGAGCGAAGCGCGGCCCGGATTGGCGATCGGTCCCGGCGGCAGGCCGTCGACGATGTAGGTGTTGTAGGGGGTCGGCCGGTCGAGCTCGTCGCGCGAGAGCCCGCGGCCGAGCGTCGCCTTGCCGCCGACGACGCCGTACACCACCGTCGGATCGGACTGCAGCCGCATGCGCCGCTGCAGGCGGTTGATGAACACGGCGGCGACGCGGGTGCGCTCGTCGGCCTTGCCGGTCTCCTTCTCGACGATGGAGGCGAGGGTCACCAGCTCCTCGGGCGAGCGCAGCGGCAGATCGGGCGAGCGGCGCTCCCACACCTCCTGCACCAGGCGGCGGTGGGCGGCGGCCATGCGCTGGATCACCTGCTCGCGGCTGATGCCGCGGGTCACCTTGTAGGTTTCGGGCAACAGCGTGCCTTCCTTCGGGATTTCGCGGACATTGCCGGTGAGTACGTCCTGCTCGCCGAGCTTGGCCACGATCTGCTCGCTGGTGAGGCCCTCCGGCACGGTCACCTGGTGCTGGATCGAGCGGCCCTCGACCAGGAGCCCCAGCACGTCGCGCATGGAGACGTTGCGCTCGAACAGGTACTCGCCGGCCTTAAGCTCGTCGGTGACGCGCATGAGCGCGGCGCCGGTGACGAACCACAGCGGCTGGTCGATCACGCCCTCGCGGCGGAGCTGCTCGGCAATGTCGCGGATGCCCTGGCCGCGCTGGATCATGACGGTGCGCTCGCGGTCGAGCGGCCCGGCCGCGTCGAACTTGCGCTTGCCCATGTAGAGGGCGCCGCCGCCGCCGATGATGACGAGCACGACGAGCGTGAAGATGGCGTTGCCGACCACGACGATGGGGTGGCGGACGCGGCGCGAGGGCGGCGGCGGCAGCGTGTCGGGCATCAGCGCCTGGCGCGGGCTGCGCGGGTGCACGGCAGGCCGCTCGGCCTCGGCGACCGCCGCCTCGCCCTCAGGCCTCGTGTGGTCGCCGGACATGCAACCCCTTTCAAGCGCGCGAATTGAGCGCCGAGCGCGAGCCTAAGGCCAAATATGGCGAAAGCGCGAAGCCAATCACGCCGCGCGGCGGAAGACGAGCGAAGCGTTGGTGCCGCCGAAGCCGAAAGAATTGGACAGTACCACCTCGATCGGCCGTTTCTTGGCCTTGTGCGGCACGAGGTCGATGGGGGTCTCCACCGACGGGTTGTCGAGATTGATGGTGGGCGGCGCCACCTGGTCGCGGATGGCGAGCATGGCGAAGATCGCCTCCACCGCTCCCGCAGCACCAAGGAGGTGCCCGGTGCAGGACTTGGTCGACGACATGGAGAGCCGTCCCACCGCGTTGCCGGCAAGCCGTTCCACGGCGCCGAGCTCGATCTCGTCGCCGAGCGGCGTCGAGGTGCCGTGGGCGTTGATGTAGTCGATCTCGGCGGGCGCGATGCCGGCGCGCTTGATCGCCATGGTCATGCAACGCAAGGCACCGTCGCCGGTCGGGTCGGGTGCCGTGATGTGGTAGGCGTCGCCGGACATGCCGTAGCCGACAAGCTCGGCGTAGATTTTCGCGCCCCTCGCCTTGGCGTGATCGAGCGCTTCCAGCACGACGACGCCCGCGCCCTCGCCGAAGACAAAGCCGTCACGATCTTTGTCGTAGGGCCGCGACGCCTTCTCCGGGGTGTCGTTGAAATTGGTCGACAGCGCCCGGCAGGCGCAGAAGCCCGCGATCGACAGCCGATTTGTCGCGGCCTCGGCGCCGCCCGCGACCATCACGTCGGCGTCGCCGAGCGCGATGAAGCGGCCGGCGTCACCGATGGCGTGCGCGCCGGTGGAGCAGGCGGTGACCACCGAATGGTTGGGCCCCTTGATCCCGTGCTGGATCGAGACGTAGCCCGACGCCATGTTGTTGATGCGACCGGGAATGAAGAACGGCGAGATGCGGCGCGGGCCCTTCTCGTGAAGCTGCAGCGCGGTCTCGGCGATGCCGCCGATGCCGCCGATGCCGGAGCCGATGAGCACGCCGGTGGAAGTCTGCTCCGCGTAGCTCTTGGGATGCCAGCCGGCGTCGTCCAGCGCCTGGGTCGCCGCCGCGACGCCATAGAGGATGAAGTCGTCGACCCTGCGCCGCTCCTTGGGCTCCATCCACTGGTCGGGATTGAAGGTGCCGCCGGAGCCGTCGCCGCGCTTGACCTGCGCCGCGATCTTGCAGGGGAGATCCGAGACGTCGAAGTTCTCGATCCGGCCGGTGCCGCTCTTGCCCTCGAGCAGGCGCTGCCAGGTGAGCTCGGCGCCGTTGCCGAGCGGCGTGACCATGCCGATGCCGGTGACTACAACGCGTCGCATCCGTTCCTCCGGGCGCCGATCGCAGGCGCCGTCACCGGGACCTATATGGCCCGGCGGGCAGCAATCCAGCAAGCATCAGGGACGGGGGCTCAGGGGAAGGCTTGCGCGTCAAGCCGTTTGCTTTTCGAGAAACTTGATGGCGTCGCCGACGGTGAGGATGGTCTCGGCGGCATCGTCGGGAATCTCGCAACCGAACTCTTCCTCGAAGGCCATGACCAGCTCGACGGTGTCGAGGCTGTCGGCGCCGAGATCATCGATGAAGCTCGCCTTCTCGGTGACCTTTTCAGTGTCGACCCCGAGGTGCTCGACGACGATTTTTTTCACCCGCTCGGCAATGTCGCTCATCGCTCCACCCTTCTTCGGCCGTTCCAGTTTGTCGTTCCGCCGCGGAAACCGCAGCGTGCGGCCTGGCGACGAAAAAAGGGAGCAACGCGCGTCACACCCCGCCCCTCAAGGCCTTTTCGATCGCTACCATAGTTTATTTGGCTTGCCCAGCCCCCGAAACCGCGGCCGAAAAGTAAAAATCGCTTTCAGATCATCGCCATGCCGCCGTTGACGTGGATCGTCGCGCCGGTGACGTAGGCGGCCTCGCTGGACGCCAGAAACACCACCGCGGCGGCAACATCGTCCGGCACGCCGAGCCGGCCGGCGGGCACGCGGGTCAGAATCCCCTCGCGCTGCTTGTCGTTGAGCTTGTCGGTCATGGCGGTCGCGATCATACCCGGCGCCACGCAGTTGGCGGTAACGCCGCGCTTGGCATACTCGGCGGCGAGCGACTTGATCATGCCGATCATCCCGGCCTTGGCGGCGGCGTAGTTGCCCTGGCCCGGGTTGCCGGTGACGCCCACCACCGAGGTGATGCCGATAATGCGGCCGAAGCGGCGGCGCATCATGCCGAGCGTCGCCTTGCGCGCCAGGCGGAAGGTGGCGGTGAGGTTGACCGCGATCACCTCGTCCCACTCGGCGTCCTTAAGCTGGACGAAAAGATTGTCGCGGGTGATGCCGGCGTTGGCGACGAGAATGTCGAGCTGCTTCATCGCCGCTTCCGCCGCCGGGATCAGCGCCTCCACCTCCTCGATGTTGGCGAGATTGGCGGGGAGCACATGCACGCGGTCGCCGAGCTCGGCGGCGAGCGCATCGAGGGCGTCCTTGCGCGTGCCCGAGATCGCGACCGTCGCGCCCTGCTTGTGCAGCGCGCGGGCGACGGCGCCGCCGATGCCGCCCGAGGCGCCGGTGACGAGCGCGGTCTTGCCAGAGAGATCGAACATCGGGAAATCCGTTATGGCCGAATTGCCTTGAATGTTACCACGTCCTCGAGCCGGCCGAGCGGTAGCGCGGGGGTGTCCTTGGCGATGCGCTTGGCGAGCCCGGTGAGCACGCGGCCGGCGCCCACCTCCACCAGGCGATCGACGCCGTTCTTGACCAGGAACTCCACCGACTGCCGCCAGCGCACCATCTCGGTCACCTGGCGCACGAGCAGGCGCACGATCTCGGCGGGATCGGTGACGACTGTGGCGGTGACGTTGGCGACGAGCGGCACCTTGGGTGCTCGCACTGCAACCTTGGCCAGCGCCTCGCCCATGGCGTCAGCCGCGGGTCGCATGAGCGCGCAATGGAACGGCGCCGACACCGGCAGCATCATGGCGCGGCCGCCGCGGGCTTTGGCGACCTCGACGGCGCGCTCCACCGCCGCCTTGGCGCCGGAGACCACGACCTGGCCGGGGGCGTTGTCGTTCGCCACATCGCATACCTGGCCTTGCGCCGTTTCCGCCGCCACGGCGCGGGCGGCGTCGATGTCGAGGCCAAGCAGCGCCGCCATGGCGCCGGCGCCCACGGGCACGGCCTTCTGCATGGCGAGGCCGCGGGTGCGGAGCAGCCGCGCCGCATCGGCGACCGAAAAGGCGCCGGCGGCGGCAAGTGCCGCGTATTCGCCGAGCGAATGGCCGGCGACGAAGGCGACGTCACGGGGAAGATCAAGGCCCGCTTCCGCCTCCAAGACGCGGATCGCCGCGAGCGACACCGCCATCAGCGCCGGCTGGGCGTTCTCGGTCAGCGTCAGCGTCTCGAGCGGCCCCTCCCACATGATCTCGGTGAGCTTGGCGCCGAGCGCGTCGTCGACTTCGTCGAAGAGGGCACGGGCCACGGGAAAGGCGTCGGCGAAGCTCTTGCCCATGCCGACGGCCTGGCTGCCCTGGCCGGGAAAAAGGAATGCGGTGGTCATTTCATGCTCTCTCGCGGGCCCGCGCGAAAGAAACCACCGCGCCGGCCCTGTCAAGGACGGCGGAAGGCTCGCCGCTTGCCTCATCCCCCTGATCCGTATAATCAACTGGCCTTCGCTCCCGGCCGGGGGCTGAAAGGACGGCCGCTCTTGCGGCAGGGCCATTTCACCCGTCGTCCCCTGTCCCCGCCTTCGAGATATCGAGCCTTTCCCGAGGCTCGCAGGGCTCGGCGCCGGAGCACGAAACAGGAAAGGGCTGCGATGCCATTCTACGAACACGTCTTCCTGTCGCGCCAGGACGTCACCGCGCAACAGGTCGAGGAACTGTCCGCCCAGTACAAGGGCGTGATCGAGCAGAACGGCGGCAAGATCGTCGGCGACCCGGAGTATTGGGGCGTGAAGACGCTGACCTTCCGCATCCAGAAGAACCGCAAGGCGCACTTCGCCATGCTCCGCCTCGACGCGCCGCCGGCAGCGGTCGAGGAGATGGAGCGCCTTGAGCGCATCAGCGAGGACGTCATCCGCTTCCTCACCGTGCGCGTGGAGGCCCACGAGGAAGGCCCCTCGATCATGCTGCAGAAGCGCGACCGCGACGACCGGCGCGAGCGCGAGCGCGGCGAGCGGCGCCGCGACCGTGAACATGGCAGCGACGAGGGCGAGATTCCGGCGCTTGTCGGAGCCGAAGCGGGCGCGGGAGTCGAGCCATGAGCTTTTCCCAGATCCCCACGCGCCGCCCGTTCTTCCGCCGGCGCAAGACCTGTCCGTTCTCGGGCGCCAGCGCCCCCAAGATCGACTACAAGGATGTGAAGCTCCTGCAGCGCTACATTTCCGAGCGCGGCAAGATCGTGCCGAGCCGCATCACCGCGGTGTCGGCGAAGAAGCAGCGCGAGCTGGCAAGCGCCATCAAGCGGGCGCGCTTCCTCGGGCTCGTGCCCTACGTGATCCGCTGAGGCTTGCCTCCGCGGGTTGAAATTCATAAGCCGCCGGGAGTGCCGGCGGCGATGGTTGGGACGGACTTTCGATCCGCCTCTAACCGCTCTCGAGCGGGACAGCTGACGATGGTGCAGATCGTTTTCATCGGCTTCGGCGCGGGCATCGCGTCCGCGCTCCTGTTCGCGGCGCTGGTCTCGGGTTCGCTGCTCTCGATCGCGCTGTTTTATCTGGCGCCGCTGCCGATCCTGCTGGCGGCGCTGGCGTGGAACCAGCTCGCCGGCCTCGTCGCCGCCGGGGTCGCGGCGACCGCTATCGGACTCTTCCTCGGCAAGTGGTTCCTCATCGCGCACCTGATCGGCATCGGCCTCCCCGCCTACGCGCTGGCGTACCTGGCGCTGCTCGCCCGCCCGGGGGCGAACCCAGGCGAATTCGAGTGGTATCCGGCGGAGCGGCTCGTGCTGTGGAGCGCTGTGATCGCGGCCGGCGTGACCGCGCTTGCGATCCCCGCCTTCGGCCTCGACCTCGACTCCTACCGCGCCGCGCTCAAGGCAGGCTTCGAGCGCGTGCTGCGGGCGCAGAGCGGCTTGCCGGCGGGCCAGCCGCTGCGGCTGCCGGGCGGCGGCGACCCGGGGCGGGTGCTCGACTTCCTCACGCTCGTGATCCCGCCCATGGCGGCCGTGCTCTCCATGCTGACGAGCCTCCTGAACCTCTGGCTCGCCGGCCGCGTCGCCCGCCTTTCCCGTCGGCTGACGCGGCCGTGGCCCGATCTTTCCGCCATGCGCTTTCCCGCCACGAGCCTGGCGTTGTTGCTCGCGGCGGTGGCGGGCTCCTTCCTGCCGGAGCTCGTCGGCCTCGCCACCGGTCTTCTGGCGGCCACCCTGTTCACCGCCTTCGCCTTCCTCGGCTTCGCGGTCATCCACGGCGTCACCCGCGCCTTCCCCGCGCGCACCATTATCCTCGCCGCGGTATGGGCGGCCGTCCTCGTCATCGGCTGGCCGGCGCTGCTCGTGATCATGATCGGGCTCGCCGACCCCCTGGTCGACTTCCGGGCGCGGGCGGCGCGCTGGAGCGGCCCCAAGCTTCCCACCCACCCTTCCAAGCAGTGAACCGACAGGAGTGAAATCATGGAAGTCATCCTTCTCGAGCGCGTCGCCAAGCTGGGCCAGATCGGCGACGTGGTGCGCGTACGCGACGGCTTCGCGCGCAACTTCCTCCTGCCCCAGGGCAAGGCGCTGCGCGCCACCGACCAGAACCGCGCCAAGTTCGAGGGCATGAAGAGCGAGCTCGAGGCGAAGAACCTCATGCTCAAGTCAGAGGCCGAGCAGGTGCATAAGAGCCTGGACGGCCAGAGCTTCATCCTCATTCGCCAGGCGGGCGAGACCGGGCAGCTCTACGGCTCGGTCTCCGGCCGCGATATCGCCGGCGCGCTGTCGGGCGGCGGCTTCAAGGTCGATCGCCGGCAGATCGTGCTCAACATCCCGATCAAGTCCATCGGGCTGCACAAGGTGCCGGTGGCGCTGCACGCCGAGGTGGAGGTGATCGTCACCATCAACGTGGCGCGCAGCGACGACGAGGCTGCCCGCCAGGCCCGCGGCGAGGACCTCACGGTGCGGCGTGACGACGACGAAGAGGTGCGCGCCGTGGCCCGGGTCACCGCCGACAAGTTCTTCGAGAAGCCGCCCGCGGAAGGGGCGGATCCTGCCGCCGAAGGCGAGGCGGCGGAGGCCAAGGCCGAGAAGCCCGCAAAGAAGCGCAAGGCAAAGGCCCGCGCGGAGGCAGCTGAGACGCCGGCCGGCGCCGAGCCGGCCGAGGGCAAGAAGAAGCCGCGCAAGGAGAAAAAGGGCAAGGACGCCGACGCCTAGCTCTCCGGTCGACCGGGCGGCCAGAACGATTGCCCGCCGCCCGGTCTTTGGACTAGGATTTGTACGTAAAGGCGGCTCGCCCTATTCCCGGCGAGCCTGAAGGCGCGATGGCCATGGATCGGTGGCTCCAGCGGTTGCTCTCCAGAATCGTCCGGCAAGGGACACTTGTTGTCTCGACCGCGCCGGGGCGGTCGTTCAGCGTGGGCGACGGCACCGGCGAGCCGGTCCGGGTGGCGGCAAGCCGCGAGACGTTCCTCAAGATCCTCCTCGACCCCGAGCTCAGGCTCGGCGAGGCGTTCATGGACGGAAGCTTCCACGTCGAGCGCGGCTCCATCGCCGACTTCCTCGCACTCGTCATGTCGCAGACCGGCGGCACCCCGCCCTACCCGGCGGCCAAGGTGCTGACGGGACTGCGTTACCTTTTCCGCCGCATCGCCCAATTCAACCCGCGCGGCCGCGCCAAGCGCAACGTGGCGCACCACTACGACCTGGACGGCCGGCTCTATTCCCTCTTCCTCGACGCCGACCGGCAATATTCGTGCGCCTACTTCGAGCGCCCGGACTTAAGCCTCGACGACGCCCAGCTCGCCAAGAAACGCCACCTCGCGGCGAAGCTCCTGCTCGACAAGCCTAATCTCAAGGTGCTCGACATCGGCTCGGGCTGGGGCGGGCTCGGCCTCTACCTCGCGGAGGTCGGGCGGGCGAAGGTCACCGGCGTCACCCTCTCCGAGGAGCAGGCGGCGGCCTCCCGCGCCCGTGTCGGCGAGCGGCGGCTGCAGGGCCAGGTCGACTTCCGCCTGCAGGACTACCGGGACATCGACACGACCTTCGACCGCATCATCTCGGTCGGCATGTTCGAGCACGTGGGCGTCGGCCACTACGCCGAATTCTTCCGCAAGATCCGCGACCTGCTCGATACCGACGGCGTCGCCGTCATCCATTCGATCGGCCGCTCGGGCGGGCCGGCGGCGACCAGTCCGTGGATCAGGAAGTACATCTTCCCCGGCGGCTACATCCCGGCGCTGTCGGAGGTGCTGCCGGCAATTCAACGCGCGGACCTTGTGGTGACCGACGTCGAGATCTTGCGTCTGCACTACGCCGAGACGCTAGAGGCATGGCGCGCCCGCTTCCTTGCCCACCGCGAGGAGGTGACGAGGCTCTACGACGAGCGCTTCTGCCGCATGTGGGAGTTCTACCTCGCCGCCTCGGAGATGTCGTTCCGCCACGGCGGCATGATGATTTTCCAAATTCAGCTGGCGCGGAAGCAGGATGCGGTGCCGCTGACGCGCGACTACATCGGTCCGGCCGAGACCCGGCTCCGCCGCGCCGAGGTCGAAGTGCGGGAGCCGATGCGGCTCGCCGGCGAGTAAAAAATCCGCGCGTCTCCATCTTGACGTCACAGTCAAGCGCCAAACTTTTTCCACACCCGCAATATGAATCGTGTGTATAGCGTTCGCTCTTTCGCGAAGCCTGCTTGCACGCCCGCGGAACGTGCTATGCGATAGGCCTCCTCCTCGCGGACGCGGAAAGCAAAAAGAAAACCATGGCGCTCGAATCCACGCTCCGCAAACCGCAAGAAGAGACCCAGGAGGCGTGGCGCCAGGCGCCCCACAACGTGGAGGCCGAGCAGGCCCTCCTCGGCGCGATCTTGGTCAACAACGACGCCTTCGACCGGGTATCCGGCTTCCTCAAGCCGTCGCATTTCTTCGAGCCGATCCACCAGAAAATCTTCGAGCTCACGGCGGAGATGATCCGCATGGGCAAGGTGGCGACGCCGATCACGCTGAAGACCTTCCTGCCCGAGGGCGACATCGCGGGCTTGACCGCGGCCCAGTACCTCGCCCGCATCGCGTCGGAAGCGACCACCGTCATCAACGCCGAGGACTACGCGCGCACTATCTACGACCTGTCGATTCGCCGTGACCTCATCCGCATCGGCGAGGACATGGTCAACGTCGCCTACGACGCGCCGGTGGACTTCAAGCCCGGCGACCAGATCGAGGACGCGGAGCGGCGCCTCTACGAGCTCGCCGAAACCGGCCGCTACGACAAGGGCTTCGTGCGCTTCTCGGAAGCCTCGAAGCAAGCGGTCGACCTCGCGAGCCGCGCCTACCAGCGCGAAGGGCATCTTTCCGGGCTCGCCACCGGGTTCACCGACCTCGATCATCTGATGGGCGGGCTGCAGCCGTCGGACCTCGTAATCCTCGCCGGCCGCCCGGGCATGGGGAAGACCGCGCTCGCCACCAACATCGCCTACAACATCGCGCTCGAATACCGCGGCCGGCCGCTGCCCGACGGCTCGATCGAGACCGTGCATGGCGGCATCGTCGGCTTCTTCTCGCTGGAAATGAGCGCCGAGCAGCTCGCCACCCGTATTCTCTCCGAGCAGACGGAGATCTCGTCCTCGAAGATCCGCCGCGGCGACATCACCGAGAGCGACTTCGGCAAGCTCGCCGCCGCTGCCCAGATGATGCAGTCGATCCCGCTCTATATCGACGAGACCGGCGGCGTCTCCATCGCCCAGCTCGCGGCCCGCGCGCGGCGGCTCAAGCGCCAGCGCGGCCTCGATATCATGATCGTCGACTACATCCAGCTTCTCTCCGGCTCGAGCCGGCGCGCGCAGGAAGGCCGCGTCCAGGAGGTGACGGAAATCACCACCAATCTCAAAGCGCTGGCCAAGGAGCTTAACATCCCGGTTCTCGCAATCTCGCAGCTCTCCCGCCAGGTGGAGAGCCGCGACGACAAGCGGCCGCAACTCTCGGACCTGCGTGAATCGGGGTCGATCGAGCAGGACGCCGACGTGGTCGCCTTCGTCTACCGCGAGGAATACTACCTGCACGGCCGCGAGCCGCTGGAAGGCGGCGACAAGCTCGAGCGATGGCAGAAGTCGATGGCGGCCGCCCGCGGCCGGGCCGAAATCATCGTCGCCAAGCACCGTCACGGGCCGACGGACTCCGTCGCCATGTCCTTCGAGGCGCAGTTCACCCGCTTCGGCAACCTTGCCCGCGAGGAGCGGCTGCCCGACCGGGTGGGGTAAGCGGCGGACTAGTCTCTGCGGCTCAATGAAAAAAAACTGAGCATATTGATCAGCGGCGCTAGTCACATATAGTTGGAAGGAAACGTAAAATCGTTTCGAAGGGGGAAGCCATGCTGAAACGCCTATCTCTCACGCTCGTGCTTGCATACGCGTCAACGCTCGTCTTGACCGTTGCCGTGTTCGACCGGTCGCTGACGAGCGACCTGGGCTTCGAGAAGGTGCAGCGCACCTGCCCGAAGGGCACGCAATGGCACCAAAGCAACAGGCGGTGCGAGAAGACGAGATAG
>DATNNN010000155.1:0-2690 GCA_035601815.1 Xanthobacteraceae bacterium | reverse complement strand
ATGGTTGAATGTGGAGTCTATTCCATGGCCGGAGTGCGAGCCGCGACAGCGGCGAGCCTCGAAGGATGACGGTTTTCGCTGGCGAAAATCGTTAATTCCCGGAGGCTTTCCCTCCGCCGCTCTCCTTTCTATAAGGAAAGGCCGCGCGGCGACCGCTGCCGGCCCACCCCCGGCAGCCCATGGCAAGCCTCGTCTACGTCCTCAACGGTCCGAATTTGAACCTGCTCGGCACCCGCGAGCCGGACGTCTACGGCTCCGACACGCTCGCCGACATCGAGAAGCTCTGCCGCGCCGCCGCCGCCAAGCACGGCCTCGAGGTCGTCTTCCGCCAGACCAACGTCGAGGGCGAGCTCGTCAACTGGCTGCAGGAGGCGCGCACGAAGGCCGCGGGCGTGCTGCTCAACGCCGGCGCCTACACCCACACGTCGGTCGCGATCCTCGACGCCATCCGCGCCACCACCATGCCGGTGATCGAGGTGCATCTGTCCAATCCGTTCGCGCGCGAGCAGTTCCGCCACCATTCCTTCGTGTCCCCGGCGGCCAAGGGCCTGATCTGCGGCTTCGGGGCGCACTCCTACGTGCTCGCCATCGACGCGCTGGCGGGCGTGCTGCGCACGGCCAAGGCCTGACCATGTTCAAGCGCAAGATCACCGTCGACCCCGAGCTCGTAGCCGAGCTCACGCGCCTCCTGGAAGAGAACAAGCTCACCGAGATCGAGGTGCAGCGCGGCGACCAGCGCGTGCGCGTATCGCGCGCGAGCGGCGCTGCGCCGGCGGCGGCAGGTCCGGCCCCGGTCGCGGGCGCCCGCCCCGGGCCGAGCGCCGGCGAGGATCACGCGGCCCATCCGGGCGTGGTGAAGTCGCCCATGGTCGGCACGGTCTTTGTCGCGCCGGAGCCCGGGGCAAAGCCCTTCGTCGAGGAAGGCCAAGAGGTGCGCGAGGGCCAGACGCTGTTCGTCGTGGAGGCGATGAAAACGATGAACGCGATCCCGGCGCCGCGCGCCGGCCGCGTCACGCGCATTCTCGTCGAGGACGCGCAGCCGGTGGAATACGGCGAGCCGCTCCTGATCCTCGAGTGATGCGAACAAAATGTTCGACAAAATCCTGATCGCCAACCGCGGTGAGATCGCGCTCCGCATCCTGCGCGCCTGCAAGGAGCTCGGCATCGCCACCGTCGCGGTGCATTCCACGGCCGACGCCGACGCCATGCACGTCAAGCTCGCCGACGAGACAGTGTGCATCGGCCCGCCGCCGGCGCGCGACAGCTACCTCAACATCGCCACGCTGGTGTCGGCCTGCGAGATCACCGGCGCCGACGCGGTGCATCCGGGCTACGGCTTCCTCGCGGAGAACGCGCGCTTCGCCGAGATCCTGCGCGACCACAAGATCCAGTTCATCGGTCCCTCGCCCGAGCACATCAAGCTCATGGGCGACAAGATCGCCGCCAAGCGCATGGCGAAGAAGCTCGGCATCCCGGTGGTGCCGGGCTCCGACGGCGGGATCACGTCCGACGCCGAGGCGGTCAAGTTCGCCAAGCAAAGCGGCTATCCGGTGCTGGTGAAGGCGGCGGCGGGCGGCGGCGGACGCGGCATGAAGATGGCGCGGAACGAATCGGAGCTCTCCGCCGCACTGTCCGCGGCGCGCACCGAGGCCAAAGCCGCCTTCGGCGACGACGTGGTGTATCTGGAGAAGTTCCTGCTTGCGCCCCGCCACATCGAGATCCAGGTGCTCGGCGACGGCGAGGGCAACGCCATTCATCTCGGCGAGCGCGACTGCTCGCTGCAACGGCGGCATCAGAAGGTATGGGAAGAAAGCCCCTCGCCCGCGCTCAACGCGGCGCAACGCGGCGAGATCGGCGAGACCGTGGCCAACGCCATGCGCGCGCTGAAGTACCTCTCCGCCGGCACCGTCGAGTTCCTCTACGAGAACGGCCAGTTCTATTTCATCGAGATGAACACCCGCATCCAGGTCGAGCATCCGGTGACCGAGATGATCACCGGCATCGATCTCGTCATCGAGCAGATCCGCATCGCCGCCGGCCACAAGCTGACGCTCGCCCAGGACGACATCCAGTTCCAGGGCCACGCCATCGAGTGCCGCGTCAACGCCGAGAACCCGGAGACCTTCGCGCCCTCGCCCGGCAAGATCAGCTACTACCATCCGCCCGGCGGCCTCGGCGTGCGCGTCGACAGCGCCGTGTACCAGGGCTACGCCATCCCGCCCTATTACGACTCCCTCGTGGGCAAGTTGATCGTCCACGGCAAGACGCGGAACGAGTGTCTCGCCCGCCTCAAGCGCGCGCTCGACGAGTACGTGGTGGACGGCGTGCAGACGACGCTGCCGCTGTTCAGGCGGCTGGTGCGCAATCCGGATGTCCTCGACGGCCGCTATGACATCCACTGGCTCGAGAACTTCCTGCGCGAGGAAGCGAAGCCAGCCTGAGGCGGCTACGCCGTATCGTCGGGCGGCAGCGGGCGGATCGTTCCCACCACCTGGTGGGCGATCTCCACATCGCCGACGCGATCGATGGCCGCGGCCTCCGGCGGCAGGTTGCGCCAGTTCACCTGCACCACGAGCCGGCCGTCGCGCTTGCCGATGCCGACGCCGGCAAGCTCGCCGTGGCCTTCCAGGCGCTTGGCGATCTCGGCTTTCGCCGCGCGCACTTCGTCGAGGGTCGGAATGGTCATCGCG
>DATNNN010000154.1:0-3828 GCA_035601815.1 Xanthobacteraceae bacterium | reverse complement strand
CGGGATGCCGAAGATGCGCGCCCAGCCGGTGACCAGCGTCGTGCCGTAGAGCCGCTTGAACTCATCTAACTCCGAGCCGTCCACGAGCCGCGCGATGATCTCGCGCACGTCGTATTGCTTGCGCGTGTCGGGCGGGATGATCCCGTCGAGCTCGGCGGCGTCTAACTTCGGCTCCGCCGGCTCCTGGTATTCGAGATCGACGCGCTTCGGCCTATTCAGGTTCGCCACGATGCGCCGGCAGAGCTGCAGCGCGTGGCTATCGTCGGTGGCGTAGTGGTCGGCGACGCCGGATTTGCGCGCGTGCACGTCGGCACCGCCGAGGTCCTCCGCGCTCACCACCTCGCCGGTCGCGGCCTTCACCAACGGCGGCCCGCCGAGGAAGATCGTGCCCTGCCCTTTGACGATGATGGTCTCGTCGGACATGGCCGGCACGTAGGCCCCGCCCGCGGTGCACGAGCCCATGACCACGGCGATCTGGGCGATGCCGGCGGCCGAGAGGCGCGCCTGGTTGTAGAAGATGCGGCCGAAGTGCTCGCGGTCGGGGAAGACCTCCGTCTGGTGCGGCAGGTTGGCGCCGCCGGAATCCACCAGATAAATGCAGGGCAAACGATTTTCCGCCGCGATCTCTTGCGCCCGCAGATGCTTCTTCACCGTGAGCGGATAGTAGGTGCCGCCCTTGATGGTGGAGTCGTTCGCCACGATCACGCACTCGCGGCCCTCGACGCGACCGATGCCGGTGATCAGCCCGGCGCCGTGGATGGCGTCGTCGTACATCCCGTTCGCCGCGAGCGGGCTTAGCTCGAGGAACGGCGCGCCCGGATCGACCAGGCGCATGACGCGCTCGCGCGGCAGGAGCTTGCCGCGGGAAAGGTGGCGCTCGCGCGCCTTTTCCGGCCCGCCGGCCGCCGCCGCCGTGCGCTTCTTATGCAGTTCCTCGACCAGCGCCTGCATGGCCGCGGCGTTGGCGCGGAATTCGTGCGATGTCGGATCGATGGAAGAGCTGAGCGCGGCCATGGTTCCCCCGAGTTCTCGCGAGGGTGCCGCGCCCGCCGAACGTTGGCAACTGACCGCAACACCCTCTCCCCGCCCGCGGAGAGAGGGCGCTTGCGGCCCGGGTGGCGTCTATTCGTCCCCGAAGATCTCCCGGTGCGCCCAGCCGGCGATGGCGGCACCCAGGATCGGCGCCAGCCAAAATAGCCAGAGCTCCGTCACCGGCCAGGTGACGCTGCCGAAGATCGCCGGCATGAGAGCGCTCGCGGTGGAGCGCGCCGGATTGACCGAGGTGCCAGTGATCGGCAGCGAGGCGAAGTGGATCGCGGCGAGCGCGAGCCCGACCGCGATCGGCGCGAAGCCCACGGCCGCCCGCTTCCCTGTGGATCCGAGGTACACGCACACGAACAACGCGGTCAGCAACAGTTCAGTGATCAGGCAGGCGACGAGCGAGTAGCCGCCCGGCGAGTGGGTGGCGTAGCCGTTGGAGGCGAAGCCGGCGCCGACGTTGAAGCCCGCCCGCCCCGTCGCGATCACGTACAGCAGGAGCGCGGCGATGACCCCGCCCACCAGCTGCGCCATGATGTAGCGCACGATCTCGGCGGGGGCGATGCGGCCGGCCACCGCGGCGCCGATGGTGATGGCCGGATTGAAATGGCCGCCCGAGCTACGTGCGTACGCGAAGGACGCGGCCAGCACCGCGAGGCCGAAGGCCAGGCCGATACCGAGATTGCCGACCGGCTGCTGCCCGCCGACGGCAAGCGCCGTACCCACGCCCAGGAACACCAGCACGAAGGTGCCGGTCATTTCCGCCCAATATTTACGCATCGATTTGCCCGTCAGCGTCATGGCGTTTCCTCCCCGCGGATCCCCGCGGCGCGCGGAACCTAAGCGAGTCGGCCTGAGAGCCCTAGCGATACCCTTCGCTGATTCGGCGCGAGCGCCCTACGCGCGGGCCGTTTGTCAACAGCAGCCGCGGTGTTTTCAACGATGTTCAGATCGCGTCGTACGGCGCCGTCCACGGCTCCTTCAGCCCCGCCTCGCGCCAGGCGCGGAAGGCCGGGAGCTTGTAGATCGCCTCCACGTAGTCCGCGGAGATGGGATCGACCTTGATGGCGTAGTTGCGGATACGGGTCGCCACCGGCGCGAACATGCAGTCGGCGGCACCGAAGCCGCCGAACAGATAGCTGCCGCCGCGGGCGAAGCGCCTGCGCGTGTCGGTCCAGATGGCGGTGATGCGCGCCACATCCGCCTGCGCCTCCGCCGAGAGCTCGACCGGCCGCGGCTCGCGCTTGAGGTTCATGGGGGTCGCCATACGCAGATCGCGGAAGCCCGCGTGCATCTCCGCGGCGATGGCGCGGGCGTGCGCCCGGGCGCCCGGCCCCGCCGGCCACAGCCCAAGCTGGGGAAGTTTCTCAGCGAGATAATCGAGGATCGCGAGCGACTCCCACACCGCGCGGTCGCCGTCGATCAAGACCGGCAGCTTGCCCGAGGGCGAATACTTACGGATTTTCTCCTTCGCCCCCTCCTCGTAGATCGGCACCACGATCTCCTGGAACTGGATCTTGTTGTGGGTGAGCGCGAGCCACGGTCGCATCGACCATGACGAATAGTTCTTGTTGCCGATGACGAGGGTGAGGCTCACGGCCATCGCTACTTCTTCTCTTCCGTCTCCACCGGCCCGCCGGCCGCCTTCCACGCCTTGAAGCCGCCGGCGATGTGGGCGACGGGCTTAAGTCCCATCTTCTGCGCCGTCTGCGTCGCCAGCGCCGAGCGCCACGCGCCGTTGCAGAAGAACAGGAACCGCTTGTCCTCAGCGAATACCGGCTTGTGGTAGGGCGACTCCGGATCGATCCAGAACTCCAGCATGCCGCGCGGGCAATGGAAGGCGCCGGGCACGCGGCCCTCGCGCTTGAGTTCGCGGATGTCGCGGATGTCCACGAGCACCACCTCGCCGGCTGCTGCGAGCGCGACCGCTTCCTTGGCCGGCACGGTCTCCACCTCGCGCTCGGCCGCGTCCACCAGCGCCCGGTAGCCGAGCGTAATCTTCTGCGCCATTAACTTTCTCCCTTGACCTTGATTGCGCGCGCGCGGGCCCGGGGTCAAGCTCCCGTTAAATCTTGGTAATCCGCGGCGCCGCCGCCGCCGCGCCGCAAATCCGCCCCGCCGCGGACCCTGAATGGCGAAATCGAATTCGGGAGGATTCTCATGCGCCGTAGGGACTTTTTGGCTTCCGCCGTGGCACTCGCCGGCGTGGCGCAAACCCGCGTCTCGTTCGCGGCGCTGCTCACGCCCGACCGCCTGCTCGACGCGCAGGGCCAGCTCGGCTTCAGCCTCTTGTCCGGCCTCGCCAAGACGCGCCGCGCCGGCGAAAACGTGGTGCTGTCGCTCCTCGACGTGGGCGCCGACGCCAAGATGCGCGTGGCGCTGCACAAAGCGCTCGGCTTCGACGGCCCCGACAACAAGACCGCCAGCGACGACTTGATGGAGGTGCGCAACGCCGTGCGCGACCTCCTGCACGCCACCGACGGCCCGCTCCTCCTCGCCAACAGCCTGGTGATCGATCCCGAGGTGAAGCCGCGCGCCGAGGCGATCGCACAGATGCGCGCGCTCGGCGCCGAGATCACGCTCGCCGACGTGCGCAAACCCGAGGTCATCAAGCAGATCAACGACTGGGTCGCGGCGCGCACCAAGGGTCGCATCCCGTCGATCCTCGACGCGCCGCCGGACCAGGGCGCCGTCGCGCTCAACGCGCTCTACTTCAAGGATTTCTGGCAGCGCCAGTTCGAGAAGTCGGCGACGCAGGCGAAGCCCTTCCTTGGACTCGGCGTCAGCGCC
>DATNNN010000153.1:0-24024 GCA_035601815.1 Xanthobacteraceae bacterium | reverse complement strand
GCCGGCTGGACCGCCCGTAGCCGAAGCATCGATCCTATTCGCCTTCGTCGAGGCGCTGCCCGCCCCGGCGCTGTTGCTCGACGCATCCGGCACCATCCTTGCCGCCAATGACGCCGCCGCGGCCACCTTCGGTGCCGTGCGCCGCGGCGAAGCGCTATCCGTGAGCCTGCGGGTGCCCGAGGTGCTCGGCGCGATCCGCGCCGCCGCCGACGGCAAGCCGCACGAGATCGAGTTCACCGAGCGCGTGCCGGTGGAGCGCGCGTTCCTCGCGCACGTGTCGCCGATCGCCTCGGCGGCGAACCTCGGGCTCCTGCTCCTCACCTTCTACGATCTGACCGGCGCCCGGCGGCTCGACCGCATGCGCGCGGACTTCGTCGCCAACGCCAGCCACGAGCTGCGCACGCCGCTCGCCTCGCTTTCGGGTTTCATCGAGACGCTGCAAGGTCCGGCACGCGATGATCCGGCCGCGCGTGAACGCTTCCTCGCCATCATGGGTGAGCAGGCGTGGCGCATGTCGCGGCTGATCGATGACCTGCTGTCGTTGTCGCGAGTCGAGCTCGATGCACACCTGCGGCCGGACACGGTCGTTGAGCTCGGCCCGGTCATCAGTGACGTCTGCGACTCGCTCAATCCGCTCGCCCGCGAGCGCAAGGTGACGATGGACGTGGAGCAGGCGAAGGCGCCGGTCGCCGTGCTGGGCGAGCGCGACGACCTCGTCCGTCTGTTCGAGAACCTGGTGGAGAACGCGCTGAAATACGGCGCCGGCGGCAAGCGCGTGGAGATCGGCATGCGCGCCGAAAACGGCGAGGCGGTGGTGAGCGTGCGCGACTTCGGGCCCGGCATCGCGCCCGAGCACCTGCCGCGGCTGACCGAGCGGTTCTATCGGGTCGACGTGGGTGCGAGCCGTGAGCAAGGCGGCACGGGTCTCGGGCTTGCCATCGTGAAACACATCCTCGCCCGCCACCGCGGCCGCCTCGGCGTTGAGAGTGTGATCGGCGAGGGCGCCACTTTCACCGTCCGACTGCCGCTGGCGCCTCCGGAATCGCTAGTCGCTTCAATAGCTTGAGGCGTCATCGCTCTGTCATCCGTGAGTCATAGAAGCTTTGCCTGGAGAGCTTAAGCGCAGAGGCGAAGACCCCGGGCCAACCCGGGACCTCTGGCCAAGAACAAAACAAAAGCCGGGGGATGGATTCACAGGATGGAGATCACCGTGAACATCACAACCCTCGCCTTGCGGGCGGGCTTCGCGCTCATCGGCGCCTCGCTTGCCAGCTCCGCGCTTGCCGCCGACATCTCCGGCGCCGGCGCCACCTTCCCCTATCCGATCTACGCCAAGTGGGCCGACGTCTATAAGAAGGAGACCGACATCGGTCTCAATTACCAGTCGATCGGCTCCGGCGGCGGCATCAAGCAGATCAAGCAGAAGACCGTGACGTTCGGCGCTTCCGACATGCCGCTCACGTCCAAAGAGCTCGACGATGCCGGACTCATCCAGTTCCCGACGGTGATCGGCGGCGCCGTGCCGGCGATCAACCTCGATGGCATCAAGCCCGGTGACATCAAGCTCGACGGCAAGACGCTCGCCGACATCTTCCTCGGCAAGATCGTCAAGTGGAACGATGTGGCGATCCAGAAGCTCAATCCCGAGACCAAGCTTCCGGCACAGGCGATCATGGTGGTGCACCGCTCCGACGGCTCGGGAACCACGTTCCTGTTCACCGACTACCTGTCCAAAGTGAGCCCCGACTGGAAGAGCAAGGTCGGCGCCAACACCGCGGTCGAGTGGCCGGTCGGCATCGGCGCCAAGGGCAACGAAGGCGTCGCCAACAACGTCATGCAGACCAAGGGGTCGATCGGCTACGTCGAGTATGCCTACGCCAAGCAGAACAAGCTTCTGATCGTCGACCTGATCAACAAGGACGGCAAATCGGTGGCGCCGAGCGCCGAAAGCTTCCAGGCGGCGGCCGCCAACGCCGACTGGGCGAAGGCGGAGGGCTTCTACGTGATCCTCACCAACGAGGCCGGCGCCAATAGCTGGCCGATCGCTGGCGCCACCTTCATCCTCATGCATAAGCAGCCGCAGGATCCGGCGGCGGCCGCCGAGGCGCTCAAGTTCTTCGATTGGGCGTACCGCAAGGGCGGCAAGATGGCCGAGGACCTGGACTACGTTCCGATGCCCGCCAACGTCGTGACGCTTATCCGCAAGACGTGGAGCGACTCGATCAAGGGCGCCGACGGCAAGCCGGTCTTCGCCAGCACGATGTGAGCGTTGCGTAGGGGTTGCTTTGTCGTTGCGTAAGGAGGCCGGCGGGGAAGCCCGGCCTCCTTTCCTTGTGAGTCATAAAAAATAAGGCCGGGGGCGATGGTCGACGTAACGATGAGCGAAGCGACAGCGGCCGACCGGGCGCGCGTGCTTCGCGGATTCATCGCCTCCGATAAACTATTCCACAATCTGACGCGCGGCTCGGCGCTTCTCGTCCTCATCATCCTGTTTGGCGTCATGGTGTCGCTGTTCCTCGGCGCCATACCGGCCCTGCGCGCGTTCGGCTTCAATTTCTTCACCACCCAAAGCTGGAACCCGGTGACCGAGAAGTTCGGGGCGCTGGCGCCGATTTACGGCACGATCGTCACTTCGGTAGTCGCCATGGGCATCGCGGTACCGGTCGGAATCGGAGTCGCAATCTTCCTCACCGAGCTTTGCCCGCGCGTTCTGAGCCGGCCGATCGGCATCGCCATCGAGTTGCTGGCCGGCATTCCCAGCATCATCTACGGCATCTGGGGCCTGTTCGTGTTCGCGCCGTTCCTGCAGCAGACGCTGCAGCCGGCGCTGATCGAGCTGTTCGGGCCGATTCCGGTGCTGAACGCGCTGTTCGCCGGCCCGCCCTACGGAATCGGCATGCTCACGGCGAGCTTGATCCTCGCCATCATGGTGCTGCCGTTCATCACCTCGATCACCCGCGACGTGTTCGAGACGACGCCCGCAGTGCTGAAGGAATCCGCCTACGCGCTCGGCGCCACCACCTGGGAGGTGGTCTGGAATGTCGTGCTGCCCTACACCCGCGCCGGCGTGCTGGGCGGCGTCATGCTCGGCCTCGGCCGCGCGCTGGGCGAGACCATGGCGGTCACCTTCGTCATCGGCAACGCCCATAAGATCAATCCATCGCTGCTCGCGCCCGGCACCACCATCTCGGCCACCATCGCCAACGAGTTCACAGAGGCGGTGGGCGACCTCTACACCTCGGCGCTGATCGCGCTAGGCCTCATCCTGTTCTTCATCACCTTCACCGTGCTCGCCATCGCGCGCTATCTGTTGAGCCGCATCGAGCAGCATCCGGGATTGTGATGAGCCACTATTCGAAGCGCCTCCTGAAGAACCGCATCTGGCTCGGCCTGTCGGTGGCCGCCGCGGCGTTCGGGCTCGCCTGGCTGGTGCTGATCCTCGCCGTGCTCTTCGCCAAAGGGCTCGCCGGTCTCAGCCTCTCCGTCTTCACCGAGATGACCCCGCCGCCGGGAAGCGACGGCGGCTTGCTCAACGCCATCGTCGGCAGCCTGATCATGACCGTGCTCGCGGTGATCTTCGGCACGCCGGTCGGCATCCTTGCCGGCACCTACATGGCCGAATATGGCCGCTACGACCGGCTGACCGCCTACGTGCGCTTCATCAATGACATCCTGCTGTCGGCGCCATCGATCATCATCGGCCTCTTCATCTACGAGATCATGGTGGTCCCCATGGGCCATTTCTCGGGCCTTGCCGGCGCCGTCGCGCTCGCCGTCATCGTCTTGCCGGTGGTGGTGCGCACCACCGAGGACATGCTCCTGCTCGTGCCGGGCAAGCTGCGCGAGGCGGCAACCGCGCTTGGCGCGCCGCGCTGGTTCATGATTTCGCGTGTCGCCTATCGCGCGGCACGCGCCGGCGTCATCACCGGCATCTTGCTCGCCATCGCGCGCATATCGGGCGAGACCGCGCCGCTCCTGTTCACCGCGCTCAACAACCAGTTCTGGAGCACGAACCTCAACGCCCCGATGCCGAGCCTGCCGGCGGTGATCTTCCAGTTCGCGCTCAGTCCCTATGCCGACTGGCAGCGTCTCGCCTGGACCGGCGCGCTCATCATCACCTTCACCGTATTGACGCTCAGCGTTCTTGCCCGCGTGCTCACCGCCAAGAGGAGCCACGAATGAACTCGATCGCCATCCAGGTTGCTCCGGCGGAGCCCGCAAGCGTGCCTGCCGAGGGCGCCAATGTTCCCGACAAGCTCTCCATTCACGATCTTTCGTTCTATTACGGCGACACGCGCGCGCTGCACGACGTGACCCTGTCGTTCGCCGCGCGGCGGGTGACCGCGCTGATCGGCCCGTCGGGCTGCGGCAAGTCGACGTTGCTCCGCGTGCTCAACCGCATCTATGAGCTCTATCCCAACCAGCGGGCCGAGGGCCAAGTGCTGCTCGACGGCGTCAGCATCCTGCGGGCCGAGCAGGATCTGCACCTCTTGCGTGCCAAGATCGGCATGGTGTTCCAGAAGCCGACGCCGTTCCCCATGTCGATCTACGAGAACATCGCCTTCGGGGTGCGCCTGTACGAACGCGTCTCGCGCGCGCAGATGGACCAGATCGTCGAGTGGGCGCTGACCAAGGCGGCGCTATGGGGCGAGGTCAAGGACCGCCTGCACGCCTCCGCCCTCGGGCTCTCGGGCGGCCAGCAGCAGCGGCTATGCATCGCCCGCACCATCGCGGTGAAGCCGGAGGTGATCCTGCTCGACGAGCCGACGGCGGCACTCGACCCGATCTCCACCGCCAAGGTCGAGGACCTGATCGACGAACTGAAGCAGGACTTCACCATCGTCATCGTCACCCACAACATGCAGCAGGCCGCGCGCGCCGCCGACATCACGGCGTTCTTCTATCTCGGCAACATGATCGAGGCCGGGCCCACCAACATGATGTTTACCAACCCCAAGGACCGGCGCACGCTGGACTACATCACCGGCCGCTTCGGCTGACGCCGGGAAGGACCCCCATGACCGAACATATCGTCGCCTCGTATGAAAATGAGCTGCGCAACCTCGGCCACAAGGTGGTCGAGATGGGCGGCCGCGCCGAGCGCATGCTCGGCCAATCGGTGGACGCCTTGATGAAGCGCGACACCGCGCTCGCCGAACGGGTCATCGCCGAGGACCGGGCGGTCGACGCATTGCAGCGGGAGATCGAGGACACCGCCATCTCCATCATCGCCCGCCGCCAGCCGATGGCGCTCGACCTGCGTCAGATCGTGGCGGCGCTGCGCATCGCCAGCGACCTCGAGCGCGTCGGCGACCTCGCCAAGAACACGGCCAAACGCGTGCTGGCGCTGAATGGCGAGTACCAGGCGCAGAAGCAGCTCCGCGGCGTCGAGCACATGGCGGAGCTTGCGATCGAGCAGCTCAAGGAGGTGCTCGACTCCTACTCGAAGCAGGACGACGCCCGGGCGATGGCCGTGTGGCGGCGCGACGGCGAGGTTGACGCCATGTACACGTCGCTGTTCCGCGAGCTCCTCACCTACATGATGGAGGATCCGCGCCAGATCACGCTATGTACCCACCTCTTGTTCGCCGCCAAGAACATCGAGCGCATCGGCGACCACGCCACCAACATCGCCGAGACCGTGCACTACCTCGTGATTGGCGAGCCGCTTGCCGACGAGCGGCCGAAGCTCGATACCTCGAGCTTGACCAAGATTAGCCTGCCGCGCACATCCTGAATGGCACCATGCAGCCGCGCATCCTGATCGTCGAGGATGAAGAATCGCTGGCCACGCTTCTCCGCTACAATCTGGAGAGCGAGGGCTATGCGGTCGATACCGTTGCGCGCGGCGACGAAGCCGACACGCGGCTGAAGGAGGCGGTGCCCGACCTTCTCATCCTCGATTGGATGCTGCCCGGCGTCTCCGGCATCGAGCTGTGCCGCCGCCTGCGCGGCCGCGCGGAGACGAAAACCTTGCCGATCTTGATTCTCACCGCGCGCGGGGAGGAGTCCGAGCGCGTGCGCGGACTGGCGACCGGTGCCGACGACTATGTGGTGAAGCCGTTCTCGGTGCCGGAGCTGATCGCCCGCGTGCGCGCGCTCTTGCGCCGGGTCAAACCCGACCAGGTGGCGTCGGTGCTGAAGGCGGGGGATCTCGAGCTCGACCGCGACCGGCGCCGCGTGCATCGCTCCGGCCGCGAGCTGTCGCTCGGCCCCACCGAATTCCGTCTGCTCGAGTTCCTGATGCAGAGCCCCGGCCGCGTGTTCACCCGCGAGCAGTTGCTCAACGGCGTGTGGGGGCGGGACGTCTATGTGGACGAGCGCACCGTCGACGTGCACATCGGCCGCTTGCGCAAGGCGCTGGTGCGCGGCCGCGAGGCCGATCCGATCCGCACCGTGCGCGGCTCCGGCTATTCCTTCGACGAGCGTTTCGCCGCCGACTAGTTCAGTTCCGCGCGAGCCTGCGCTCGCGGCGCCGGTCGGCGAGCGGCTGGTAGGCGAGCCGCGCGTGATAGGGGCAGTAGGGGTTGTTGAGCTTCGACTTGGTGCCGCAGTAGGCGAATCCCTCCGTCCCCGGGTCGCCGATGGGCCAGTGACAGGTCACCTCGCTCAGCTCCAGGATCGACACCCGCGGGCCCATGGGCACGATATTGGCCAACGGGTCGAGGTCCGGCTCCATCTCCGGCGAGGCGGCGAGCGCGGTGTTTCCCGAGTAGCGCAGCCGGGGACGCATGGAATGCGATAAGGGCCGCGGCTTGCGCGGCCGGGACGACGACGACGAAAGCGACTTCGCCCGGCCGGAGAGGCCGAGGCGGTGCACCTTGCCGATCACGGCGTTGCGGGTTACCCCGCCGAGCTGGCCCGCGATCTGGCTTGCCGAGAGCCCGTCGGCCCACAGCTTTTTCAGGAGTTCGACCCGTTCGTCAGTCCAGCTCATTCAAATCTCCCAAGGCCTTAGGCGGAATCCTTCACCGATTGCCGGAATCAGGCTCGCGCCCGCTTCGGCACCGCACGTCAACGCTACCGGGTGACAGTCATCGCAACGAGATGTCGTATGCGACGAAGCCCACACTACAATAGGCAGACTCGGCAAAACAAGAGTCTGCAAGCAAGCAAGGTGTGATCTTCACAGAATGCTTGCGGCATGCGGGTTTTTCGGGGTGCGCCCCTCGGTTGACAGCCGGAGGCCGTACAATAGATTGGATCGGTGCCGCCGCCGGGCGGCACATTTCGTTTCGGCCCCTCGCTGGGACCGAGGAGGCAGTTTTGATCGCGCCGTTGATGCCCACCTATGCAAGGGCCGACCTCGCTTTTGAGCGGGGCGAGGGCGCGTGGCTGATCTCCACCGACGGGCGGCGCTTTCTCGACTTCTCCGGTGGCGTCGCGGTCAATGCGCTCGGTCACGCCCACCCCAAGCTCGTGGCGGCGCTCACCGAGCAGGCCCAGAAGGTCTGGCACGTCTCGAACCTGTTCCGCATTCCTGAGGCCGAGCGGCTCGCCGAGCGGCTCGTGGAAATCAGCTTCGCCGACACGGTGTTCTTCGCCAATTCCGGTGCCGAGGCCATGGAGGGCGCGATCAAGGTCGCGCGCAAATATCAAGCCGCCTCCGGCCGGCCTGAGAAGGACCGCATCATCGCCTTCGAAGGCGCCTTCCACGGCCGCACGCTCGCGACGCTCGCCGCCGCCGGCAACGCGAAATATCTCGACGGCTTTGAGCCGGCCATGCCCGGCTTCGACCACGTTCCTTTCGGCGATCTCGCCGCGGTGAAGCGCGCGATCGGTCCGGAGACCGCAGCGATCATCATCGAGCCGATTCAGGGCGAGGGCGGCGTGCGCGTGGCGCCGCCTGGCTTCCTCAAGGCGTTGCGCGAGCTTTGCGACAAGCACGGGCTCCTGCTCGTGCTCGACGAGGTGCAAACCGGCGTCGGCCGCACGGGGCGGTTTTTCGCCTACGAGTGGACCGGGATTAAGCCCGACGTCGCCGCAATCGCCAAGGGCATCGGCGGCGGCTTCCCGCTGGGCGCCTGCCTCGCCACCGCAGAAGCGGCCAAGGGCATGGTTGTCGGTACCCACGGCTCCACGTTCGGCGGCAATCCGCTCGCCATGAGCGTCGGCAACGCCGTGCTCGACGTCGTGCTGGCGCCGCGCTTTCTCGAAAACGTGCAGCGCACCGCGCTCCTCCTCAAGCAGCGGCTTGCCGAGCTCAAGGACCGCTACAAGGCGGTGATCGCGGAAGTGCGGGGCGAAGGGCTGCTCATCGGCCTGCGCATGCTGGTGCCGAACGGCGATCTCGTCGCCGCCGCGCGCGAGGAAGGCCTGCTCACCGCCGCGGCGGGGGAGAATGTCGTGCGCCTGCTCCCGCCGCTCATCGTCGGCGAGGCGGAAGTCGCCGAATGCGTGAGTAGGCTCGATGCCGCCTGCCGCAAGCTCGAGGCGTCGCTCGGCGCCACCCGGGGAGCGGCGGAATGAGCGGCAACGGTGTCCGGCACTTTCTCGATCTCGCGGATCTCCCGGCAGGCGAGCTGCGCGGCATCCTCGACCGCGCCCGCGATCTCAAGCGCGAGCGCGCTTCCGCCCGGGAGCCGCTCGCCAAGCGCACGCTCGCCATGATCTTCGACCGGCCGTCCACGCGCACGCGGGTTTCTTTCTACGTCGCCATGCGCGAGCTCGGCGGCAACGTGATCACGCTCACCGGCGATGAGATGCAGCTCGGCCGCGGCGAGACCGTGGCCGATACCGCGCGTGTCCTGTCACGCTACGTCGACGCCATCATGATTCGCACGCTCGACCACAAGATCCTGCTCGAGCTCGCCGCCTACGCGACGGTGCCGGTGATCAACGGACTGACCAAGCTGTCGCATCCCTGCCAGGTGCTCGCCGACGTCTTCACCTTCGAGGAGAAGAAGGGCGCGATCCGCGGCCGCACCGTGGCCTGGACCGGCGACGCCAACAACGTGCTTGCCTCCTGGGTCCACGCCGCCGCCCGCTTCGATTTCGCGCTCAAGGTGGCGACGCCGTCCTCGCTCGCGCCGAGGCCGGCGCTGCGCGAATGGGCGAAGAGCTCGGGCGCCGCCATCACCTTCACCCGCGATCCCGAGGCGGCGGTGGCCGTCGCCGATTGCGTCGTCACCGACACTTGGGTGTCCATGGGCGACCGGGACGGCAAGAAGCGCCACAACCTGCTCAAGCCCTATCAGGTGAACCGCGCGCTCTTGAAGCTTGCCAAGCCCGACGCCATCTTCATGCATTGCCTCCCCGCCCATCGCGGCGAGGAGGTCACCGACGAGGTGATCGACGGCCCGCAGTCGGTGGTGTTCGACGAGGCGGAGAACCGCATGCACGCCCAGAAGGGCATTCTCGCCTGGTGCCTCGCGGCGGCGGCGAGATGAGCGCGCCGGCGCCCCGCGCCCCGCGAGAGCAAAGCGAAGACGATAGCGTACAGCCGTTCGCAGTCGAGCCGCTCGACGTGCGCGGCCGCATGGTGCGGCTCGGGCCGGCGCTCGGCGAATTGCTCGCCCATCACGACTATCCGCGCCCGGTGGCGCGCCTGGTGGCGGAGGCGGCGACCCTTGCCACCCTGCTCGCCACCAGCCTGAAGGCCGCGCGCCGCTTCATCCTGCAGACCCAGACCGACGGGCCGGTGGACATGCTAGTGGTCGACGTGACCGCGCCCGAGCGGCTGCGCGCCTATGCCCGCTTCGATGCCGGGCGTGTCGCCGAAGTGGCGAACGGCAAGCATGACGGCGGGATCCTCCTCGGCCGGGGTCATCTCGCCATGACCATCGACCCAGGCGGCAACATGAACCGCTACCAGGGCGTCGTGGCGCTGGAAGGCGAGGGGCTGGAGGTCGCGGCGCACCGCTACTTCGCCCAGTCCGAGCAGATTCCGACCGTGATCCGCCTTGCCGCCGGCGAGGAGATGCGCGCGGGCTCCCGCGTGCCGGTGTGGCGTGCGGGAGGGCTGCTCGCGCAATTCCTGCCGCGCGAATCCGCACGTATCGCCCACGCCGACCTCGACCCGGGCGATGCGCTGGCCGGCACCCCGCGCCATGCCGTCGCCGAGGACGACGCGTGGGTGGAGGCGCGTTCCCTCGTCGCCACGCTCGAAGACCACGAGCTCATCGACCCGGCGCTTTCCGGCGAGCAGCTGTTGTGGCGGCTGTTCAACGAGCGCGGCGTGCGCGTCTTCCGGCCGATGCCGGTGGCGGCTGAGTGCTCGTGCTCGCGTGCTCGGGTGAAGGGCCTGCTCGGCAGCTTTTCCGCCGCCGACCGCGCCGGCATGGTGGAGAAGGGCCGTGTGACGGTGAAGTGCGAGTTCTGCGGGCGTAACTATGAATTCGACCGAAGAGAAATCGAAGCTTGAGGACCCGTCATCCAGGACGGATCGCAGCACGAACGGGTTTGGTATAGCCGCGGGATCGATGATGGCGCCTGGAACGAATCTTGCGCTGACAGTGCATCTCTGAACGTGGGCCGTATAGCGATCGATCGAGAGTCTCGCACAACGCTTTCAATTCGGCTTTGCTGATTTGATGCATCTTCATCTGCACGTCGAGCCGCGCCATGGCCAAGAGCTGCGCTGCCTCGGGAAGCGCCATGCGGTTGGCCAGGGCGATTTGCGTTTCTAACTGTGTGACGAACTGCTCCAACGCCTCGGTATTTAACGCACCCATCGACGCTCTCCCCCCATACTCTCGTTAACTTCCGTCGCCCTAACCCAGTCCTCTGTCGTGATGACCGTTCCGTACATGCGCATCAGCTTGGAGACGATTCTGTGCAGGTCGGAAGAAGAAATGTCATCGATCGAATGGCTCGCAGAGGCGTCCGAAAGAAACGTCGTCTGGTGGCCGCGATGGTAGGCGTCGATCACGGTCGCAAGGCAGGCGGTCTCACCGGCGAACCCGGTGAGCACGATGTTGCCGCCGCTCGTCATGTCCATCATTTCGGCGAACCGGACGCTCGCGTAGCAGGAAGGACGGTCGCGTTCGAACACCATTTCGGTTCCGGATGGTTCGAAACCTTTGATCCAGCTCGAAAATCTCGTGGCCCGATTGAAGAACGGCGCGCGCCCCATCCAGCGTGTGAACGCGATCGGCAGCCCGATGGCGCGGGCGTGCGCGAGGGCGACCCGGCACTTGTCCAGCGCTTGCGCCGCCCCCGGCACTGCAAGACGGCGGGGCGCTGCTATGTATTCTTCCTGCAGATCGACGAGGACGAGCGTCGGCACGTGTGTGGGATCCACGTAGGAGCGCAAGTCGATCACGTTTTCATTTGATCCTAGTTCGACCATTTCATGCGTCCTCGTGGAAAGGGAACGCGCGCGGTTGCGACAGGGCCGACAAATCGACAACAAGCGTGCATCACGCCGCACGCGCCTTTCGATTCGGGGAAGAAACCGGTCTCACGGCTGATGCTTCGAGCGGACCCGGTGTGTGCCAAAGCCCTTCGGGCCGGATCAGCACATACGGATCGGACGCCAGTGACAGCGCCTCCGGATGCGGTTCGGCCTCGAGCAGCATCTCAGTGTAGGAATAGTCGGAGAATGCGAGCCGACGGCGCGGCTTCATGGGGCGAGCGCCAAACCGACTCCAGAACGGCACGAGTCGGTCCTGAGCATGACCATAGATCCGGGAATATCCTTTGAGCCGTGCCAGCCTGATCCCTGCCCGTACGATCTCGAAAGCGAGAAGCGAGCGCCGGAATTCATGTCTGATTGCGAGCCGCTCCAGTTTCGCGAAATCGGCGAAGAAGCGAATCCGCATACATCCGGCCGGTTCGCCCCGCATGGCCGCGATCAGATGCAGCGCGCAGAAATCGTTGCCGTCGAACTCCTCTTCATACGGACAGGTCTGCTCGGCGAGATACACGGCCGCGCGGATGGCGACTACCTGCATCAGATCGGCAATCGAGGCGGCGACGCGAATCAAGACGTCACCGCTCTCGTGCACGGCCTGGCCGTCGTCGGAGAGCGAGTTCGATCGATTGCGCGGCATCATGCAGTGCATGGTTGATCCTTAGGCGTGACCTGCCCGGTTGACGATTCGGACATACCGGAGCAGGTGCTGCGGATGGTCAGGGATTTCGTGAAATCCCAGGCCCAGCGTAAACCGCATCCCATTCCTGGTATGGGGAAGGGCGTAAATGTCCGCGAAGCGGTAGGGATCCGACTGCAGGCGCACGATCACGTAAGCGATGCCCTCGATGGCGATCGAAGGCCCGAAGATGGCCCAGACGTAAATTGCGGCCGGCGCGGCGGCGGGGTGCGCTAGAAACGCGGGCGGCGGGTCTGCGAGATCAATGTTACCGGCGAGCAGCGCCTCCAAGCCGGGGGAATTGAGCATCAGAAGCGCGGCCCCACCGACAATTTGGTCGGTTCTCCGAAACGTCCAAAGGCTGTCGGGATGAGCTACAGCGACGCGGGCGACCACAGATTCAGGTGCAAGCGTGCTTCCGATCGCGGCCTCCGCCGTTCTCAACAAGGGTCTTATTTCATTGCCCTTGGCCTGTGCGACGACAAGTCGCCGGCGGCCCGGAACTGCCACCAAATCGAACTCCTTGCCCGCTTTTTCGCCGGTTAGCTGCGGGTAAACGGTCCCCGCGCGCGCGAACATGGTTGTGTTCGGCAGCATTTGCATTCCTAGGTTTTTTCAGAAACGATATTGGGCAGCACAATACCGATTAGAGCGCCGAGGGCATGATTAAGATTTTGCAACGGTCCGCTGCAAATGCGGGGCACCCTATCGGGGCGGGATTGCTTGAGCGGGTGTCCTGGGACGATCTGCGTCTATTCGTGGTCGTGGCGCGTACGCTGAGCTTTCGCAAGACTGCGACCGTAATGCGGACAAGCTCCTCGACCGTGGTTCGTCGCGTCGAGCGTCTGGAACGCACCCTCGGCTTCCGTCTGTTCGATCGACTACCCGACGGGGTCGGTCTCACTGCCGAAGGTCGCTCCGTTCATTCGGCGGCCCAAGAGATGGAGCGGGCAAGCCGCAAATTGCGGACCTATCTTGATCAAGACATCACGACGCGCGGGGTCGTGCGCTGCGCGATTACCGAAGGCTTGGGAACGTTTTGGGTATTGCCGCATCTCGTCGAGTTCAACCGCGCAAATCCTTACACCGTCGTCGATCTGCGCAGTTCCATGGAATGGGCGAATGTGCTGCGGATGGAAGCGGATGTCGCGATCCAACTGACGAAGCCGGATCGACCCGATCTCAAGGCCGCTCGCCTGGGTCGGCTGCACATTTATCCATTTGCGTCACGTTCATACGTGGAAACATACGGCGTGCCGGCCGACGTAAGCGAGGTCGTGAAACACCGCATCGTCGACCAGACGGCGCCACAGATCGACGAAGGCGTTCTGACCCGCCTTCTCAAGTTGCCCAGCGTCGAAGGGATCGTTGCTGTGCGCACGAACTCGAGCGTTGCGCACTTCTATGCGGTTGAACTTGGTGCTGGAATTGGAGGGTTGCCTACCTACGCCGCGGCACTGGGCGCGGACGTGATTCCAATTGATATCGGGCTCCGACACGAGACGGATATCTGGATGACCTATCACCCCGACGCGCGCAGCATCAGGCGCGTCTCCGTTTTTATTGACTGGCTGCGTTCACTATTCGACCCAAGAAAGTATCCATGGTTCCGCGACGAGTTCATTCATCCACGCGATCTAGCAGCTAATGAGACACCTGAGACACCTGCACGGGTCGACATGGCACACAATCCTCCGGTAGCGACCCGGCCCCGGAAGGCCAAGATCGGATAGTACGCCGGCTAGCAGCCGGCACACGTGGAGAACGGCAATGCAAGCGAAGACCAAAATGGTCAGTTCACAAGATATCGAGGTAGGCCGGCGCATTCGCGCGCGCCGAATGGAACGCGGCGTATCGCAAACCAAACTTGGCGACCGCATCGGCGTCACCTTCCAGCAAATTCAGAAGTACGAGAAAGGCAGCAACCGTGTGGCAGCCGGACGGCTTCAAAGAATCGCCGAGGTGCTCGACGTGCCCATTTCGTATTTCTTTGGCGTACACGATACGGGACGCTCAAACACGGGCCGTATATTGAGGTTTCTCGATCGAGCCGATGCGCTTCGATTGATTCAAGCCTATTCGCTGGTTCGTGATCGCAAATTGCAGCGCGCGATTGTCCAATTGGTTGAAACCGTCGCTTCGGATAGCTGACCGGCAAACTACCGGCTTCGCATCGGATACCCGGGATTACAACACAATATCGCTGGTGCCTTGTTTCCGGCGGGATGCAGTCAATGCAGTACCCGCTTGCCGTGCGGGCTGTCGAGCGAGAACGCGGGCACGTCCACCTCGAAGCGCTCGCCGCTCTCGGCTTCCATCTCGTAGGTGCCGACCATGAGCCCGGTGGGCGTCGTCAGCGGCACGCCGCTCGTGTACTCGAAGCGCCCCCCCGGCGGCAGCACCGGCTGCTCGCCGACGACGCCCGGCCCACGCACCTCCTGCACCTGGCCGCGGGCGTCGGTGATCTTCCAATAGCGGTTCCTGAGCTGCACCGTCACCGGCCCGAGGTTCACGATCTCGATGGTGTAGGCCCAGAAATAGCGCTCATCCTCTACCGAGGAGCGCTCGGCCATGTAATGCGGCGTGACGCTGATCCGAATGCCGCGCGTGACAGCCTGATACATGGCGCCAATGAAGCGGTTTCGCGGGCTGCGTGCAACGGCCTCCGGGGATAAGCTTGGCGTGCGCAAGGATGAAGACGCCTTATGAACCTCGATCGGGAACTGGCGCGCCGGCATTTCCTGAAGCAAGCGTTTTGGCTTGCGGGACTTTCGGCGTTCGGCGTCATGCCGGCGGCGTGCGCATCGAAATGGCGCCTGCTGCCGCCGCGGCCGGTCGACTGGCAGATGAAGCCCTTGTCGAGCGCGAGGGTCGAGGAGCGCGCGCTCGCCGACGGGCGCAAGGAACTCTATATCGAGCACGATCTCCTGCGCGGCGTCAGCCCCGCGATGCTGGTGTGGTTTTGGCGCAATATCGAGGGCGACATTGAGGTCAACGGGCGAACGTATCCGCGCTACCTGATTTTCCACCCGGTCGACCATATTCACTTCACGGTGGTGAGGCGATTGGCGGACGGGTCCGTCGGCGTCGGCTCCCGATTCCACATTGTCGAGGCGCTCGGCGCCGACATGAAGAACCTGATCGACGTCGCAATGGATCTCACCAAGCTCGACGAAACCGGGGCGCGGATCGAGTTACATGTCTTAGGCGGCACGGCGCTCAGCATCGACGGTCAATTCCTGCCGCGGGAGGCGGGCACGCAATTCATCTCGACGATGACGATTGGCTCGTCGAATTGGGCGGGCCGCAGCGGGTTCAATCGACTGATGACCGAATGGCTTTTCCCGCCCGAGCGGCAGCAGGCCTGGCTCAAGCACAGCGTCGAGGAAATCGGTAACCTTGAGTTCTTCCTGCCCGATCTCTATCGCCGCTCCGCCTAGAGCGCCGCAAAGCCGCGCTTGAGATCGGCCACGAGGTCGTCCGGGTGCTCGAGCCCCACGGACAGCCGCAACAGGCCGTCGCCGATGCCCATCCCGGCGCGCGCTTCCGGGGTGAAGCGCTGGTGCGTGGTCGTGGCCGGATGCGTGAGCAGGCTTTTGGTGTCCCCGAGGTTGTTGGAAATGCGGATGAGCCGGAGCGCGTTGGCGAAGCGGAAGGCGCCGGCCTTGCCGTCGGGTACCTCGAAGGCGATCAGCGTGCTGCCGCCCTTCATCTGCTTCTTGGCGAGCGCCGCCTGCGGGTGGTCGGCGCGGCCGGGATAAAGTACGCGTTCGATTCGCTTTTCGCTGGCAAGGAAGTCGGCGAGCTTGGCGGCTATCGCCTGCTGACGCTCGACGCGGAGCGGCAGCGTCTCCAGGCCCTTGAGCAGCACCCAGGCATTGAACGGTGACAGGCACGGCCCGGTCTGGCGCAGGAAGGTGTGCAGATGCTCGGCGATGAACTCTTTGCTCGCGAGGATGGCGCCGCCGAGGCAGCGGCCTTGCCCGTCGATGTGCTTGGTCGCGGAATAGACCACGATGTCGGCGCCGAGCGGTAGCGGGCTCTGCAACAGCGGCGTCGCGAATACGTTATCGACGATGAGGCGTGCCTTGGCGTTCTTCGCGATCTCGGCCACGCCCTTGATGTCGATGATGTCGAGGGTGGGGTTGGTCGGGCTCTCCAGGAAGAAGACACGGGTCTGCGGCCGCACCGCCTTCTTCCACTCTTGGAGGTCGGTGCCGTTCACCAGCGTGGAGGGGACGCCGTATCGCGGCAGGAGTTCCTCGATCACCCAGCGGCAGGAGCCGAAGAGAGCGCGGGCCGCCACCACGTGGTCGCCCGCCTTGAGCTGGCACAAAAGCGAGGCAGTGACCGCCGCCATGCCGCTCGCCGTCGCGCGGCAGGCTTCGGCACCCTCGAGCGCCGCCATGCGCGCCTCGAACATCGCTACCGTCGGGTTGGCGTAGCGCGAGTAGACGAAGCCCTCTTCCTTGCCGGCGAAGCGCGCCTCGCAGCTCTCGGCGTCGTCATAGACGAAGCCCTGGGTGAGGAAGAGCGCTTCGGAGTTCTCGCCGAACTGCGAGCGCAGGACGCCCGCGTGCACGAGCCGGGTCTCCGGCTGCAGCGAGGCGGGATCGAGGATAGGACGGGGGGGCTGAACGGTCATGACGCGCTCCTCAAGTCAAAAGTCCGGCCGGGGGACATCCGGGCCGGACTTCGGCGCGTCCCCGGCCTTTTAGCGAGTTGTTTTACGTGGCTGCAAGCCGGCCGGCTCAAATGACCACGGAGTAGGAGGGGATTATCGCGCCGGCGGCCTTGGCGTCAAGGCAGGCGGCCGTTAAGGGTCAGTATATGGCAATCGCGGCACAGGCGGTACGCGCTTTGCCCGGCATTCTGCCGGGCCAGGCAATCACGGCCTTGCGTGCCGCGGGCGCCATTGCCGCGCCGCCGTTTGTCACCGACCAGGTGCAGCCGGCGAGCCTCGACCTGCGCCTCGGTAAGCGCGCCTGGCGCGTGCGCGCAAGCTTTCTGCCGTCGGCCCGCGCCGGCATCGAGGAGCGCCTGCAGGCTCTCGCGCTCCACGATATCGAGCTCAACGAGCAGGGCACCGTATTCGAAGCGGGCTGCGTCTATTTGGTCGAGCTGGAGGAGCGGCTTGCGCTGCCCGGCGATCTCTCCGCCGCCACCAACCCGAAGAGCTCCACCGGCCGCCTCGACGTGTTCACGCGGGTGATCGGCGACGGCGTCGCCGCCTTCGATGCGGTGCCCATTGGCTATGAGGGACCGCTGTTCCTGGAAGTAAGCCCGCGCACGTTTCCGATCCTGGTGCGCCGCGGTTCGCGCCTCGCGCAGATCCGCTTCCGCCGCGGCGAGGCGAGGCTGGATGGCCCGGCACTCGCCGCGCTGCAGAAGCGCGAGCGGCTGGTGGACGCCGACGACGCCGATCTTGGCACCGGCGCCGTCGCGGTGAGTGTCGATCTTTCTGGCGTCGGCGGCCTCGTCGGCTTTCGCGCCAAGCGCCACACCGGCCTGATCGACGTGGACAAGCGCGCCGCCTACGCGGTGACCGACTTTTGGGAACCTTTGCGCGCCGCGAGCGCCCAGGGCCTCGTGCTCGATCCCGACGCCTTCTACATCCTTGCCTCCAAGGAAGCGGTGCACGTGCCGCCGGACCTCGCCGCCGAGATGGTTCCCTTCGATCCTTTGGTGGGGGAGTTCCGCGTCCACTACGCCGGCTTCTTCGACCCCGGCTTCGGCCACGCGGCCGCCGGCGGCAGCGGCGCGCGCGCCGTGCTGGAAGTCCGCTCGCGCGAGGTGCCGTTCATTCTCGAGGACGGCCAGATCGTCGGCCGCCTCGTCTACGAGCGCCTGACCGAGCGCGCCGCGACGCTCTACGGCCAAACGCTCGGCTCCAACTATCAGGCCCAGGGCCTGAAGCTCTCCAAGCATTTCAAGCCGTTTTCCGGCTGAAGCCGCTCGTTGAACCGAGCCCGCGCCTCCCGTACGCTTGTCGCGCAATCAAGGGGGCGGCAGTGATCACCGAAGGCTTTCTCTGGGTGGCGGAGCGCGTTCCCGCCGTGCGCCGCGCCCTATGGCGCGGTTTCTTCGAGTTCGCCGCGAGCTATTTCCGCAACGCCGAGTTCTGGACCTTCATGAACTACGGCTACGCCGACGATGCGCCGCCCAAGCTCAAGGGCGCCGACTGGGACGAACGCTATCCCGCCTATCTCTATCATCGCGTGGCGAGCCGGGTCGATCTCAAGGATCGCGACGTGCTCGAGGTGTCGAGCGGCCGCGGTGGCGGCGCGTCGTATGTGAAGCGCTACCTCGGTCCGCGCAAGCTCGTCGGCCTCGACATCGCGGCGTCCGCCGTCGCGTTCTGCCGGCGCGTGCACAAGGTCGAGGGGCTGGAGTTTCGCCAGGGCGACGCCGAGCGCTTGCCGTTCGCCGACGCCTCCTTCGACGCGGTGATCAACGTCGAGGCGTCGTTCTGCTATCCGACGATCGAGCGGTTCTACGCCGAGGTAAAGCGCGTGCTGCGCCCCGGTGGATATTTCCTCTACGCCGACCTGCGCTGGGACCACGAAATTCCCGACTTCGACTGGAAGCTTGCGGAAAGCGGCCTCGAGCTCATCGAGCGCACCGAGATCACGCAGAACGTCGTGCAGGCGCTGGAGCTCGACGGCGACCGCCGCCACGACACCAACAAACGCGAGTGCCCGCGCTTCCTGCAAAGCCTGATGGGGAAATTCATCGGAGTGACCGGAACGCGCATTCCAGTCGACCTCGGCAGCGGCCGGATGCGTTACTTCGCGTGCGTGTTGCAAAAAACGCGGTAGTTATTCTGGCATCCCGAGCTTGCGCAGCATGCCTTCATGTTTTTTCGCCCGTTCGAGGAACGATGGCGCGCCCGCCGGCCAATATTCCTGCCGCAGCTGCGAAATCGTGCACCCCGGGCGCATTTTCATGAACTCCGCGAGCGCAGTCTTCGCCTCTTTCATCTTGCCGACGTACCCGTAGGCGACGGCGAGTCCGAAGTACGGATGGGTAAGCCGCGGATTTGCGGCGATCGCGCTCTGCGTCGCCTCGAGCATCTGCGAGAATTCCTCGCGCTGCAGATGCACCGCCGCCTTGATGTAGAACCAGTTGGCGAGGTTGAAATCGCGTGGGCTCAGACGGAACGCCTGTTCGATGGGCGCCAGCGCCACCTCCGGATGGCCGAGATAGATGAGAATAAGGGCGCGCTGGGCGAGCGCCGCGGCAAGATTGCGGTCAAGCGCGATCGCCGTATCGAGTGCCGCCAGCGCTTGCTCATAGCGGCGCATCAGCCGGCAAACGATCGCCTGCGCATAATGGGCGCGTGCGTACCGCGAGTCGATTTCGAGCGCCTTGTTTACCGCCTGCGCCGCGGCGGCGAGTTGCTCCTGCGGCTTCTTGCTCCACATCAGCCCGATCTCGAAAACGTGCGACTCGGCAAGGCCGATCAATGCCGGGGGATGGCTGCCGTCGATCTTGAGCGCGCGCTCAAACAGATCGCGCGCCTCGTGCAGGACCTCAGGCGAGTGTGGACGGTACAGGAGCGACCAACCACGCATGGTCAAATCGACGGCGTCCGGGTTGTTCGGCCGTTCGCTCTGGCCACGGCGGCTTTCCGCCTCGGTGAGCGCCACGTCGAGCGTGCGCGCGATCTGACTCGTGACGTCGTCGGCGAGATCGAGGAGGCCGGCGGTGTTGGCGTCGAAGCGCCCGGCCCACAAGGTGGCACTGGTCTCGGTGTCGATCAGGCGGACGCTGATCCGCACGTGGTCGCCGGCGCGCCGCACGCTGCCTTCCAGCACGTAGCGAACGTCGAGCTCACGGCCGGTCTGCTGCACGTTTACCGCCTTGCCCTTGAAGGTGAAGGCGGTGTTGCGCGCGATCACGAACGAGCCGGGAATGCGCGACAGGTCGACGGTGAGATCCTCGGTGATGCCGTCGCCGAAGTATTCTTGACTCGGATCGCTGCTCAGGTTGTTGAACGGCAGCACCAGAATGGAAAGCCGGCGCGCCCCCGTCGCTTTGGCGGTCCGTGGCGATGCCATGCTCGGCATGTCGCCCGGGAGCAACACGCGAAAGATTCGCACGGGCTGCGCGATGTTCTTGAGGGTGTGCTCGCCGAGGTCGTCGAAGCCGTACGGCAGCTTGCCGCGGATATGGTCGTGCACCGTCTGCGCCACCACGATGCCGCCGGGCTCGGCCATGCCTTCGAGCCGTGCCGCAATGTTCACGCCGTCGCCGTAGATGTCGTTGCCCTCGACGATGATGTCGCCGAGGTTGATGCCGATGCGGAAATCGATCCGCGGCTCCTCGCCCGCGGCACTGTTGCGGTGGTTGATCTCTTCCTGGATCTCGACCGCGCAGCGCACCGCATCGACGACGCTGGTGAACTCGGCGAGCACCCCGTCGCCGGTGGTCTTGACGATGCGGCCGCGGTTAGCGCCGATGCGCCCGGCAAGCGTCTGGTCGCGCAGCGCCTTGAGGCGGCTGAGCGTTCTTTCTTCGTCGCTGCCCATCAAGCGGCTGAAGCCGACCATGTCGCAGGCCATGATCGCGGCCAGTCGCCGCTCGACGCTCTCGCCAGGCATGCTTTTCCGCCCCTCGCGCCGGCTGAATTACCCGCACTAAAGCACGAATTCGCCAACCTGTAAGGCCGCTGGCCGGCAGCGAAGTCTTTGGCTCGGCGCGAGATTTTTCGGACCGCCTTGCCGCGCGGCGCGCCGGTTGGCTAAGGTCGGCGGCGAGGCGGGCGTAGTTCAGTGGTAGAACGACAGCTTCCCAACTCGCGCGCCACATTCCTGCTGCTCAATCGGATGCATTGAAGCACGATTGCGCGCCATTTCTCGGCGACTCACCGACTTGGATCTGGGCCGCACGCGTACTGAAATTCAGAGCCCAAAGAGAGCCCAAATTCACAAACAAACGTTAGCGCGCGAGACGACGGGTTCTCGATTATCCGCTTTGTGCCAGAAGCGGACATTCCACAACGGGAAGAATCGTTCCATGTCGGAAGCGTACTAAATTTCAGCGCGCAATATTCCTGCCAGTTTTGTAGGCGCCCTTAAAATATTGTTCGAGAACATCGACTACTTCGAGCTGCATTTTCGCAGCGAATTTCACGCCATGGATGTCCTTTCGTTCGACTGCGCCCCTGAGCCCATCCTGAATCGCTCCGACCAAACTCCGGATGCTGGTGTCTTGAACATTTTTTGTAAGGGCTGACCAAAACTTATCCGACTCCTTTGCCGTTGCTGCGACCGTCGGCCAGTCCGTTGCGTGTGCAGCCGAAAGGATACTTAGCTTGAATCCCGAATAGTCCATCATCGCCACCTCAATAGGCGAAGAACGACCGACGGCATCCATGGCATTCTCTATGGTTCGATAGGCTTCGACTGCCACGAGCGCGGTGCCTAACACGTCGTTCTTGGACGATGCCTGTTCCATGTCGGTGATCTGGCGTCCGAGAGTTTCGAAGGTGCTGTCGTTGAGCAATGGACGCAATATTGGTAGCACTTTCCGCATCGCTGCAACTTTTTCCGCAACCTTGTCGGGTTTGTCGTCCAGTGCGAAGCCAATCAAATCTTCGTTGATCGAAGCGACTTCCGCGAGCCTCGCGTTGCGATTGCCTTTCTTAATGGGCCTCGATGGAGTTTTCTGGGCCAACTGCGGCTTGGTTAGAGAATCCGACTGGAGCGATTGAGCCAGAGCGGGCGACAGCATCAAGGCTATAATGGTCGCCGCCGTTATGGTGTGTTTGAGCATTTCTCCTGTCCTTAAGTTTGAAAATTGCACGACTGTACGCTTGTTCAGTCGGTACCCTTCTGGTCAGTTCACCGGCTAGCTCAATGCAGCTTCAGGATTGGGCGATGGGAAGCAAGGTGAGCAACAGGAAAAGCGGCACCAGCACCACGCCAGCCCACATCATATAGCCGAAAAAACTGGGCATCCTGACCCCGCGTTCGGTTGCAATCGCATAGACCATGAAGTTCGGCGCATTGCCGATGTATGTCAGCGCCCCCATATAGACCGCCCCCATGGAGACAGCCGCGAGCGTTCCGGCAAGCGGCCCCATCAGCTCGCGCGCGTCGCCGCCGGCGAGCTCGAAGAACACGAGATAGGTTGGCGCGTTGTCGAGCAGGGCCGATAGAATTCCCGTGAGCCAGAAATAGGCGGCATCGTGTGGCGTGCCGTCGCGCGCGGTGACAGCGGAAAGCAGCCACGCGAAAGTGCCGCTCTTGCCGGCACCCAGCATGGCCAGAACCGGGATAATTGCGGCGAAGATCCCCGCGAACAGCTTGGCGACCTCCTTGATCGGTTCCCATGTGAAGCCATTAGCGGCGCGGTGCTCGTCGGCCGTCAGCCACAACGACAGCAGGGCGATTAGGACGAGCGCCGCGTCGCGCACGACGTTCTGCAGCACAACCTTCGTGCCGTAGATGTCGAAATTGATTCCCGGCCTCCATGTCGCCGACAACAAAATGGCTGCGACGATCAGGGCGATCAGCAGGAAATTGATGCCGCCGCGCACACCCATGGGCTCGGCCGCCGCGTTGCCAGCGGTCACCGTTTCCGGATGGAAGCGCCATAGGTCGAGCAGGAAAAAAATCGCCAGCAGCGACGCCGCGATGATTGCGGTTTGCATCCACAGATGCTGCGCGGTCCAAAAGAAATCGACGCCGCGCAGAAATCCAACGAACAGAGGCGGATCGCCGAGTGGGGTAAGCGCGCCGCCTACATTAGCGACGAGAATGATGAAGAAGATGATGACGTGCGTATTATGCTGCCGCGCCTCGTTGGCCCGGATCAGCGGCCGAATCAGGATCATGGCCGCGCCGGTGGTGCCGACGATGCTCGCGATCCCCGTGCCGAGCGCCAGCATTGCGGTGTTAGTCCATGGCGTGCCGCGCATCGTGCCGGTCACCAGGATGCCGCCCGCGACCGTGTAGAGCGCGAACAGGAGCACGATAAAGCTCAGGTATTCGGCGAGCATCGTGTGCACGAAGGCAGCGATCATTGCCGGCCAGCCGTGGATCAACACAATCGGCGCCAGCGCCAGTAGTGCCCAGCCAGCGACGATCTTGCCGTAGTGCTCGTGCCAAATTTTAGGAAACAGCAACGGGCCGGCGGCAATCGACAGCAGAATTCCCACGAACGGCAGCGCCCATGGCCAGCCCATCGTAGCGCCGTCGAGCGCCGGGGTGGCGTGCGCGTCCTGCGGCAGTAGAACGGTCGCGAGCGCCGGGGCAGCGAGTACCAGGAGAGGATGTTTCATCGCTACACCATGGCCGGGCTACGGAATGTTCTGCAATCGTCCATAAAACAGAACCAAGCGCTCCCGATTGAATTCGTCAATAATTAAACAACTTCGAATGTCCGCTAAGGGTCAGAAGCGGACATCATCTTCGGTTCGCAGAAGTCCAACCACGTACCAACAGCCAGCGATTCACCGCTTTGTGAATACCGCCTAGATCGGATAAAAACGAGAGCCAAAAAAGAGCCAAAAGTTCAAAAGCAAGCGAATGCGGGCGTAGTTCAGTGGTAGAACGACAGCTTCCCAAGCTGTATGTCGTCGGTTCGATTCCGATCGCCCGCTCCAACATTTAGTTGACTTGACGTGAACGGTTTTGCGGGCGGTTTTGCAAGTTATGTTCTCTTTCTGGCCTCATTGAGCCTGCGGATCGCATCTTTGGTTGCTGCGGTGCGACCCACGTAGCGCCGGATGATCTTCTCCACTTGTTCCTCGCTCCAGGCCAGGATTTCAGCGATCACCCGGATTGGCAGACCAGCGATGTAGAAGCGCGTTGCCGCGGTTCCTCGTAGGTCGTGGAAATGCAGATCACGATTATTCATACCCGCGGCGATCTTGGCTCGATTGAATGCGGTCCCGAAGCCGTTCAGCTTCCAGGAGCGGCGGAGACGGTTGGTCAGTACGGTGGTGGAGTGTTTGGGGATGCATTCGAGCACCTCTCTCAGTTCG
>DATNNN010000152.1:0-2181 GCA_035601815.1 Xanthobacteraceae bacterium | reverse complement strand
CACGTCGAAGCCCTCCCGCGCCAGGAAGCGCTCGTCGAGAAGCTCGCGGCAGATGTGGCCGAGCTTCGCCACCTCGTCGCCCCGCGTGAAGGAGAGGAGCGGCCGCTCGGCGATGGCGTGGAGCCGCGCGAGCGCCGCCGCCACGTCCGCGGTGAAGCTCACCACGAAGCCCTCCGTCACCTCCGGGCGAAAGCGGAAGCCGTGCGCCACCGTCGGCGCCAGCACCACCACCGCCGGCGCGTGGAAGGGAATGCTTTCGGTCTCGAGGTCGAGCGCGCCCCCGCCCCGCTCGATCAACAGGATCTGGAACAGGTTGCGGTGGCGGTGCGGCGCGATGGTCCAGTCGTGGATCGACGAGCGCGACGAGATCGTCTCCACGTGGATGAAGTCGAAGGCCTGATCGTCCGGCGGATCGCCGTAGAGGTGGAAGAGAGGAAGCGCCGCAGTGGCCATGGCGCAAGCATAGGCGAGGTGCGGCCCCGAGAAAACGCCACGTCAAAAGCAAGAAGCCCCGCCGCGGGCGGGGCTTCAAGCTTCCTGGTTCAGTGGGGCTTAGCGATTCAGGTCGCTCGGCTTGTTGCCCTGATTGGGCTGGAACTGGCCGGACTTGTTGCGGTCATGGTCCTGATGGCCGCCCTGCTGGCCGGGCTTCTGGTTCGGATTGCCCTGCTGTTGCTGGCCGGGCTTTTGGTTCGGATTGCGCTGCTGCTGCTGTCCCGGTTTCTGGCTCGGGTTGTTCTGGTTCTGCTGACCCTGGCCCTGGTTCGGATCGTTCGGGTTACCCATTGCATGCTCCTAGGATGTGCCTCGGCCCCGCAGGACAACGCTTATCGCGTTTTTCCGTTCCGCCGCGATGCGGCAACGCCACATGGTTTCGCGGACATGAACGCGCGCGCACACGCGCAAGCACATTTTCAGAATGTGAGTTGGAACTTTCCCGCTGCGCGTTGGTTTTCGGCGCGCAGGAACGGCGAGGACGAAAATGGGACGCTATCTGTTGCTATGGCTGCTCGGAGTGCCGATCCCCCTTCTCGTGCTGATCTGGCTGTTCGGCGGCCTGAACTAAATCTCCGCTCACACCCGCTTGTAGGCGCGCTCGTGATAGACGAGCGCCGGCCCCGCCTTGCCGTGGCGGATCGCTTCCACCGCGGCGAAGAATACGTTGTGGGTGCCGACTTCCTTCGCCTCCAGAATTCGGCAGTCGAACGAGACGAGCGCCGAATAGAGCACCGGCGCTCCGGTGGCGAGCACGATCCATTCGCCGCTCTTGAAGCGCTCCTCGACGGACGCGCCGGTGCGGCCGGCGAACACGTCGGCGATCGCCTCCTCGCCCGCGCGCAACATGTTCACGCTCATCACGCCGTTCGCCTTCAGCACCGGGGTGGCCCGGCTCGCGCTGTTGAGGCAGACGAGCAGCGTCGGCGGCGCGTCGGACACCGAAGCGACGGCGGTCGCGGTGAAACCACCCTTGCCCGCCGCCCCGCCAGTGGTGACCACATAGACGGCGGTGCCGATCCGGCTCATGGCCTCGCGGAAGAGACGCGGCTCCACCGTATGGGGCGGCACCTCCCCGTCCACCGTCATGGCGCCGCCCGCGATCCCGTCGGGTGCCTGATCGATCCAGCTCATGGTGCAGAGAGTACGCCGGCGCGGACGGAGAAACCAATCCCCGCGTCGCCGGAGGCCTTGATTTGCCGCGCGGCCCGGCCCCACGCTACGCCTTGCAGAATCGGGGGGTAGGCCGGTGGACTATTTTCTCCAGCAGCTCGTGAACGGGGTGGCGCTCGGCTCGATCTACGGCCTGATCGCCCTCGGCTACACCATGGTTTACGGCATCATCGGCATGATCAACTTTGCCCATGGCGACGTGTTCATGGTCGGCTCCTTCATCGCGCTCACCGCGTTCCTGGCGCTGGTGGCGATCGGCATCACCGCGGTGCCGCTCGCCCTCTTCCTGGTGCTCCTGATCGCCATGGTGCTGACCTCGCTCTACGGCGTGGCGGTGGAGCGCCTCGCCTACCGGCCGCTGCGCGGCTCGTTTCGCCTGGCGCCGCTGATCTCGGCGATCGGCATGTCGATCGTGCTGCAGAACTACATCCAGATCGCGCAAGGCGCGCGCGTGAAGCCGCTGCCGCCGATCATCTCCGGCGGCTTCACCCTCATGGACCGCGGCGGCTTCGC
>DATNNN010000151.1:0-8607 GCA_035601815.1 Xanthobacteraceae bacterium | reverse complement strand
CCGCGGTTGGTGAAGGCGAGCGCGAACTGCGGACTGACGCGGATGGCCTCGGTGTAATCGGCGATGGCGCGATCGGTGTCGCCCTTGGCCTTCCAGACGTTGGCGCGGTTGTTGTAGGCGTTGGCGTAGTTGGGGTCGAGGCGGACCGCCTCGGTGTAGTCGGCGATCGCGAGATCGCGCTCGCCCTTGTTGTTATGGGCGATGCCGCGGTTGTAGTAGGCGATGGCGTAGTTGGGGTCGAGGCGCAGCGCCTCGGAGTAGTCGGCGATTGCCTTGTCCTGGTCGCCCTTGTCGAGCCAGGCGAAGCCACGGTTGTTGAAGGCGCCGACGTGCTTGGGATTGAGGCGGATCGCTTCGTCATAGTCGGCGATGGCGCGGTCGAGGTCCTTGCGGACGCGGAAGATGTTGCCGCGGTTGTACACCGCGTTGATGTATTTCGGATCGAGGCGGATGGCGTCGGTGTAGTCGGCGATCGCCTTGTCCTGGTCGCCCCTGTTGTCCCAGGCGATGGCGCGATTGTAGTAGGCGGTGACGTAGTTCGGATCGACCGCGATCGCCTCGCTGAAGTCGGAGGTGGCGCGCTCATAGTCCTTCTTGTCGAGCCACACCAGGCCGCGGTTGTGGAAGGCGATGGCGTAGCGCGGCGACAGGCGCAGCGCCGCCTCGTAGTCGGCGAGCGCCTTGTCGAGATCGCGCTTGCGCAGCCAGGCGTTGCCGCGGTTGTTGTACGCCTGGAAGTAAGTCGGATCGATGCGAACCGCCTCGGTGAGATCCTCGATGGCGCGGTCGGTCTCGCCCATGTCGTAGTACAGGCTGCCGCGGTTGTAGCGGGAATAGACGTAGTTGGGGCTGATGCGGATCGCCTCGGAATAGTCGGCGATGGCGCGGTTGAAATCGCCCTTCTTCTTCCACGCGATGCCGCGCACGTTGTAGGCGCGCGCGTAGGCGGGACTGATCTTGATCGCCTCGTCGAGGTCGGCGATGGCGCGGTCGAACTCGCCCTTCTCCTGTAGCGCATCGCCGCGGTTGGCGAGCGCGATGTCGTAGCGCGGGTTGATGCGGATCGCTTCCGAGTAATCGGCGATGGCGCGGTCGATGTCGCCCTTGCGCTTCCAGACGACGGCGCGAACGTTGTAGGCGTGCGACTGATCGGGATTCAGGCGGATGACCTCGGTGAGCTCGACGATGGCGCGTTCGCGGTCGCCCTTCTCGTCCAGGATATCGGCGCGCGTGACGAGGGCGGTGACGTACTTGGGGTCGATGCGCGCGGCCTCGGTCAGGTCGGCGATCGCCTTGTCGTAGTCCTTCTTCTTCCGCCAGGCGTCGGCGCGACCGGCGTAGGCGAGCGTGTATTTGGGATCGAGGCGGATCACCTCGGTGAAGTCGGCGATGGCCCGGTCGGCGTCGTTCTTGTCGAGCCAGGTGAGACCGCGATTGTAATAGGCGCTGAGATACTTGACGTCGACGCGGATCGCTTCGCTGAAATCGGCGACGGCGCCGTCGTAATCCTGCTTGTTGCGGTGGACGAGGCCGCGATTGTGGTGGGCGTAGACATAGTCCGGCTGGACACGCAGCGCCGCGTCGTAGTCGGTGAGCGCGCGGTCGTAGTCGCGCCTGGCATAATAGGCGTTGCCGCGGTTGTTGAGGGCAGAGACGAAGCGCGGCGAAATCCGAATGGCCGCGTCGTAGTCGGCGACGGCGCGGTCGAAATCGCCCTTCTTGCTCCAGGCGTAGCCGCGGATGTTCAGCGCCCGGTCGTAGTTGGGATTGATCTTGAGCGCCTCGTCGAGGTCGGCGATGGCGCGGTCGAGCTCGCCCCTTTCCTGCAACAGGTCGCCGCGGTTGGCGTAGGCGATGGCGTAGCGCGGGCTCAAGCGGATTGCCTCGGAGTAGTCGGCGATGGCGCGTTCCTTGTCGCCGGCGCGCGTGCGCACGGCGCCGCGCACGTTGAAGGCGTACGCGCTCGCAGGATCGATGCGGATCGCCTCACTCAAGTCGGCGAGCGCGCGCTCGCGTTCGTTCTTGTCGTCGAGGATATCGCCGCGCAAGATCAGCGCCTGCACGTAGCGCGGGTCGATCTTGATCGCGTCGGAAAGATCGGCGATGGCGCGATCGAGGTCGCCTTTGTTACGCCAGGCCTCGGCGCGGTTATAGAACGCCTGGGTGTAGCGCGGCTCGTTCACGATCGCCTCGGAGAAATCGGCGATGGCGAGGTCGTAGTCCAGCTTGTCGAGACGGGCGAGGCCGCGGTTGCGCAGCGCGATGGCGTACTTCGGAGAAATCTTCAGCGCGGCGTCGTAGTTGGCGATGGCGCGGTCGAGGTCTTTCTTGGAGAGATACGCGTTGCCCCGGTTGTTGAGCGCGGCCAAGTATTTCGGATCGATGCGGATCGCCTCGGAATAGTCGGCGATGGCGCGGTCATAGTCCTGCTTGTCGTAGTAGGCGCGGCCGCGGTTGAAATAGGCCTGCGCGTACTCCGGCCTCACCTTGATCGCGGCACTGAAGTCGGCGATGGCGCGGTCGGAATCGTTCTGGCGAAGCCGGACGTTGCCGCGGTTGTTCAACGGGGCGGCGTATTTGGCGTCGATCTTGATGGCTTCGTCGAAGTCGGCGAGCGCCCGGTCGTACTCGGCGGCGTCGGCGCGCGCCAGGCCGCGGCTGTTGAAGATCTCCATCAGGTTGCCGGCACGGGCGTCGATCACGCGGGTGCAGGCGGCAATGCGCGCCGCGCCGGCCGTGCCAGAGTCGAGGCAAAGCGAACGGTCATCGGCCGCCGCCGGCAGGGCGAACAGCACGGCAATGGCGCAAAGCGCGAAGGCGCACGAACGGCGGCCGCTCATGACGCTCTGTGAAACTCCCCGCTACGGTGGTTATCCGCAGCTTTTGATAGTATCGCCTGGAGGGCCGGCGAACCAGACGGCGCGGTAACCCTATTTTCTGCACACCCACGCCGCGCCGGGACGGGCAGGATTCAGGCGATTGTTGCGTTAACATCGCTTACAATTTTTGACCCTATTGGGGCGGCAATGGCACTACATTGGGTACATCTGCACGGCGGGCGGGGAATCGGCTGAAAGCCATGGCGCGCAAGTACTTCGGCACCGACGGCATCCGCGGCCGGGCGAACAGCGCGATCACGCCGGATATCGCGCTGAGGCTCGGCATGAGCGCCGGGGTTGTATTCGTGCGCGGCGACCACCGCCACCGGGTCCTGATCGGCAAGGACACCCGCCTGTCCGGCTACATGATCGAGAACGCGCTGGTGGCGGGCTTCACCTCGGTCGGCATGGACGTGCTGCAGACCGGCCCGATGCCGACGCCAGCGGTCGCCATGCTCACGCGCTCCATGCGCGCCGACCTCGGCGTGATGATCTCCGCCTCGCACAACCCCTATGACGACAACGGCATCAAGCTGTTCGGGCCGGATGGCTACAAGCTCTCCGACGAGCTCGAGGAAGAGATCGAGCGGCTGATGGACTCCGATCTCGGCAAGCGGCTCGCCAAGCCCGCGGCGCTCGGCCGCGCCAAGCGCATCGACGGGGTGACCGATCGCTACATCGAGTTCGCCAAGCGCGCGGTGAACCGCAACCTGTCGCTCGACGGCATGCGCATCGTGATCGATTGCGCCAACGGCGCGGCCTACAAGGTGGCCCCGGCGGCGCTGTGGGAGCTCGGCGCCGAGGTGTTTCCCATCGGGGTCGAGCCGGACGGCTTCAACATCAACCGTGATTGCGGCTCGACCGCCCCGGCGGCGCTTGCCGCCAAGGTGCGCGAGATGCGCGCCGACATCGGCATCGCGCTCGACGGCGACGCCGACCGGGTGGTGATCGTGGACGAGAAGGGCCACGTCGTCGATGGCGATCAGCTTCTCGCGGTGATCGCCGAGAGCTTCCAGGAGGACGGCCGGCTGTCGCAGCCGGGCGTGGTCGCGACGGTCATGTCCAATCTCGGGCTTGAGCGGCATCTCGCCGGGCTCGATCTCAAGCTCGTGCGCACGCTGGTCGGCGATCGCTACGTGCTCGAGGCCATGCGCGCGGACGGCTACAACGTGGGCGGCGAGCCCTCCGGCCACATCATCCTCAGCGACTTCGCCACGACCGGCGACGGCTTCGTCGCGGCGCTGCAGGTGCTCGCGGTGGTGCGCAAATCCGAGCGGCCGGTGTCGGAGGTCTGCCACCGCTTCGACCCGCTGCCGCAGGTATTGAAGAACGTGCGTTTCTCTTCCGGCGCGCCGCTGGAGAACGCCGGCGTACGCTCGGTCATCCAGAGCGGCGAGAAGCGGCTCAGCGGCCGCGGCCGCCTGGTGATCCGTCCCTCGGGAACGGAGCCGGTCATTCGCGTGATGGCCGAGGGCGACGATCGCGACCTCGTCGAATCAGTGGTCGACGACGTGGTGGCGGCATTGACCAAAGTCGCCGCCTGAAACCGAGTTCTCGCGCAAGTTAACCAACTGTTAACCAACCGCCGCGAGGTTGTAGCGGCGAGGCCTGTATTTCTGCGGACGGCGCGCGAAACCCAACGTGGTTAAGCGTTAAGGTTAAGTGCCCATTAAACATTCGCTGCGATCTTCCAGGCTTCGGTAACCCGGCTTCGGTGTGCGCATGCGCGCGCGGGCCAGAACGGAAGGAACGGAAGATGAGCACCCTTAAGTCCGTCGCGCTTGCTGCGGCCGTGACGGTCGCGTTGCCGCTCACGGCCCTTGCAGCCGATCTGCCGCTGCCGCCTGCCTATGTGGAATTCGGCGGCTGGTACCTGCGCGGCGACATCGGCATGACCAACCAGCAATTCCGCCGCCTCGAGAACATCTCCTTCGCCGGGGCGCCGGGATTCTCCTTCCTCGACAAGGGCGGCTTCGAAAGCGGACCGCTCTTTGGTCTAGGCGTCGGGTACCAGTACAATAGCTGGCTGCGTTTCGACCTCACCGGCGAGTATCGCGGTAAAGTGGGCTTCAGCGCGCTCGACACATACACGCTCGGCGGCGCGGTCTTCACCAACGACTATCGCGGCACCAAGTCCGAGTGGTTGTTCCTGGCTAACGCCTACGCCGATCTGGGCACCTGGTACGGCATCACACCGTTCGTCGGCGCCGGCGCCGGCTTCGCCATCAACCGCATCGACCATTTCCGCGACACCAACGTGATCGCCGGTGGCGGCGGCTGGGCGGGCCCGGCCACCAAGACGAACTTCGCCTGGGCGCTGCACGCCGGTCTCGCCTACCGCGTGACGCCTGCCTTCACGGTCGAGCTCGCCTATCGCTATGTCTGGCTCGGCGACGCGCAGACGCAGGACATGTTGAACCTCAACGGCACCAACCCGGTCCTGAACAATCCGATGATCTTCAAAGGCATCTACTCGCATGACCTGAAGCTCGGCATGCGTTGGGCGCTGTCGGGCGGCGAATACGGCCCGCCGCCGATCCGCAAGTACTGAGCGCTTCCTTTTCCAAATAGACGGCGCGGCGAAAGCCGCGCCGTTTTGCTTTTGGCGGCCTCCGGCTTTCGCCGAGGTTGACTCCGCCGACCGTCGTCGCGTATGCCCGCTTCCGGGACACCCCTCCCCAACGAGGGGCGACTATCTGGAAGGGTAGATCATGACGACTAAGCCCGCTTTGCGGCCGCGCGTGCCGCATTTTTCTTCCGGCCCCTGCGCCAAACGGCCGGGCTGGACCCGCGAAGCCCTCAAGGACGCACTCGTCGGCCGCTCGCACCGGGCGAAACCCGGGCGCGTTAAGCTCAAGCGCGCGATCGAGCTCACGCGCGAGGTGCTGCAGGTGCCGGCGGACTTCCGCATCGGCATCGTTCCCGCTTCCGACACCGGCGCCGTCGAGATGGCGCTGTGGTCCATGCTCGGCGCCCGCGGCGTCGATCTCCTCGCCTGGGAGAGCTTCGGCGAGGGCTGGGTCACCGATGTGGTCAAGCAGCTCAAGCTCAAGGACGCGCGTGTGTTGAAGGCGCCTTACGGCGAGCTTCCCGACCTCGCCGAGGTCGATTTCTCCCGCGACGTGGTGTTCACCTGGAACGGCACCACCTCGGGCGCGCGCCTGCCGAACGGCGACTGGATCGCGGCCGACCGCCAGGGCCTCACCATCTGCGACGCCACCTCGGCGGCGTTCGCCCAGGCGCTGCCCTTCGACAAGCTCGATGTGGTGACCTTCTCCTGGCAGAAGGCGCTCGGCGGCGAGGCGGCGCACGGCATGCTGATCCTGAGCCCACGGGCGGTGGTCCGGCTCGAGAGCTACACGCCGGCGTGGCCGCTGCCGAAGATCTTCCGCATGACCAAGGGCGGCAAGCTCAACGAGGGCATCTTCGAGGGCGAAACCATCAATACGCCGTCGATGCTATGCGTCGAGGACTATCTCGACGCCCTCGGCTGGGCGAAGGCGATCGGCGGCTTGCCGAAACTGATCGCGCGCGCCGACAGGAATCTAGCGCTGATGGCGGCGTGGGTGGCGCACACGCCGTGGGTGGAATTCCTGCCCAAGCAGGAAGCGATCCGCTCCAATACCTCGGTGTGCCTGGAAATTGCCGACCCCGCGGTCCGCGCGCTTTCGCCAGACGCGCAAGGAGCGTTCGCCAAGTCGCTCGCCGGCATCCTCGACAAGGAAGGCGTCGCCTACGACATCGCCTACTACCGCGACGCGCCGCCCGGGCTTCGCATCTGGTGTGGGGCGACGATCGAATCCAGCGACCTCGAAGCGCTGTTCCCCTGGCTCGATTGGGCGTTCGCCGAAGCCAAGTCGGCGCTGGCCAAGGCGGCATGACCATGGCATCGCGGGTACTCATCGCCGACAAGCTGTCGCCCACGGCGGTCCAGATCTTCAAGGACCGCGGCATCGAGACCGACGTGAAAACCGGCCTTGAGCGCGACCAGCTCATCGCCATCATCGGCCAATACGACGGGCTTGCCGTGCGCTCGGCCACCAAAGTCACGGAGAAAGTGATCGCTGCGGCGGGCAAGCTCAAGGTGATCGGCCGCGCCGGCATCGGCGTCGACAACATCGACGTGCCGGTGGCCACCGCCAAGGGCATCATCGTGATGAACACACCTTTCGGCAACTCGATCACGACGGCCGAGCACGCGGTGGCGCTCCTGTTCGCGCTGGCGCGGCAAATTCCGCAGGCCGACGTCTCGACCCAGGCCGGCAAGTGGGAGAAGAACCGCTTCCTCGGCGTCGAGCTCACCGCCAAGACGCTCGGCATCATCGGCTGCGGCAATATCGGCTCGATCGTCGCCGACCGTGCGCTCGGCCTGCACATGAAGGTCATCGCCTACGACCCCTATCTGTCGCCCGAGCGGGCGGCCGATCTCGGGGTCGAGAAGGTCGAGTTCGACGAGCTGTTGGCGCGCGCCGATTTCATCAGCCTGCACACGCCGGTCACCGACAAGACCAGGAACATCCTCGGGGCCGAGAACCTCGCCAAGGCCAAGAAGGGCGTGCGTATCATCAATTGCGCGCGCGGTGGTCTCGTCGACGAGAAGGCGCTGCGTGCGGCGCTCGATTCCGGCCAGGTGGCGGGCGCCGCGTTTGACGTATTTTCCGCCGAGCCCGCGACCGACAACCCGCTGTTCGGCCATCCCAACGTGGTGGCGACCCCGCATCTGGGTGCGGCGACCACGGAGGCGCAGGAGAACGTGGCGCTGCAGATCGCCGAGCAGATGGCGGACTATCTCCTGCGCGGCGCGATCATGAACGCCGTCAACTTCCCGTCGATCACCGCCGAAGAGGCGCCGAAGCTCAAGCCCTTCATCGCGCTCGCCGAAAAGCTCGGCTCGTTTGCCGGCCAGCTGACCGAAACTGGCGTCAACAAAGTGCGCATCAGCTACGAGGGCGCCGTCGCCCAGATGAAGACCAAGGCGCTCACCTCGGCGGCCGTGGCCGGCCTACTGCGGCCGATGCTGCAGGACGTGAACGTCGTCTCGGCGCCGATCGTGGCGCGCGAGCGCGGCATCGTGGTGGAGGAGATGACACGCGAGGCCGAGGGCGACTACGAGAACCTGATCACGCTCACCGTGGTCACCGAGCGCATGGAGCGCTCGGTCTCCGGCACCGTTTATGCCGACGGCCGGCCTCGCATCGTCGACATCAAGGGCATCCGCATGGACGCGGAGTTCGGCCCGTCGATGATCTACGTCACCAACGAGGACAAGCCGGGCTTCATCGGCAGGCTCGGCACGCTGCTCGGCGACGCCGGGATCAACATCGCGACTTTCCACGTGGGCCGCGAGGCGGCGGGAGCGAATGCGATCGCGCTGATCGAGATCGACGGCGCGATCCCGCCCGAGGTGCTCGCCCAGGTGTTGAAGATTCCGCACGTGCAGCAGGCAAAGCCGCTCAGGTTCTAGGCGGCCCGCAGCCGGAGTTCGTTGTTTCCCGGATCGCGCACGCGCAATCCGTCGCCGTCGGCTTCAGTGTTGATGCCGGCGGCCGCAAGGCGCCCCTTGGCGGCGGCAAGGTCGGCCTTGCCGGGCAGATCGACGTTGAATTCGACGAGGCCGGCCATGCCCGCGGGGGCGGGCGGGGCGTTGCGGGAATCCCAGGTGTTCGATCCGACGTGATGGTGATAGCCGCCGGCGGACATGAACAGCGCCTGGGGCAGCGTCGCGGTG
>DATNNN010000150.1:0-13101 GCA_035601815.1 Xanthobacteraceae bacterium | reverse complement strand
CCGAGGAGATGACGATCGTCCCCTACGAGGTCGTGAAGGGACCGAACGGGGACGCGCGCGTGAAGGTGGGCGGCAAGGAGTACGCGCCGCCGGAGATCAGCGCCATGATCCTGCAGAAGCTGAAGGCCGACGCCGAGTCGTACCTCGGCGAGAAGGTCGAGGACGCGGTCATCACCGTCCCGGCCTACTTCAACAACGCCCAGCGCGAGGCGACGAAGGACGCGGGCAAGATCGCCGGCCTCAACGTCGTCCGCATCATCAACGAGCCCACGGCCGCCGCGCTCGCCTACGGCCTCGACAAGGAAGGCACCGAGCAGACGATCCTCGTGTTCGACCTCGGCGGCGGCACGTTCGACGTGTCGGTGCTCGAGCTCGGTGACGGCGTCTTCGAGGTGAAGTCCACGAACGGCGACAACCACCTCGGCGGCGACAACTTCGACAAGGCGGTCGTGGACTGGATGGTCGCCGAGTTCAAGAAGGACCAGGGCATCGATCTCGCCGCGGACAAGATGGCGCTCCAGCGCCTCTACGAGGCCGCGGAGAAGGCGAAGATCGAGCTGTCGTCGACGATGACGACGCAGATCAACCTGCCGTTCATCACGGCGACCGCCGAGGGCCCGAAGCACCTCGACCTGCAGCTCACTCGGGCGAAGCTCGAGGAGATCACGGCCGACCTGCTCGAGCGGACCGTCGGTCCGACGAAGCAGGCGCTCGCCGATGCGGAGCTCGACGCGTCGAAGATCGACCACGTCGTGCTCGTCGGCGGCATGACCCGCATGCCTTCGGTGCAGGCGAAGGTCAAGGAGCTGATCGGCAAGGAGCCGCACAAGGGCGTCAACCCCGACGAGGTGGTGGCGATCGGCGCGGCGATCCAGGCGGGCGTGCTGCAGGGCGACGTCAAGGACGTGCTGCTGCTCGACGTGACGCCGCTTTCGCTCGGCATCGAGACGCTGGGCGGCGTGTTCACCCGGCTGATCGACCGCAACACCACGATCCCGACCAAGAAGAGCCAGGTGTTCTCCACCGCCGAGGACGGCCAGAACGCGGTGACGATCCGCGTGTTCCAGGGCGAGCGCGAGATGGCGGCCGACAACAAGATGCTCGGCCAGTTCGATCTCGTCGGCATACCGCCGGCGCCTCGCGGGGTGCCGCAGGTCGAGGTGACCTTCGACATCGACGCCAACGGCATCGTCAACGTCCAGGCCAAGGACAAGGGCACTGGCAAGGAGCAGCAGATCCGCATCCAGGCTTCCGGCGGCCTCAGCGAGGCCGACATCCAGAAGATGGTGAAGGACGCCGAGGCCCACGCCGCCGACGACAAGAAGCGCCGCGCGCTCGCCGAGGCGAAGAACCAAGCCGACGCGCTCGTGCACACCACCGAGAAGTCGCTCAAGGAGTACGGCGAGAAGATCGGGGCCCCCGACCGCACCGCCATCGAGAACGCGATCTCGGATCTGAAGGAAGCGGCCAAGGGCGAGGATCCCGACGCGATCCAGGCCAAGACCCAGACGCTTGCCCAGGTCTCCATGAAGCTCGGCGAGGCCATGTACCAGGCGCAGCAGGCCGGCAGCGGCCAGCCGGGTCCGGGCGACGGCAACCCCGGCGGCGCCGCCGGAGGCAAGAAAGAGGACGTGGTCGACGCGGAGTTCACCGAGGTCGACGACGACAAGAAGAACAAGAAGTCGGCCTGACCGGTACGAATGAATGAGCCTCGTCCTGCGAAGCGCGCTTGGCGTCTCGAAGGGCGAGGCTTCTTGTTGTGAAAGAAGCTAACGCATGGCCAAGCGCGACTACTACGAGGTGCTCGGGGTCGCGCGCGATTGCGATGACGGCGCGCTAAAGGCCGCCTTCCGCAAGCTCGCCATGAAGTGCCACCCCGACCGCAACCCGGGGGATCACGCGGCCGAGCACCGCTTCAAGGAGCTGAACGAGGCCTACGACGTGCTCAAGGACGGCGACAAGCGCGCCGCCTACGATCGCTTCGGCCACGTCGCCTTCGAATCCGGCTCCGGCGCGCACGGCGCGGGCTTCGGTGCCGACTTCGCCTCCACCTTCCACGACATCTTCGACGATCTGTTCGGCATGGGCCGCCGTGGCGGCGGCCGCACGTCGGGGCGCGAGCGCGGCCAGGACCTGCGCTACAATCTTGAGATCACCATCGAGGATGCGTTTCGCGGCAAGACCGCCCAGGTGCGCATCCCCACCAACGTGGTGTGCGAGGCCTGCTCCGGCTCGGGCGCCAAGCCCGGCACCGAGCCCGTGATCTGCCGCACCTGCAGCGGCGCCGGCCGCGTCCGCCACGCGCAGGGCTTCTTCACGCTGGAGCGCACCTGTCCCGCCTGCCAGGGGCGCGGCTCGTCGATCGACGAGCCGTGCAAGGCGTGCGCCGGCGCCGGCCGCGTCATCAAGGAGCGCATGCTCGAGGTGCAGATTCCGCCGGGCGTCGAGGACGGCACGCGCATTCGGCTTGCCGGCGAAGGCGAGGCGGGACTGCGCGGCGGCTCGGCCGGCGACCTCTATATTTTTCTCTCGATCACGCCGCACCCGATCTTCCAGCGCGAGGGCGCCGACCTCTACTGCCGCGTGCCCATCGCCATGACCACGGCCGCGCTCGGCGGCGAGTTCGAGGTGCCGACCGTCGACGGCGGCCGCACCCGCGTGAAGGTTCCCGAGGGCACCCAGGCGGGCAAACGCTTCCGCCTCTCCCACAAGGGCATGCCGGTGCTGCGCTCGCGCGCCCGCGGCGACATGTACGTGCAGGTGAGCGTGGAGACGCCGCAGAAGCTCACGCGCCGCCAGCGCGAGCTGCTTGCCGAGTTCGACAAGGAAAGCTCCAAGGACACGCACCCGGAGTCGGCGGGGTTCTTCGCCAAGATGCGCGAGTTCTTCGAATAGGGCGGCTTTACCGGCCCGAGCGCTTGACTAGACTGGCGGGGCGGGGAGTATGGTCCCCGCCACTGCCAGATGCGCATGCCTCATCCCTCCGCCGCCGATCGCCCCAAGCTTCGCTTCGACGACGAGGTGCGCTTCCTGTCGTCGTGGCTGCAGAAGCCCGGAGAAATGGGCGCTGTTTCGCCGTCGAGCCGGGTGCTGGCCCGCGCCATCGCCGCCGAGGTGGATCCGATGACGGCGGGCCCGGTGCTCGAGCTCGGGCCGGGAACGGGCGCCGTGACCGCGGCGCTCGTCGAGCGCGGTGTGGCCCATGAGCGTCTGGTGCTCATCGAATTCAATCGCCAATTCTGCGCGCTGCTCGCCAAGCGCTTTCCCGGCGCCACCGTGATCGAGGGCGACGCCTATAACCTGCGCACCGCCTTGAACGGCGGCGCGAGCCTGCCGTTCGCGGCGGTGGTATCGAGCCTGCCGTTGATGATGAAGCCGATGCCGACGCGGCTGCGCCTGCTCGACGCCTCGCTGCGCCTGCTCGCGCCCGGGGCGCCCTTCATCCAGTTCAGCTATGCGGTCGCCGCGCCCATTCCGCCGCGGCCGCATCGCTACCGCATCCACTCCTCGCCTCGCATCTGGCGCAACCTGCCGCCGGCCCGCGTCTGGGTCTATCGCGCCGCCTGAACGATGGCGAAACCACGCATCCTGGTGTTCGCGGGCTCGATCCGCACCGGCGCGTTCTCGGGCAAGCTCGCAGCACTTGCCGCCAAAGAGCTCACGCTCGGCGACAACGAGGTGAGCCTGATCTCGCTCGCCGACTACGCCATGCCGCTCTACGACGCCGATCTGGAGGCGCGCGACGGCGCGCCGAGCGCCGCCAAGAAGCTGCGCGGCATGATGCTGGCGCATCGCGGCGTGTTCATCGTGACCCCGGAATACAACGCCTCGCTGCCGCCGCTCCTGAAGAACGCCATCGACTGGGTGTCGCGCGCCAAGGAGCCGGCGGCAAGTCCGTTTCGCGAATGCGTGTTCGCACTGGGCAGTACGTCGGACGGTTGGCGCGGCGGCTACCGCGCCATCATGGCGCTGCGCCAGGTGCTCGAGCTCGGGCTCGAGACGCTGGTGGTGCCGGAGATGGTCTCGGTGCCCGGCGCGCGCACTGGCTTCGACGAGGCGGGCGATCTCAAGGAGGAGCGCTGGGCGAAACAGCTGCGCCGCACGCTCGATCGCTTGGTGGCGCTCTGCGAGGCCGAGCGATGAACGCCCGCGACCGCCTCATCGTGGCGCTCGACCTGCCGAGCGTCACTGAGGCCGAGCGCATGGTGGCGAAGCTCGGCGACACGGTTTCCTTCTACAAGATCGGCTACGAGCTCGCCTTCTCCGGCGGCATCACGTTCGCCGGCGAGCTGGCGCAGGCGGGGAAGCAGATCTTTCTCGATCTCAAGCTGCACGACATCGCCAACACCGTGGAGCGTGCCACCGATCGCGCCGCCGCCCTGGGCGCGGCGTTCCTGACAGTCCATGCCTTTCCCCAGACCATGCGCGCCGCGGTCGCCGGCCGCGGCAAGAGCCGGCTCAAGGTTCTCGCCGTCACCGTGCTCACCTCCTGGGACGACGCCGACGTGGCGGAAGCCGGCTACACGCTCTCTTTGCGCGACCTCGTGCACAAGCGCGCCGAGCAGGCGCGCGCCGCCGGCGTCGACGGTCTCGTCGCGTCGGCGGCGGAGACGGCCGAGCTGCGCGCGCGAGTCGGCAGGTCGCTGCTGCTCGTGACGCCCGGCATCCGTCCCGCCGGTGGTGCAGCGCAAGACCAAAAGCGGGTGGTGACGCCCGCCGCCGCCATGAAGGCGGGCGTCGATCACATGGTGGTGGGCCGGCCGATCACCGCCGCCGCCGACCCCAAGGCCGCCGCCCAGGCCATCGTCGACGAGATTGCGTCGGCGTTTCGTTGAGCAGAAGGAGAAAGCAATGCCCAAGGGTTATTGGATCGTGCGCGTCGACGTGGCCGATCAAGAGAAATACAAGGCCTACATCGCGGCCAACGCCGAACCCCTCAGGAAACATGGAGGACGCTTTCTGATTCGCGCCGGTCGGTACGAAACCGTCGAGGGATCGAGCCGCAGCCGCAACGCGGTGATCGAATTTCCCACCTATCAGGCGGCGCTCGATTGCTGGAAGTCGCCGGAATACCAGCGGGCGGTCGCGCTGCGCCAGCCCGTCTCCACCATCGATCTGATCGTCATCGAGGGCTACGACAGCCCGCAGCCGGCTTAAGGTTACCGCGCCCACGGCTTTCCCGTGGCGCCCGCGCGCGTTATACCCCGCGCACGAATTGCGGAGCTTTCCATGGCCGACGTGCGCCTTGTGATCGCCGGCGCCGCCGGCCGGATGGGTTTGAGCCTTGTGCGGGCGATCGCCGAGACGCCGGGCTTCGCGCTCGCCGGCGCCTTCGAGCGCAAGGGCGCCTGCGCCATCGGCGAGGACGTGGGCACGCTCGCCGGCCTGCAGCCCACCGGGATCAAGATCACCGACGATCCGCGGCGGCTCTTGCGCGGCGCCGACGCGGTCATCGATTTCACCGTGCCGGCCGCGACGGTGGCGCTCGCCAAGCTCGCCGCCGACGCCAAGGTGGCGCACATCATAGGCACCACCGGCTTTTCCGCCGCCGACGAGAAGAAGATCGCGGGAAACGCGCGGCGCATCGCCATCGTCAAGTCCGGCAACATGAGCCTCGGCGTCAACTTGCTCGCGGCGTTGACCCGCCGCGCGGCCGCGGCACTCGGCGCCGAGTTCGACATCGAGATTTTCGAGATGCACCACAACCGCAAGATCGACGCGCCGTCGGGCACGGCACTCATGCTCGGCCGCGCCGCGGCGGCCGGCCGCAAGATCGATCTCGCCAAGCGCTCGGTGAAGAGCCGCACCGGCGCGCGGCAGCCGGGCGACGTCGGCTTCGCCTCGCTGCGCGGCGGCTCCGTGGTGGGCGACCACTTGGTGATCTTCGCCGGCCCCTATGAGCGCCTCGAGCTCGGCCACCGCGCCGAGGACCGCATGATCTTCGCCCGCGGCGCGCTCGCGGCGGCGCGCTGGAGCAGGGGCAGGAAGCCCGGGTTCTATTCCATGGCCGACGTGCTCGGGCTGCGGTGAGGCCGATGATCAAGCTCGCCACGTTCGGAATCTATGCCGGCATCGTCGTCTTCGCGCTCCTGTTCGTGCTGGTGGTCGTGCCTTGGCTCTTGCAGGCGACCGGCGCCTCGCCCGAGATGATATCGATCGCCACCGCGGCGCTCTCCTTCCTGGTCGCGATTTCGAGCTACATCGCGTTGAGGAACATGGCGGCGAAAAAGGATTCGGCAGGAAACAAGGAATGACCGACCGCGACCGCCTGCTCGTGCTGCTCCGCCACGGCCAAAGCGAGTGGAATCTCAAGAACTTGTTCACCGGCTGGCGCGACGTCGATCTGACCGAGCAGGGCGTCGCCGAAGCGCGCGCCGCCGGGCAAAGGCTGAAGGCGCGCGGCATTCAATTCGACGTGGCCTTCACCTCGGTCCTCAAGCGGGCGCAACGCACGCTCGATCTGACGCTGGCCGAGATGGGCCAGCAGAATATTCCGGTGCTCAAGGACCAGGCGTTGAACGAGCGCGACTACGGCGATCTCGTCGGCCTCAACAAGGACGAGGCGCGCAAGAAATGGGGCGACGACCAGGTCCATAAGTGGCGCCGCTCCTACGACGTGGCCCCGCCGGCGGGCGAGAGCCTGAAGGACACGGTCGCGCGCACGCTGCCCTATTTCGAGAAGGAAATACTGCCGCGCGTGCTGCGCGGCGAGCGCACGCTGGTTGCGGCCCACGGCAACTCGCTGCGCGCGCTCGTCATGGTGCTGGAGAAATTGTCGCCGGAAGCCATCGTCAAGCGCGAGCTCGCGACCGGCGTGCCGATCGTCTATCGCCTCGCGCCCGACGCCACCGTGGCGGAGAAATTCGAGCTCGCCTGAGCCTGCCCCACTTCCCAGCCGAGCATGGCGCGCTTGCGCGTGAGGCCCCAGTGGTAGCCGGTGATGGCGCCGCCGGATCCCAGCACGCGGTGGCAGGGAACCACGAACGAGATCGGATTCTTGCCCACGGCCGCGCCCACTGCGCGTGAGGCCTTCGGCTTGCCGATGCCCTTCGCGATGGTGGAATAGGACGTGAGCCCGCCGAACGGGACCCTGAGCAGGGTCTGCCACACCCGCACCTGGAAATCGGTGCCGATAAGCACGACCCGCAGCGGCGTCTCCGGCCGCCAGGCTGTGGGCTCGAAGATGCGCCGGGCATGGGCGCTCGTGCGCGCCTGGTCCGGCACGTAGCGCGCGTGCGGCCAGCGGCCGCGCATGTCGTCGAGCGCCGCATTGTCGTCCTCGTCGGCGAAGGCGAGGCCGCAGAGGCCGCGCTCGGTCGCCATGATCAGCGCGCGGCCGAAGGGGGAGGGATGGAAGCCGTAGGCGATGGTGAGGCCGGCGCCGCCGGTCTTCCATTCGCCCGGCGACATGGCCTCGTGCACCACGAAGAGGTCGTGCAGGCGTCCCGCGCCGGACAGGCCAAGCTCGTAGCTCGCATCGAGGACGCTCGGCGTCTCGCGCAGCACCTGCTTGGCGTGGTTGAGGGTCACCGCCTCGAGGAAGGCCTTCGGCGAGAGCCCGCACCAGCGGCGGAAGAGCGCGGTGAGGCCGCGGGAATCGGTGCCGGCGGCATCGGCGATCGCTTCCACCTTCGGCTGGTCGCGGAAGTTCTCCGAGATGAACGTGATCGCACGCCGCACGATGTCGTAATCGGCGGCGGCGGTTTCGAGCGGGGTCGGTTCGAGGTTCTGAGCTGCAAGCATGGGCTGAGATGAGCAGATCGCGGTCGGTCGCACCACCCGATTTCGCCGATCCTAGCGCTTGGCCGCCTGGAGCGCGGCGGACAGCGATTTCGCGAGCTGGCCCCTGTGGAGAGGCGGCAGGAAGGCGCCGATGACGAGCGCGATGCCGCGCGAGATCAGCGCCAGCCGGGTGACGCCGTAGGTTTCGTCCTCGTTCTTTTCCAGCCGCACCCAGCGCGGGTTGAATTCAGTTTCCCGCGCGTCGCCGCGCGCCGACACCTGGCGCACGAGGAGCCGGTGCGGGGTGAGATGGATGTCCTCGTAGGCGCGCGCGGCGCGGAAGTTCGCCCGGAACGCCCACCACACGATGAACATGTCGAGGCCAAAGAAGCCGAACACCGGCCAGGCGCCCAGGAGCAGGAAAACTGTGCCCACGGCGAAGCTGATGCCGCCGAGCACGGCCATCAGGACGGCGAAGCCCTGCGGCGTGAGCGAGCGGTGCGGCTTGAGCCGCGCCTCGAACAGGGTGGGATCGTAGTTGCTCTCGTGCATCGTTCATTATTATAGGGATGAATGGCCGCGAGGAAAAATCCGACAAGCGCCCGGCGCAGGGCTGTTGCCCGGGCGGTCCGGACCCCGGCAAAAGCGCACAAGCCGCGGCCGTTGCGCGAAGCAGAGATCGACGAGGTTTTTCGCCGCTTCGAGGCGGCGAACCCCGACCCCAGGGGCGAGCTCGAGCATAAGGATCCTTACACGCTGCTCGTGGCGGTGGTGCTGTCGGCCCAGGCCACCGACGCCGGCGTCAACAAGGCGACCCGGTTGCTATTCCCCGTCGCCGACACGCCGGCGAAGATGGTGGCGCTCGGCGAGAAGGGCCTCACCGACTACATTAAGACCATCGGTCTCTACCGCAACAAGGCGAAGAACGTGATCGCGCTCTCGCACAAGCTCCTCGCCGAGCACGGCGGTGCGGTGCCGCGCACGCGCGAGGCGCTGGAGGCGCTGCCCGGCGTCGGCCGCAAGACCGCGAACGTGGTGCTGAACATCATCTTCGGCGAGGCGACAATCGCCGTCGACACGCACCTCTTTCGCGTGGCGAACCGCACCGGGCTGGCACCCGGCGTGTCACCCCGCGAAGTGGAAGATGGATTGATGCAGCGCGTGCCCGAGCGCTACCGGCACCGCGCCCACCACTGGCTCATCCTGCACGGCCGCTACACGTGCAAGGCGCGCGCACCGGAATGCTGGCGCTGCTTGGTCAACGATCTCTGCCGCTGGCCGGAGAAGGAATTGTGGATCAGCCGGGGGCCGCGGGCGCCATGACTTCGCGCCGGGGGCGGCGTTCAACGTTTGCGGGGAAGCCGGAACCGAGGGGTACGGCGTCCCTTGCCGCTAAAGGGCGCGGCACGGCCTCCCGTTCTTCCGGCGGCGGCAGCGGCGCGTTGGCCCAGCGCATTTTCTTGTAGTTGAATCCCATCTCGATGGTCGGCTTGATGATGGCGAAATAGGGCGAGATGTCGAAGTCGCGCGGTGTATAGAGCGAGTGATGGCGGATATGGAGAATCTCGCGCCGCATGCTGCGGCTTTGGATCAGCTCGATCTTGGGCAGGATCGGATAGCGCACGGTCTCGAACGCTTGGGCGATGAGCGTCGAGCAGATCGCCTTGGTCGGCACGCCCGAGCCGAGCGCGATCATGCGCCGGCGGAAGCGCGCCGGCACCGGCAGCGGTATCAGGAAGCGGATCAAGTCGACGATGTTCTTCACGTCGTATTCGTAGCCGATGCGGTCGACGGCGTAGCGCACCACCCGCTCGCGGTCGCGCGGCGACAGGCCCACCGGCCGGCACACGCGGGTGTGCAGCGTCGAATACTTCGACAGCGGCGCCGAGATCACGCCATCGCCAAGGTTGGCTTCAATGAGCACGTGCGGCTCGCCGGCGTCATCCTGCTTGCCGAACCGGTCGCCCACATAGAGCGCCGAATGCGACCAGGTGGATTGGGTCAGGTACTTGATGACGGCAGCGATGCGGCTGTAGCCCTCGGCGAGCAGCACGTCGCCCGGCTGCAGAATCTCAGCGAGCGCCGTGGGATCGCTGGCGGTGAAGGGCTCGTAGCCCGGCGTGGGCTCTTCGAGATAATCGACGATGCGCCGGCCGAGAAAGCCGAAGAACCGGTCGCCCATCACACGCCCCGGGCCGAACCGGCCCGCCCCTACGCAACGCTACCTGCTATGACGGTAACCGGTGGAGGTTTCCGCAAGGTTCACGCGCTCGGCTTTTGCCTTCAGCTATGCTCTAAGGTATTGAATCGCATGGGTTATATTCATGGATAAATTTCTCACCCGGCGCCAATGGCTGGGCGGCGCAGCGGCCTTCGCCGCCACGCCCGCGCTCGCCGCCTGGCCGAGCGGCACCGTGGACGTGGCGATCGTCGGCGCCGGTGCCGCCGGCATCGCCGCCGCCCGGCGGATCGCCGAAGCGCGGCGGAGCTCGGTGGTGCTGGAAGCCATGGGCCGCGTCGGCGGCCGGGCCTACACCGCCGACGGCGGCTTCCGCGTGGCGCACGATCGCGGTGCGCATCGCCTGTCGTCACCAGCCAAGAATCCGCTGATCGACATTGCCAAGAGCGAACGCTTCCAGGTCTACGACCCGTCGCCGAGCCGGCGGCTCCTGGTCGGCGCCCGCGAGGCGCGCGACGGCGAGTACGACGACTTCACCTCGGCGGTACGCCGGGCGCGGCGCGCCATCGTCGCCGTCGGCGACATCGGCCGCGACGTGGCCGCCGGCGGCATGCTCTCCGATGTGGGCGAGTGGGAGGCGACCGTGGCCTTCGTGCTCGGCCCGCTCGCCTGCGCCAAGGACCTAAACGAGGTGTCGGCCATCGACATCGCGCGGGCCGAGGAGCGGCCCGACGATCTCGTGGTGCGCGAAGGCGTCGGCACCGCGCTCGCCGCCGCCGCCGAGGGATTTCCCGTCGAGCGCAACAGCGCCGTGCGCCGCGTCGACACGCGCGGCCGCGGCTTCGTCACGCTAGAGACCACGCGCGGCTCGGTGCAGGCGCGCACCGTCATCGTCACCGCCTCTACCAACGTGCTCGCGAACGACCGCATCCGCTTCGAGCCGCCGTTGCCCAAGCGCACCCTCGACGCGCTGGCGCGGCTTTCGCTCGGCACCTACGACCGCGTGGTGTTCGAGCTTGCCGGCAATCCGTTCCGTTTTGCCTCCGACGAGCGCGTGCTGTTCAAGACCGCCGACCGGCGCACGTTCGCTATCGAAGGCCGCGTCGGCGGCACCGACTTGGCGTTCGCCGATTTCGCCGGCGGCTTCGGCCGCGAGCTTGGCAATGCCGGCGACGCCGCCATGATCGATTTCGTGCGCGAGGACATCGCGGCGCACTTTGGCGCTGAGGCGAAGAAGCGCCTCGGCCGCGTCGAGGTGGTGCGCTGGAGCAAGGAGCCGTTCGTGCTGGGCGGCTTCTCCGCCGCCGCACCCGGTGCCGCCGCGAGCCGGCGCATCCTCATGGAGCCGGTCTACGACCGCATCTTCCTCGCCGGCGAGGCGGCGCACGAGACGCGCTGGGGCACCATCGCCGGCGCCTGGGCCTCGGGCGAGCGCGCCGCCGACGCGGCGCTGCATCTGCTGGCGCGGTCGGGCGGCTGGGTGCCGGTGAGCGAGCCGCAGCCGAAGGAAAAGAAGAAGCGCTAGGCGCGGAGCGTGGCGCCGGTCTTCTTCACCACCTCGTCGACGATCTTCTTCGCCACCGCCTCGATCTCCGCGTCGGTGAGCGTCTTGTCGCGCGGCTGCAGCGTGACCGCGATGGCGATGGACTTCTTGCCCTCGCCGATGCCCTTGCCCTCGTAGAGATCGAACACGTCGACGGCGGCGATCAAGTTCTTGTCGGCCAGCTGTGCTGCGCGCACCACGTCGGCGGCGGTCACCCTGCGCTCGACGATGAAGGCGAAGTCCCGGGCGATGGGCTGGAACGGCGACAGCATGAGCGCCGGCTTGTTGCGGCTCTTTGCCTTCGCCTCCGGTATGCGCTCGAGGATGACTTCGGCGACCGCGATCGGCCCTGCCACGTCGAGCGCCGCGAGCGCCGATGGGTGCAGCTCGCCGAAATAGCCGAGCACGAGCTTGGGCCCGAGCTGGATCGTGCCCGAGCGGCCGGGATGCAGGAAGGAAGGCCCGCCCGGCACGATCTGCATCTTGTCCACCGACGCGCCGGCGGCGGCGAGGACAGTTAGCGCGTCGCTCTTGGCGTCGAACACGTCGACCGCACCCGAAGCGCCCGACCAGTGGCGGCCGCTGCCGCTCACCTTGGCGCTGCCGCGGCGGAGCGTGGTCGCAGCGGTGAGCTGCTCCTCCAGCTTGTCGCCGGTGAAGATCTGCCCGACCTCGAACAGCGCCAGATCCGGATAGCCCCGGTCGGCGTTCTTCTGCGCCGCGACAGCCAAGCCCGGAATGAGGCTCGGCCGCATATGGGAAAGCTCGGCGGCGATGGGGTTTGCCAGCGCAAGCGTGGCCTCGCCGCCGCCGAAGGCTTCGGCCTCTCCTTTGCCGATGAACGACCAGGTGACGGCTTCCACGAGGCCGCGGGCGGCGAGGGCGCGCTTGGCGGCGCGGGTGCGCTTCTGGATCGCGGTCAGCACCGGCCGCCGCGCATCTTTGCCGCGGTCGAACGGCACCGCCGGCACGTGGTCGACGCCGATGATGCGGATCACTTCTTCCACAAGGTCCGCCTTGCCCTCCACGTCGGCGCGCCACGACGGCACAGTGACGCTTGCGTGCTCGCCGGAGGGCGTGACCGTAAAGCCGAGTGAAGAAAGCACGCGCCGCGTCTCCACCGCCGGCACGTCGAGGCCGGTGAGGCGCTTCACCTCGGCGAAGGGAAACTCGATCAAACGCTTGCCGTCGGGGATTTTCCCCGCGAGCACGATTTCCGACGGCTCGCCGCCGCATATTTCTATGATGAGTTGCGTGGCGAGCTCGAGCCCCGGCACGGTGAACGTGGGGTCGACGCCGCGCTCGAAGCGGAAGCGCGCGTCCGACACGACGCCGAGCTTGCGTCCGGTCTGCGCGATGTTGAGCGGATCCCACAGCGCCGATTCCACGAGCACGTCCGTCGTCGCCTCCGAGCAGCCGGAAGGCTCGCCGCCCATGATGCCAGAAAGCGACTCCACGCCCCGGTCGTCGGCGATCACGCACATCGAGTCATCGAGCTTGTAGGTCTTGCCGTCGAGGGCGGTCAGCGTCTCGCCCTTGCGGGCGCGGCGCACCACGAGATCGCCCTTGACCTTGGCCGCGTCGAACACGTGCAGCGGCCGCGAGCGGTCGTGGGTGACGAAGTTGGTGATGTCGACGAGCGCGTTGATCGGGCGCA
>DATNNN010000149.1:0-2407 GCA_035601815.1 Xanthobacteraceae bacterium | reverse complement strand
CCCCGCTCCCGCTACGCGGCGAGAAATCATGTCCATGATTAGCCATCTGGCTAAAGCTCCTGCTCGCGCGCCGGCCGCCAGGCCGCAGATCGAGCCGCCGGTGACCGCGCCGCCGGACACCGCGGCGGCGCCGAGCTACCGGGTCGCCCGGCACGTCGAGGCATTCGTAAAAATGACTGCATCCCACCCTGGCTCCTGCTCGCGCGCCGGCCGCCAGGCCGCAGATCGAGCCGCCGGTGACCGCGCCGCCGGGGACCTCGGCGGCGCCGAGCTACCGGGTCGCCCGGCACGTCGAGGCATTCCTAAAAATGACTGCATCCCCCTGGCTCCTGCTCGCGCGCCGGCCGCCAGGCCGCAGATCGGGCCGCCGGGGACCGCGCCGCCGGGGACCTCGGCGGCGCCGAGCTACGGGGTCGGCTGGCACGTCGCGGGCTTCCCCGGCTCCTGCTCGCGCGGCGACGCCGCTAACGCGGAAATCTCACACTACTAAGTGCATCGGGGCGCCGAATCAGTGAAAATTGTTGTGCAGCAACGATTTGTCGCCGATTCATGGAGCGCCCCGATGCCGACAGAGTGTACCCCGGATTTCTTTGGATTTGAACCTGTTGAAGGCCGCGAAGTGGTCGCGGCGTTTGATGGTGGCGCGATCAGCTCGGATGCCGGAGGGCTGCTTCTGGGGGCGGCGGATCGGGCGATCAAGATGATGGATCGATTTGCATCGTGCTTTCACGACGTGCGGTGTCCTGAGCTGATTGAGCACGAGGTCGTGACCTTGGTCGGGCAGCGGGTGTTCGGGATCGCGCTTGGCTATGAGGATCTCAACGACCACGATGAATTGCGCCACGATCCGTTGATGGCGGTGCTGGCCGGCAAGCTCGAAGCGCGCCGCGACGACTGCGCGCCGATCGCCGGCAAGTCGACGTTGAACCGGCTGGAGCTGAGCCAACTGGAGCCGACGCGCTATCACAAGATCAGTCACAATCCGATCGCCATCAAGCGGCTGATGGTCGATCTGTTCCTGGAGGCGCATGATCGTGCGCCGAGCGAGATCATCCTCGATCTCGACGCCACCGATGATCCGGTGCACGGCGAGCAGGAGGGCCGGTTCTTCCACGGCTATTACGACTGCTACTGCTATCTGCCGCTCTACGTGTTCTGCGGGCGTCATCTGCTGGACGCCAGATTGCGGCGCGCGAGCGTGGATGCGGCGGACGGCGCGGTGGAGGTCGTGGCGCGCATCGTTGCCCAAATCCGTCTGCGCTGGCCGCAGGTGCGCATCCTGGTGCGCGCCGATTCGGGCTTCGCCCGCGATGACCTGATGGCGTGGTGCGAGGCGAACGGCGTGCATTTCCTGTTCGGCCTGGCGCAGACCACGCGGCTGGTCGCAATGATCGCCAGCGAGCTTGCGCAGGCCGAGGCGAAAAGCTGTCGGACCGGCAAGCCGGCGCGGTACTTCAAGGACTTCAGGTGGACGACGCGCCGCAGCTGGAGCCGCGAGCGCCGGGTCGTCGCCAAGGCCGAGTTCACCAAAGGCGAAGCCAATCCGCGCTTCGTCGTCACCTCGCTGAAGCGTGGCGAGTGCAAGCCCCGATATCTTTACGAGAAACTTTACTGCGCCCGCGGCGACATGGAGAACCGGATCAAGGAGTGCCAACTCGATCTCTACGCCGATCGCACATCGAGCGCGACGATGCGAGCCAACCAGTTGCGCCTGTGGTTCGCTTCGATGGCCTACGTGCTGCTCTGCGCCTTACGTCGGATCGGGCTGCATCACACGCCCTTTACCGACGCAAGCTGCGGCACCATTCGTCTCAAGCTCCTCAAGATTGGCGCCCTCATACGCATCAGCGTCCGCCGTATCAAAATCGCGATGGCATCGGGCTGTCCTGCGGCCCAGGCCTGGGGCTGCGCTGCCGTCCGTCTCGCCGCCGCCGCAACCGCGCGCGGCTCCCCTGCCTGATACGCGCCGCCGCAACGCGTAGCAAACGCGGCATCATCCAAAGGCCCACCGAGACCACGTCTTCGCTGCCGCCGCAGCCCGCAAATGTTCCAGTTCCTCTCGCGTCTCCGGACGCCACGAGGCGGCGCGCCCCCAGAAAAGCGATCAATCGCTCCGCAAAATTCGGCGATCGTGCAAAGATGGTGTGAGATATCCAGGTTAGGCCGCCGGCCGCATTGTCGCCTCGGCCGCATTGATCACGCCGCGGTTGACGCCGATGGCCGGAGCAGAGCTTGGCCCCGTCAACGCGGCGAGCCATCCGATGCGGATCGACGCCGCCTGGGGAATCGCAGGACGGGCGAGGGCGGAAGCGCTCGCGCTTGCGGTCGCCAGCGCCGTGCCGCCTTTGACGAGCGTGCGCCGAGTAAGATTGGTCATGATTTCCCCCCTGTAGTTGCGGGAGAGCTT
>DATNNN010000148.1:0-11943 GCA_035601815.1 Xanthobacteraceae bacterium | reverse complement strand
CGCTAGAGCGTCAATCCGTGTCGAGCACCGGCTCGCGGCCGATGAGTCTCGCGAGCTGGCGCAGGCGGTTCGCCAGCCGCTCGCCGGCGAGCGACTTGAGCTTGCCCTCCAGGCGCAGCACGAGCTTGCCTTTCTTGACGAACATGGGCGCGCGCGGCAGCATGCCCGGCATCGACGCCGAGACCAGATATGCCACGCGCATCGCGGCGCCGAGGATACGGGCGCGGTCGAGCAGGCGCGGTGAGGCGAGCTCGCGCAGGCGCGGCGACGGCTCGTCGGCGTGGTAGCCGGCGTGGCGGTAGAACACCGCGAGTGCCAGGAACGCGCGCCCCGGATGGTCGATGCCGACGAAGGCCGCGTGGGCGATGATGTTGAGCGACTGCTCGCCGCGATAATCCGGATGCGCCCGCCAGCCGATGTCGGCGAGGAGACAAGCGGCGTGACGCAGGCGCCGCTCCTCGAGATTTTCCTCGATGCCGGTGGTGACCATGAAGCGGTCGGTCCAGCCGATCAGCTCCTCGCCGTGGCGCGGCGAGCGCGAGCGCAACAGGTTGAGGTCGCTCGCCGCCGCGAGCAGCGGATCCTTGCGCCGCTCGTCGGGATCGAGCATTTCGTGCAGCAGGCCCTCGCGCACGCCGAGTGCCGATATCACCACCTGCTTCGGCTTGCCGATGTCGATCGCCTGCTCGAGCACCATGGCGCCATAGGGCAACAGTGGCCGGCGGGCGGAGGAGATCTCCTCGATGTAGGGAAGCGTGCCCGGATCGACGCGGCGCACGAGCTTGGCGAACTCCGCCGCCTCGTCGGCGGCGATGACATAGCCGTGCATCACGTGCAGCGGATAGCCCTTCTCGCGCATGTGCAGCCGCGCCAGCGACCGCCAGGTGCCGCCCACGGCGTAGAACGTGCGGCCGGAGAGGCCGCGCAAGGTGCGGTCGCCGGCGAGCGCGTCGTGGACGATCTCGCTCGCCTCCTTGAGCGAATGGTGGGCGGTGTCGGAAAGCGCGAGCCCGCCGAGCGGCAGCGTGACGCCCTTGCCGATCTTGTCGCCGCGCACGTCGACGAGCTCGAGCGAGCCGCCGCCCAAGTCGCCGGCGACGCCATCGGGACGATGGAAGCCGGCGGCGACGCCGACGGCGGCGAGGCGCGCCTCGGTCGGCCCCGATAAGAGCTGGATCGGCGAACGACAGGCGGCCTCCGCCAGGCGCAGGAAGGCGGCGCCGTCGCTCGCCTCGCGCACGGCGGCGGTGGCGATCACGTGCAGGCTCTCGACCCGCATCACGCCGCACAGCGCGCGGAAGCGGGCGAGCGCGCCGAGTGCCGCCTCCACCGCGTCGGCGGCAAGGCGGCCCTTGCTCTTCACCTCGCGGCCGAGGCCGGCGAGCACCTTCTCGTTGAAGATCGGCGTGAGGCTGCGGCTCAGGCCCTCGTAGACCACGAGGCGCACAGAGTTGGAGCCGATGTCGATGACCGCCACCGGCCGGCCGACCGGCAGCCGGCCCGGCGCCGCGCGCACGTCCTCAGCCACGATCGCGGCGACGGCTGAGTGGTTTCGGCGGCGAGTCTTTGAGTGATTTGCCACGGCCCGACAGGCTTGGGTTGGTCATGAAGTAATGATGGGCGTTGAACGACTCCTCGCCCGGCGCCGGCACGATGCGCGTCGAGGTGCCGTCCGGCAAGACCCGCCAGCTCTGCGCATTGTCCTTGAGGTTCGCGACCATAATCTGGTCGAGCACCTGCTGGTGCACGGTGGGATTGAGAATCGGGCAGAGCACCTCGACGCGCCGGTCGAGGTTGCGCGGCATGAGATCGGCGGAGGAGATGTAGACCGCCGCCTTGTCGTGCGGCAGGCCGAAGCCGCCGCCGAAGCAGTAGATACGACTGTGCTCGAGGAAGCGGCCGACGATGGACTTCACCCGGATATTGTCCGACAGCCCCGGCACGCCGGGCCGCAGGCAGCAGATGCCGCGCACGACGAGATCGACCTCGACGCCGGCGGCGCTCGCCGCGTAGAGCGCGTCGATGACCTGCGGGTCGACGAGCGCGTTGTCCTTGGCCCAGATCGCCGCCGGCCGGCCGGCGCGGGCGTGGGCGATCTCCTCCTCGATGTGGGCGAGGATGCGCCGGCGCAGGCTCATCGGCGACACCGCGAGCCGCTCGAGTCCCGCGGGCTCGGCGTAGCCGGTGATGTAGTTGAACACGCGCGCCACGTCCTGGGCGATGGCGGGATCGGCGGTGAAGAACGAAAGGTCGGTGTAAACCTTGGCGGTGATCGGGTGATAGTTGCCGGTGCCGACGTGCACGTAGGTCGCGACCTCGGCGCCCTCGCGGCGCACCACCAGCGACAGCTTGGCGTGGGTCTTCAGCTCGATGAAGCCGAACACCACCTGCACGCCGGCGCGCTCGAGATCTCGCGCCCAGCGGATGTTGGCCTCCTCGTCGAAGCGCGCTTTCAACTCGACCAGCGCCGTCACCGACTTGCCGGCCTCGGCGGCTTCCGCGAGCGCCCGCACGATCGGGCTCTCCGACGAGGTGCGGTAGAGCGTCTGCTTGATGGCGATGACGTCGGGATCGCGGGCGGCCTGGGTGAGGAACTGCACCACCACGTCGAAGGATTCGTAGGGATGGTGGATGACCATGTCCTTCTGGCGGATGGCGGCGAAGCAGTCGCCGCCCTGCTCGCGCACGCGCTCGGGAAAGCGCGGCTCATAGGGGACGAACTTCAGATCGGGCCGGTCGATCTCGACCAGCTGGCGCAGCTCGTTCAGCGCCAACGCGCCCTCGACCAGGAACACCTCGTCGTCGCCGCACGACAGCGCACGCGCCACGAAAGCGCGCAGCTCCGCCGGCATCGCCGCCTCGATCTCCAGACGGATGACGAGGCCGCGGCGGCGGCGCTTGAGCGCGCTCTCGAACACGCGCACCAGGTCCTCGGCCTCCTCCTCGACCTCGATGTCGCTATCGCGAATGGCGCGAAAGGCGCCCTGCCCGCGCATCGCATAGCCCGGGAACAAGCGGCCGATGAACAGGCCGATCACCACCTCGAGGGCGATGAAGCGTTGCGCGGCGGCGTCCTTGGGCAGCGCGATGAAGCGCTCGATCTGAGCCGGCACGCGGATCAGCGCGTTCATGCCGCGGCCGTCGGTGGTGCGCGCGAGCTGGAGCGCAAGCGAGAAGCCGCGGTTGGGGATGAACGGGAACGGATGCGCCGGATCGACGGAGAGCGGCGTCAGCACCGGAAACACGTGATGCAGAAAGTGATGCTCGAGGAACGTGCGCTCGTCCTTGGAAAGCTCGCCGCCGTCCACGAGCACGACGCCCTTCGCGGCGAGCTCGCGGCGCAGTGCGCGCCAGCGCGCCTGCTGGTCGGAGGCGAGCGTCGCCGCTTCGGCGCCGATCTTGGCGAGCTGCTCGGCCGCGCTGAGGCCGTCGGGGCTCGTGAGCGTTACCTTGGCGCGCACGAGGCCCTTCAGCCCCGCGACCCGCACCATGAAGAACTCGTCGAGGTTGTCGGCGGAGATGGAGAGAAAGCGCAGCTGCTCGAGCAGCGGATGGTTCGGGTTCGACGCCTCCTCCAGCACCCGGCGATTGAAGCGCAGCCACGACAGCTCGCGGTTGACGAAGCGCTTGGGGCTCGCACGCAGGTCGCGGCCGGGCGCGTCGGCAGCCGGCAAGGGCTCGGCGGTCTCGCTACGGGCGATATCAAACTCGAAGGCCACGGTGGTTCTCGGGGGCTGGTCTTGCCCCATTATTGTCGCGGATGACCACGTTCATACAATGACAGTTCAATGAAGGTGTTAATTATTATAAATCAAATACTTGCGTCGGGACTGTCAACCAGTTCGGCGGCCAATTGGCGAGTGACGGCCCGCCCGCGCGACAGCGCCGCCCGGTCGAGGCGCGCGACCAGCGCACGGGCCGCCGCGAGCGAGCGCTCCATGCGCGGCACCAGATAGCTCACCACCCCCTCGCCGACGGCGAGCTGGCGGTCGGCGAAGAGCTTCACCAGCACGGCGGCGAGCAACGCGTCGTCGGGAGCGGCGAGCGCGATCACCGGCACGGCGCGCAAGCGCGAGGCGAGATCGGCGAGCGCGAAGCCGCCGTCGAGGCGCTGCGCCGCCGTGAGCAGCACGTGGCAGTCCTCCTCGCCGGCGAGGTTGAGAAGATGGAACAGCGCCGCCTCGTCGACGCCACCGGGCTCCACGTCCTCGAGGGCGAGCGCGCCGGTGGCGAGCCGCGGCACGTCGGCGCGGCCGAGTGCGTGCGCCGACTCGATGCGCGCACCCGCGCGCTCGGCCCAGATGGCGGCGAGATGGCTCTTGCCGGAGCCCGCCGGCCCGACGATGGCGGCGACGCGATGCGGCCAGCGCGGCCAGGCCTCGATCATGGCGAGCGCCGCTTCGTTCGACGGCGACGGCAGGAAGTCGTCGCGCCGGAAGCTCGCCGCGTGCGGCAGATCGAGGGCGAGCTGTAGCGCACCGCGACTCATGGACCTAGCCGCCCCGGTGCGGCTTTTCGCGATAAAACGAGCTCGAGAGATATTGCCGGAGCGCGAAGCGCACGAGCACGCCGACGGCGGCGGCGAGCGGCACGGCCATGAGCAGGCCGACGAAGCCGAAGAGATAGCCGAAGGCGAACAACGCGAACATCAGCCATACCGGATGCAGCCCGACGCGCTTGCCGACAAGCTTGGGGCCGAGGACATAGCCCTCGACGAACTGGCCGACCAGAAACACACCGAGCACGAGCACCACCCGCGTCCACTCCGGCCAGAACTGGACGAGCGCGACACCGACCGCAAGCACGAGGCCGGTGAGCGAGCCGACGAATGGAATGAACGTGAGGAGCCCGGCGAAGACGCCGATGAGAAGGCCGAAGTTGAGCCCGGTCAGCGAGAGGGCGGCGGCGTAGTACGAGCCGAGGATCAGGCACACGCTCGCCTGGCCGCGCAGAAAGCCCGCGACCGCCTGATCGATCTCGTGGGCGAGGCCGCCGATCGCCTTGCGATGCTGGTGCGGCACCCAGGACGCCACCTTGGCGATCATGCTGTTCCAGTCGGCGAGCAGATAGAACGCGACCACTGGCGTGATGATGACCAGCGCGAACACCGAGATGATGGCGCGGCCGCCCGACCACAGCGACTGCAGGAAGGCGACAAGCCAGCCTGCGGCTTGCGTCATCAGGTCGCCGAGCGGCTTCTGCAGGCTCTGGAAGTCCGGCAGGTGCTCGCCGAAGATGCGCTGCAGCCACTCGCGATTTTCTTGGGTGATGAGCGCCTGCAGCCGGGTCACATAGTCCGGCAGGCGCTGGATGAAGGCGAAGAGCTGGCTGCCGAGCAGCGGCACCAGCACCACGATCGCGATTACGAAGAAGAGCACGAAGGTGCCGACGATGATGAGCGTCGCCACCACGCGGTTCATGCCGGCGCGCTCGAGGCGGTTGGCGAGCGGATTGAGGAGATAGGCGAGCACGAGGCCCGCCACGAACGGCAGCAGCATCGCGCGCAAAAGCCACAACAAGAAAATGGCGGCGACGAGCGCACCGAGCCAGAACAGCACCTGGCGATGCAAGTTCGCGGAAGAAACCGGTTCGCGCAACGCCATCCTCCGCGTCAGGCCGCCATGTGCCGCATCCAGAGCACGAGATAGGCCGCCGCCGAAAGTCCCGTCAAGGCGCCGACGGCGTAGAGCAGCGCCGGCAAGGCATAGCCGGGATCGACGCCGAAGCCGTGCGCCCCGAGAACGAGGGCGGCGAGCAGGATCTGGATGATGGTGTTGAGCTTGGAGATCCAGAGCGGCCGCACGGTCAGCGGCTTGCCGACGACGCCGGCGACGACGACGGCGGCGAGGATCATGATGTCGCGCGACACCACCCCGATCACCACCCACGCCGGCAACAGGCCGACGATGGCGAGCGCCACGTAGATCGACATCAACAGCGCCTTGTCGGCGAGCGGGTCGAGGTAGGCGCCGAACTCGCTGGTGGCGGCCAGCCACTTGGCGAGGAAGCCATCGACGGCGTCGGAGACGCCGGCGACGATGAACAGCCAGAAGGCAAGCAACAGATGGTCGGACGTGATCGCCCAGACCACGAAGGGCACGAGCACGATGCGGCAGATGGTGATGAGGTTGGGCAGGTTCACGCGGACGAGTTTCCCGAACAAAGGCAGCCCGCACTTAACGCGCGCATGCGGCTCCTGCCAAGCGGGGCAAAGAACCGCGCGTATGTTGCTGTTTGCCTTGCGCCAAAGGCCCGCCCGGGCTACCCCGGCGGCGGAGGGCTAGATGCAGAAACGCGGGCTCACCTACGGCGAAGCGGGCGTCGACATCGACGCCGGCAACCGCCTGGTCGAGCGCATCAAGCCCCTGGTCAAGGCGACGGCTCGCCTCGGCGCCGACGCCGAGATCGGCGGCTTCGGCGGCGTGTTCGATCTGGCGCGGGCCCGCTTCAAGGATCCCCTCCTCGTCGCCGCCACCGACGGGGTCGGCACCAAGATCAAGCTCGCCATCGACACCGGCCGCCACGACACCATCGGCATCGACCTCGTGGCGATGTCGGTGAACGACCTCGTCGTGCAGGGTGCGGAGCCGCTTTTCTTCCTCGACTACTTCGCCTGCGGCAAGCTCGACACCGACGTCGCCGCCGCGGTGATCGGCGGCATCGCCGCCGGCTGCAAGGAGGCGGGCTGCGCGCTGATCGGCGGCGAGACCGCGGAGATGCCGGGCCTCTACCAAGCGGGCGACTATGATCTCGCCGGATTTGCGCTCGGCGCCGTGGAACGCGGCCGGCTGCTGCCGCGCGACGTCGCGGCGGGCGACGTGATCCTCGGCGTCACGTCCTCCGGCGTGCATTCGAACGGCTTTTCGCTCGTGCGCAAGATCGTCGGGCAATCCGGGCTCGGACTCGACGCCCCGGCGCCGTTCGCGCCGAAAAAAACGCTCGGCGAGGCGCTGCTCACGCCGACGCGCATTTACGTCAAGGCGGTGCTCGCCGCGCTCAAGGTGGAGAACGGAATCAAGGCGCTCGCCCACATCACCGGCGGCGGCTTCGTCGACAACATCCCGCGGGTGCTGCCGAAGGGAACGGCGGCGCGAATCGAGCTCGGCGCGATTCCGGTCACGCCGGTGTTCGCTTGGCTGGCGCAGACGGGCGGCGTTGCGGACATGGAGATGCTGCGCACCTTCAACTGCGGCGTCGGCCTCGTGGTGGTGATCGACGCCAAGCGCGCCGAGATGGTGGCGGGGGCGCTGGTGACCACCGGCGAAAAGGTGGTGCGCCTCGGCGAGGTCGTGGCGGGCGACGGCGAGCCGAAGGTCCAATTCACGGAGTTCACCGGGAAACTCAGGCTCGGCGCATGAGTGCGCGCAAGCGCGTGGCGATCCTGATTTCCGGCCGCGGCTCCAACATGGCCGCCCTGATCGAGGCCGCGACTGAGCCGGACTTTCCCGCCGAGATCGCGCTCGTAGTCTCCAACCGGCCGGACGCCAAGGGCCTCGAGTTCGCAACGGCACGCGGCATCGCCACGGCGATCGTCGATCACCGCGCGTTCGCCTCGCGGGAAGCGTTCGAGGCGGCGTTGCAGGCGAAACTCGCGGAGGCGCGCATCGATATCGTGTGCCTCGCCGGCTTCCTGCGCATGTTCACGGCCTCCTTCGTCGAGCCATGGCGCGGCCGGATGCTCAACATCCACCCGTCGCTGCTGCCGGAGTTCAAGGGGCTCGACACCCACGCCCGCGCGCTTGCCGCCAATGCCAAGATCCACGGCTGCACCGTGCACTTCGTGGTGCCCGAGCTCGATTCCGGCCCGATCGTGCTGCAGGCGCGCGTGCCGGTGGTGGAAGGCGACGACGCGGACTCGCTCGCCGAGCGGGTGCTCGCGGCCGAGCACCGCATCTATCCGGCGGCGCTGAAGCTCGTTGCCGAAGGTAAGGTCAAGGGCATCTAGGCCGCGGGCTCATCCTTCGGTGCTTTCTGCGCTGCAGCTTAACCCACATCTAGAGGTGGTGATGCGATCACCGGCTGTGGGCTTTTGACCAAGCCTGCGCGCTGGCCAAAACTAGTCAGGCGACGCTAGATTGTCGCGCCGCGGCCACGCCGTGGGGAAGTATCGCCGATCACCGGCGGCTCGCAAAAAGGGGGTTCGCGGTGGATTTTCTGTGGCAGGACATGGCGCACGCGCCGTTTTGGGTGGCGGTGGGTCAGATCATTCTCGTCAATATCATCCTGTCTGGCGACAACGCCGTTGTCATCGCAATGGCGTGCCTGACGCTGCCACCCAAGCAGCGGCTGTGGGGCATGATCCTCGGCGCCGGCGTCGCCGTGCTACTGCGAGTGATCTTCACACTAGTTGTCGCACAGGCGATGACCTACCCCTACCTCAAGCTGGTCGGCGGCGCCTTGCTTTTCTATGTGGCGATTAAGCTTGTCACCGAGGACGCCGACGGAGAAGAAGGCGGCATCGAGGGCGCCGAAACCTTGTGGCGCGCGGTGCGCATTGTCGCCATCGCCGATATTGTGATGAGCCTCGACAACGTCATCGCAATCGCGGCCTCAGCGGAACTCGCGGCCGCGAAGGTTGATATCGCCCACGCGATCGGAATCAAGTCGACGTTGATCATCTTCGGCCTGGCCACCAGCATTCCGCTGATCATTGCTGGCGCGGCGCTTATTATGGCGCTGCTAGAGCGTTACCGCGTACTGGTCTGGGGTGGTGGCGCGCTGCTCGGCTGGGTCGCGGGCGACATTATGGCGACCGATCCGGCAGTCGCCGGCTGGGTCGGCGAGGCGACGTTGGACGTCATCCACTTCTGGGGCGGGCCGATCGGCGCCGTCATCGTCGTACTCGCCGGCTATCGGATAGTCCGCAAGCATCGGCCGCTGGCATTCGACGAACTGTTCGCCGGACTTGCCTTGCTGGTCTGGATCGCGGTCAACTTCTGGGCTGAAAATATGTTCAGCGCCGACGCAGACCACTACAAGGCTTGGGTCGCGCGCGGTGTGCTGTTTGCGATCTTGGTGATCGTCTATTTCGCGGTTCGCGGCCGTAAAGCCGTCAGTGCCGAAAGCGCCTAGCAGTCCTCGCCCAATAGGCAAGCGCACGACTCGGTTGAAATGGATCGGTCGTAGGCAGCGTTAGCCGACTATCTCGTTCGGCTTGAAGAAGAAGGCCACTTCCTTGGCGGCGTTCTCGAGGCTGTCGGAGCCGTGCACGGAGTTCGCCTCGATGGACTCGGCGAAATCCTTGCGGATGGTGCCGGCGGCGGCCTTGGCCGGGTCGGTGGCGCCCATGACCTCGCGGTACTTCGTGACGGCGTTCTCGCCTTCCAGCACCTGCACCACCACCGGGCCCGAGGTCATGAAGGCGACGAGGCCGGAGAAGAACGGCCGCTCGCGGTGGACGGCGTAGAAGCCCTCGGCCTGCTTGCGGTCGAGGCGCAGGCGCTTCTGCGCGACGATGCGCAGGCCCGCCTTCTCGAGGCGGTCGTTGATGGCGCCGGTGAGATTGCGCGCGGTGGCGTCGGGCTTGATGATGGAAAACGTGCGCTCGCGCGCCATGACCATGTCCTGAACGGTTGCGGGTCGCGCGTCTATAGCGGCCGCACCCGTGAGCGGCAAGCGCACCTCGACAGGGGGAGCGGGCTCCGCTAAGCGAGCGCGCCATGCCCGTCACTGCCGAAATCCGTCTCGCGCGCTCTCTGGCGCTCGCGGCATTCGCCGGCGCGATCCTAAACTTCATCGCCTTCTATCCCGGCATCCTGCACCACGACGCCTGGGCCTACTTCAAGGCGGCGCGCGACAACGACTGGACCAACTGGCAGCCACCGCTGTTGGGCTTCCTGTGGATTCCGCTGCAGAAAATCTACTACGGCCCGCAGCCGATGCTCGTGCTGTTCGTCGCGGGCTATTGGGCGGGCTTCTGGCTGATCGCGCGCGCCATGATCGCGGAAGGGCGCGGCATTGCCATCGCCACGTTCCTCGCCGCGTTCTTCCCGATGGCGCTCAACTTCAACGGCCAGCTGGTCAAGGACGTGAGCATGGCCATCTGCCTCTTGCTCGCCGCCGGCTTCGCCGCCTGCCTCCTGCGCGGAAATATCCGGCGGATTGCCGCGCCCTTCCTTTGGCTGTTCCTCGTCATGGGCGCGTTCATGCGCGCGAACTCCCTGTTCGCGCTGCCGTCGCTCATCGATGTCGCGGGCGCAGCCACGAGCCGCCGCTGGGCCGCGCGCGGGCTGATGCAGCGCGCAGTCCTCGTCTGCGTGCTCTCGGCGCTGGTGGCGCCGGCGCACCTGATGGCGGACCGCTATCTCTTCCGGGTGAAGGACATTGCGCCCATATCGCAGCTGCAGGTGTTCGATCTCGGCGGCATCACCTATTTCTCCGGCGCCGACGCCTTCCAGGGCCTCTTCGGGCCGGCGTTCCCGGCGAAGAACCGCACCTGCTACACGCCGCGCTTTTGGGACGTGTACGGCTGGGGCGGCTGCCCGGAGGTCTACGAGAATTTGAAGCCGAAGTTCGGGCTCACACTCTCCAAGCTCTGGCTCGAAGGCATCGCCGCGCATCCCCTCGCCTACCTCACCCACCGCCTCGCCCACATCAACCGATTCCTGCAGTTCATGTGCACCGGCTGCAAGGAGATGGTGTTCACCGGCGGGCAGTCGACGAACCAAACCGAGTTCACGTTCACGCCGACGTTCCTCTATCGAGCCATCGACTGGTTCTCGCAGGCGATCAACGACACGCCATTCGGCCGGCCCTACGTGTTCCTGCTCGTCTGCCTCGCCTGGGCGTGGGCGGCGCTCGCGATCCCGAACGCGGCGACGCGGCAGATCACGCTCGCGCTCGCGCTCTCCGGCGCGCTGTACGCGCTCGGCTTCGGCCTCGTCGGCATCGCCAGCGACTACCGCTACGTCTTCTGGACAATGCTGTGCGCGGCGGCGGCGACGCCGGTGGTGGTGGCGCGCGTGCTCACGCGGCGCGACGCGCCGCTCGCCTATCGCGCGGGGCCGCTCGCCCTCATCGCCGCGGTCATCGTGCTCCGCGAAATCGTGGTACGTTTCGCGCTCTGAGGGCGCCATGACCGATCGCTATCGCACGTTCGCCGCCTTCAACCGCTGGGCCAACGAGCGCCTGTACGCCAAAGCGGCAGAGCTCTCCGACGCCGAGTACCGCGCCGACCGCGGCGCCTTCTTCAAATCGGTGCACGGCACGCTCAACCATCTCCTGGTCGCCGATCGCATCTGGATGCACCGCTTCGACGGCACCGGAGATTACCCGACCGAGCTCGACGCCATCCTGTTCGACCGCCTCGCCGACTTGCACGCGGCGCGGCGCGCCGAGGACGAGCGCATCGCGCGCTATATGGAGGGGCTCGACCAGGCGAAGCTCGGGAGCGAGTTCACCTACCGGACCATCGTCAACCCGAAGACGATCACCCAGCCGCTCGCGCCCGCGATCGACCACTTCTTCAATCACCAGACCCACCATCGCGGCCAGGTGCACGCGCTGCTTACCGGCCTGCGCGGCCGCGACTTTGCGCCGTCGCTCGATCTCCTGATGTTCCAGCGCGAGACCGGCGTCGACCTCAGCCGAGCGAGCTAGGCCTTCTTCTGCCAGCGGCCGTTGCCGTTCTGGAGCCAGTAGACGACGCCGAAGCCCTCGCCCTCGGCTTCCTTCCATTGGTCGCGCGCCTGATCGACGGCGTCGGGATCGTTGCCGTCGAAGAGATAGATGGCGCGCTCATAGGCGCCGAGGCCCTCGCCCGCCACGTTGTCCACGAGGAAGCGCACTTGCGCGCCGTTCGGGTTGTGCGGCCGGGTGGTGAGCACCACGAGGCTCTCGCCCGCCTCCGCCTCGCGATCGGTGACGTGGGCGAGGAAGCTGTCGTCGCGGTAGGTCCACAGCAGCGAGTCGAGCGCATCGAGGCGCTCGTCGGACGCCGCCTGC
>DATNNN010000147.1:0-2962 GCA_035601815.1 Xanthobacteraceae bacterium | reverse complement strand
GACAACATGCTGCTCTACGCCACCTCCAACCGCCGCCACCTGATGGCGCGCGAGATGATGGAGAACGAGCGCTCCACCGCCATCAATCCCGGCGAGGCGGTGGAGGAGAAGGTGTCGCTGTCGGACCGCTTTGGCCTGTGGCTCGGCTTCCACCGCTGCTCGCAGGACGAGTACCTCGATATGGTCGAGGGCTACGCCGAGCACTACCGCATTCCGTTCGCGAGCCCCGACGCGCTCCGCCAGGAGGCGCTGGAATGGGCGACCACGCGCGGCGCGCGCTCGGGCCGGGTCGCCTGGCAATTCGTCCAGGACGCCGCCGGCCGGCGTGGCGTCGCGCTCAAGGATTGACCATGCGCAAGCGCCTCGTGATCGCGCTTGTTTGTGCGCCGGCGCTCGCCGGCTGCAGCTCGGACACGTTCACCGGCCTCGATTGGTGGAAGCGGGCCGAGATCGAAGGCAACTCCACCGGCGGCGTCATCCCGGCGCAGCTCGTGCGCGGCGACGTGCAGGCGGCGGCCGACCGGTGGTGCGACAAGTATGGCCGCGTGGCGAAGATCACCTTCAACTCGGGGCAACAGGACGCCTCGGTGGTGTTCGTGTGCGTGGACAAGGGCGCGGCCGCTCCCCCGCCTCCGCCGCCCGAGACCCCGCCGCCCGCCGCGAAGCAACCCGCGGGACCGCCGAAGAAGCGGTGACGCGAGCCGCGTCGTAGCTCGAGGAGTCAGCGGGTCCGCATGCAGGCACTCGTCTTCGTGACGCACATCGAATCCGAGCCGGTGCGCAAGCACTTCCTACGGCTCAAAGTGGAGACCCAAGGCCTGCTCGATGTCTTTCTGTGCGTTCACGAGCCCGCCCAACGCTCCGGCGAGCCGCTTCCCGCGGATGGAGGCGATTGCGGGTATCCAAAACGCCACGGGGCAGCCAAGAGCCCTCGTTTTAGAGAGCCGGCCGCCCCGGGTTGATCGGCACGGAGGTCCTTGGCCGATCGGTCTCAGAATTTCCTAAAGCGAGGACAGATGCTGCGTCGGATCGACCGGGGTCGAGCCTTTGCGGATCTCGAAATGCAGCTGCGGGGCGACGACGCCGCCGGTCTGGCCGGCACGCGCGATCACCTGGCCGCGCTTCACCGCCTCGCCGCGCTTGACCAGCACTTCGCTGGTGTGGGCGTAGGCGGTGACCCAGCCTTCGGCGTGGCGGATGAGCACGAGGTTGCCGTAGCCCTTGAGCTCGTTGCCGGCATAGGCGACCACGCCGTCCTCGGAGGCCTTCACCGGCGTGCCCTCGGGCACGGAAAGATTGATGCCGTCGTTCTGCTGGCCGTTGGGCTTGGAGCCGAAGCCGGAGATGACGCGGCCCTTCACCGGCCAGCGGAATTGCGGCGTGCCGGTGAGCGCGGGCTGCGTCTCGACCTGCTCGACGGGCTTCACCGCCGCGACCTTCTCCTGCGGCGCGGGCGTCGCCTGCACCGGAGCATCGACGCGGCGCTGCGGTGCCGGCTGCGTCGCGGCCCGGCTCGTGCCCGGGATGGTGAGCTTCTGGCCGAGCTTGAGCTTGGTCGTGACGGTGAGCTTGTTCTCGCGCGCGAGCTCGGCGGCGCCGATCTTATAGCGGCGGGCCACGGAAAGAAGCGTGTCGCCCTGGTTCACGGTGTGGATCGCGGCCGGACGCACGGGCGCCGAAGCGAGCGGCTGCGCACGCTCGCCGTTCGACGGGATAACCAGGCGCTGGCCGGGCTGCACCAAGGTGGCGGTGGCGAGATTGTTGGCGCGCAGGATGATCGCGACGGGAACGTTGTAGCGGCGCGAGATGATCTCAAGCGTCTCGCCGCGCTGCACGGTGACGGCGGTGCCGCCGTCCCAGCGCCAATTGCCGTCGCGCTGCGCGCTTCCGGTGGACTGCACCGGCAGCTGCTGCTGTTGCGCCATGGAGGGCGCGGGCGCGGCGGGAAGCGTGCGCGGCGGATTGGATGCGAGCGGCGTGTCGAGCGGGCGGGATTCGATCTGGGCCACCGGCTGCTGCGGCTGGGGCGCCGGTGCCGTGTTGGTGACTTCGTTGCGCGTATTGAACGGATTGGCGAACGGGTCGCTGCTGAAGCGGGAGGTGTCGGAGCTGCAACCGGCGGCGAAGGCCGCGATCAATCCGATGCCGAGAATGCGGGCACGGCCGCGCTGCAAGGGCCTGAGAATACGCATGGCTACTCACTCAAAAGGGTACGGAACCGCCGGAGTAAACGCCGAAAGGGTAAATGTCGGCTTAAGGAAATCGCGGCAGGGGGCGAATTTTGCTTATTTCGCCCGGCGCTAGAGCGTGGCCGCCTGCCCCGGGATCAGCGGCACGAAACGCACGGCCATGAGCGTGCGCTCCTCGATCGCGCCGTCCTCCTTCTTATGCAGCCGCTTGAGCTGCTGCACGCCGCCGGTGGGACCGACGGGCGCGATCAGAATGCCGTCGGGCGCGAGCTGGTCGAGGAGCGGCGGCGGAATTTCCGGCGTCGCCGCGGTGACGATAATGCGGTCGAAGGGTGCGCGCTCCGGGTCGCCCTTGGTGCCGTCACCGACGGTGACCGTGACGTTGTTGAGGCCGAGCGCGGCGAGGCGCGCGCGGGCCATCTCAGCCAGCGTGCGGTAGCGCTCGATCGAGACCACCTCCCAGGCAAGCCGGGCGAGGATCGCTGCCTGGTAGCCGGAGCCGGTGCCGATCTCGAGCACGCGGTGGTGCGGCCCCACTTCCAGCGCCTCGGTCATGGCCGCCACCACGTAGGGCTGGCTGATGGTCTGGCCGCAGCAAATCGGCAGCGCCTGGTCGGCGAAGGCAAGGTCCTGCTGGCCCGCCTCGACGAAGCGCTCGCGCGGCACGGTTTCGAGCGCGCGCAGGACGCGGGTGTCCTGGATGCCGCGCTTGCGCAGCTGGAGCAGGAACTCCATGCGCTCCTCGGCCTTGAGATCGTGGTCGGCGGTCTCCG
>DATNNN010000146.1:0-6085 GCA_035601815.1 Xanthobacteraceae bacterium | reverse complement strand
GCGGCTTCGCCGACGCCCGCTTGATCGGGCTTCACGCGCCGCGTGGAAACTTTCGCATCGCTCACGTTGACGGTCCTTATTGAGGCGGCCAAGCTCGGCAGTGCTATAAAGCGTGAGCCCGGAGTAGACCATGGCCTATCGCGCGCCCGTCGCCGAGACGGTCTTTTTCCTCGACAACTGCACGAGCCTCGGCCGCCTCGCCGGCAAAGGCGCGCTCGCGGAGCTTTCCACCGATCTCGTCGCCCACGTGCTCCAGGAGGCGGGCAAGTTCGCCGCCGACAAGATCGCCCCGCTGAACCGCGTCGGCGACAAGGAAGGCACGCCCTTCGTCAACGGCAAGGTAGTGATGCCCAAGGGCTGGACCGAGACCTACCGCGCCTGGGCCGCCGACGGCTGGAACGCGGTGACAGGCCCGCAGGAATGGGGCGGGCAGGGGCTGCCGTCGCTCGTCGGCACCGCGTGCCTCGAATTCTGGAACGGGGCCAACATGGCCTTCGGCGTCGGCCCCATGCTGACCATGGCGGCGATCGACGCGCTGGAAGCCCACGGCTCCGACGAGCTCAAGCGCGTCTACCTCGGCAAGATGGTGTCGGGCGAGTGGATGGCGACCATGCAGCTCACCGAGCCGCAGGCGGGCTCGGATCTCGCGCTGCTCCGCTCGCGTGCGACGCCGGCAGGCGACGGCAGCTATCGTCTGAAGGGCACGAAAATCTTCATCACCTACGGCGAGCACGACATGACCGCCAACATCGTGCACTTCGTCCTCGCTCGGCTCCCCGACGCGCCGCCGGGCACCAAGGGAATCTCGCTCTTCCTGGTGCCGAAGTTCATGGTCAAGGCCGATGGCTCGCTGGGCCCGCGCAACGATCTGCGCTGCGCCAGCATCGAGCACAAGATGGGCATTCACGGCTCGCCCACCTGCGTCATGAACTACGGCGACAACGAGGGCGCCACCGGCTTCCTGGTCGGCAAGGAGAACAACGGCCTCGCCGCCATGTTCACCATGATGAACAACGCCCGCTTGGCGGTAGGCGCGCAGGGCGTCGGCGTCGGCGAGGCGGCGACCCAGCAGGCCTACACCTATGCCCACGAGCGCAAGCAGGGCCGCGGCCAGAACGGCAAGGACGGTCCGGTGGCGATCGTCGAGCACCCGGACGTGAAGCGCATGCTGCTCACCATGCGCGCGCTCACCAATGCGTCCCGCGCCATCTGCCTGAAGAACGCCGATGCGCTCGACCGCGCCCGTCACGGCGAGGGCGAAACCGAACGCCGCGCCGCGGGCGAGGAGGCGGCGCTGCTGACGCCGGTGGCGAAGGCCTTCTCCACCGATGCCGGCATCGAGACCTCCTCGCTCAACATCCAGGTGCACGGCGGCATGGGCTTCATCGAGGAGACGGGCGCGGCCCAGCTCTATCGCGACTCGCGCATCGCCGCGATCTACGAGGGCACGAACGGCATCCAGGCCGTCGACCTCGTCACGCGCAAGATCACGCTCGCGGGCGGCGCGGTGCTGCAGCGTGTCGTCGCCGGCTATCGCGACACCGCCGACCACGTGGCGGCGCTCGGCGACAAGGCCTTCGGCGATACGGCGAAGCGGCTGGAAGCGACGCTCGCCGCGCTCGAGCGCGCATCCGAGCATCTCCTGCGCGTATTGCCTGCCAATCCGGCGGCGGCGCTCGCCGGTGCCACGCCCTACCTCAAGCTGTTCGGGCTTGCCGCCGGCGGCGCCTATCTCGCCGACATCGCGCTCGCTGCCCGCGCCGCCGCCGCCAAGGGCGACACCGACCCGCTGCATCCGGCGCGCATCGCCACCGCCCGCTTCTTCGCCGAGAACCTCGCGCCCGTGGCGGACGGCTTGGCTGACACGGTGATCGGCGGCGGGGATTCGGTGCTGCGGGCGGAAGCGGCGCTCGTGGCTTGAAAAGCACTTCGAGATAACGGTCACCGCAGGGAGGCAGCGGAATGTCCCTCAAGGGCAAAACTCTTTTCATCACCGGCGCCTCGCGCGGCATCGGGCTCGCCATCGCGCTGCGCGCGGCCAGGGACGGCGCCAACATCGCGATCGCGGCGAAGACCGCCGAGCCCCATCCCAAGCTAAAGGGCACGATCCACACCGCCGCCGCCGAGATCGAGGCGGCCGGCGGCAAGGCGCTGCCCCTCATGGTGGACGTGCGCGAGGAGATGCAGGTCGCCGAAGCGATCAAGAAGACGGCGGCCGCCTTCGGCGGCATCGACATCGTGGTGAACAACGCAAGCGCCATCCAGCTCACGCGCTCGACCGAGACCGACATGCGCCGCTTCGACCTGATGCACCAGATCAACACGCGGGGCACCTTCGTGGTGTCCAAGCACGCGATCCCGTTCCTGGAGAAGGCGGCGAACCCGCACATCCTCATGCTGTCGCCGCCGCTCGACATGAACGAGCGCTGGTTCGCGCCGCACACCGCCTACACCATGGCCAAATTCGGCATGAGCCTCGTGGTGCTGGGGCTCGCGGGCGAGCTCAAGCCGCGCGGTATCGCGGTGAATGCGCTCTGGCCGCGCACCACCATCGCCACCGCCGCGGTCGAGAATTTGCTCGGCGGCGAGGCGCTGATGCGCCGCAGCCGCACGCCCGCGATCCTCGCCGACGCGGCGTACAAGATCTTCCACAAGCCTTCGCGCGAGTTCACCGGCAAGTTCCTCGTCGACGACACGTTCCTGGCCGGCGAGGGCGAGACCGACTTCGATAAATACCGCGTCGATCCGAGCCAGAGCCTGCAGGTGGATTTCTTCGTGCCGGACTCCATCCCGGCGCCCAAGGGCGTTTCGCTGGCCGCGGGTACCCGGTGACCTCGTGACCCTATTGTTCAGTCACCCGTCGGCGCTTGCCCACCAGACTCCCGCCGGCCATCCGGAGCGGCCCGACCGCATCCGCGCCATCGAAAAGGCGCTCGCCGGCGCGCAATTCGCCAAGCTCGAGCGCAAGGAAGCGCCGGAGGCCGACGTCGCCGCGATCACCCGCGTCCATCCGGCGGAATACGTGGAGGCCATGCGCGCGGCGGTGCCTGCCCAAGGCCTCGCCCGCATCGACGCCGACACGGCGCTGTCGGCCGGAAGCTGGGAGCCGATCTTGCGCGCGGCCGGCGGCGCCGTCGCCGCCGTGGACGCGGTGGTGGCGGGCAAAGCGAAGAATGCCTTCGTCGCCATGCGCCCGCCCGGCCACCACGCCGAGACCGCGACGCCCATGGGCTTCTGCTTCTTCAACAACGCGGCGATCGCAGCGCGTCACGCGCAGAAGAAGCACGGTCTCGGCCGCGTCGCCATCGTCGACTTCGACGTGCACCACGGCAACGGCAGCCAGGAGATCTTCTGGTCCGACGCGAGCGTAATGTACTGCTCGACCCACGAGATGCCGCTTTATCCCGGCACCGGCGCGCGCTCCGAGCGCGGCGCCCACGATACCATCGTCAACGCGCCGCTCTCCGCCGGCGACGGCGGGCCGGAATTCCGCGCCGCCATCGAGAGCATCATCTTGCCCCGGCTGGAAACGTTCGCGCCGGAGCTGATCGTGATCTCAGCCGGCTTCGACGCCCACGTGCGCGATCCGCTGGCGAACCTCAACCTCACCGAGCCGGATTACGCCTGGGTGACGGAGAAGCTGATCGCGCTCGCCAAGCGCCACGGCGAGGGCCGCCTCGTCTCGGTGCTGGAGGGCGGCTACGATCTGCAAGGTCTCGCCGGCTCCGTCGCCGCCCACGTGGGCGCGCTGATGCGGGCCTAGAGTTCGTGCTAGGAAGAGGCATGGCCAAGGAAGCAAAAGATTCGGCGGACGTGGCGAACCTTCCCTTCGAGAAGGCGCTCGCCGAGCTCGAGGGCATCGTCCAGCGCCTCGAAAAAGGCGATGTGGCGCTGGAAGAGTCGATCCGTATCTACGAGCGCGGCGAGGCGCTGAAGCGCCGCTGCCAGGCGCTGCTCGCCGAGGCCGAGGCGCGCGTGGAGAAGATCGCCCGCGACGCCGAGGGCCGGCCCAAGGGCACCGAGCCACTCGACGCCGACTAGGCGGAGGAGGCAAGCGTGAGCTTCGTTCCGAGCAAGGACCCGGTCGCCGGCGACGCGCAGAGCTGCGACGCGATCGAAACCGTCATCGTGCCGCGCGCCACCGATCTCGGCGGCTTCGAGATCCGCCGCGCGCTGCCGCACGTGGATCGGCGCATGGTGGGGCCCTTCATCTTCTTCGATCACATCGGCCCGGCCGTGTTCCGCTCGGGCCAGGGCATCGACGTGCGGCCGCACCCGCACATCGGGCTCGCCACCGTCACCTTCCTATTCGAGGGCGAGATCACCCACCGCGACAACCTCGGCTACAACGCCGCCATCCGCCCGGGCGCGGTGAACTGGATGACCGCCGGCCGCGGCATCGTCCACTCCGAGCGGACCGCACCCGAGCTGCGCGCGGGCGGCCAGCACCTGCACGGGCTGCAGTGCTGGGTGGCGCTGCCGCTCATGGACGAGGAGATGGTGCCGAGCTTCGAGCACTACGATGACCACGCGCTGCCGGTGGTCAGCGGCGAGGGCAAGCGAGCCCGCATCATCACCGGAAAGGCCTTCGGCCAAAGCTCGCCGGTGAAGACGCGCTGGGACACAATCTTCGCCGAGGTGACGCTCGAGCCGGGCGCGAAAATGCCGCTCGACGCCGACTATGAGGAGCGCGCGATCTTCATCGTCGAAGGCGAGATCGACGTGGGCGGCGACCGCTTCGAATCGGAGCGGCTGCTCGTGTTCCGTCCCAACGACCGCATCACCGTCACCGCGGTCTCGCGGGCGCGCATCGTCATCCTCGGCGGCGCCGCCATGGACGGCCCGCGCCACATCTGGTGGAACTTCGTGTCGTCGAGCCAGGAGCGCATCAACCAGGCGAAAGCCTACTGGAAGCTCGGGCGCTGGGCGCCGGTTCCCGGGGACAATTCCGAGTTCATTCCACTTCCGGACAATTGATCGAATTGGCCGGTCCTGCCAACTAGTGTAAGGCTCGCTATCCCCGGAGCTTCGACCCTTGGCCCTATCGAAAACCCCGTTGCTCGACCGTATCCAGAAGCCGGCGGACCTGCGCCGGCTCGATGTGGGCAAGCTCAAGCAGCTCGCCGGTGAGCTTCGCCAGGAAACCATCGACGCCGTCTCCGTCACCGGCGGCCATCTCGGTGCCGGCCTCGGCGTCATCGAGCTCACCGTAGCGCTGCACTACGTGTTCGACACCCCGCGCGACAAACTGATCTGGGACGTGGGCCACCAGGCCTATCCGCACAAGATCCTCACCGGCCGCCGCGACCGCATCCGCACGCTGCGCCAGGGCGGCGGCCTTTCCGGCTTCACCCGGCGCGCCGAGAGTGCGTTCGATCCCTTCGGCGCGGCGCACGCCTCCACCTCAATCTCCGCCGGCCTCGGCATGGTGGTGGCCCGCGATCTCGCCGGCGAAGCGAACCACGTGGTGTGCGTGATCGGCGACGGCGCCATGTCCGCCGGCATGGCCTACGAGGCCATGAACAACGCCGGCGCCATGGGCAAGCGCCTGATCGTCATCCTCAACGACAACGACATGTCGATCGCGCCGCCGGTGGGCGCGTTCTCCGCCTATCTCGCGCGTCATCTTTCCGGCCGCACCTACTCGCGCATGCGCGACCTGTGGGACCGCGTGGCGCCGTGGCTGCCGCGCCGGCTCGCGGTGATGATCCGCCGCGCCTTCGTCCACGGCCACGGCTTCCTCACCGGCGGCACGCTGTTCGAGCAGCTCGGCTTCGAGTACGTGGGCCCGATCGACGGCCACAACCTCGATCACCTGTTGCCGGTGCTGAGGAACGTGCGCGACAACGAGAAGGGCCCGACGCTCGTCCACGTGGTCACCAAGAAAGGCAAGGGCTACCCGCCGGCGGAAGCCTCCGACGACAAGTATCACGGCGTGGTCAAGTTCGACGTCTCCACCGGCGCCCAGGCCAAGGGCAAGGCCGGCGCGCCCTCCTACACCAAGGTGTTCGCCGAGAGCCTGATCAAGGAGGCGCGCAAGGACGAGAAGATCGTCGCCATCACCGCGGCGATGCCGTCGGGCACC
>DATNNN010000145.1:0-2475 GCA_035601815.1 Xanthobacteraceae bacterium | reverse complement strand
ATACGCCGGCGATTGGGGAGCCGGAATGAGCATCGAGCTCACCTCGCCGCGCTTCAAGGAGAACGCGCACGCGGCCCTCGACAATGCGCAATTGCAGAAGTCGCTGGTGCGCATCGGCGTCAACTACGTAGTGAGAAGGCGGCTCGCCGTGGCGCGGCTGCCCGAGTTCGAGGCGCTGCGCGACCGCGCCCGCGACATCAAGGATCACACGCTGGCGCACCTCGACCTTTATCTGGAAGCCTACGAGCGCAAGGTGAAGGAGGCGGGGGGCCGCGTGCACTACGCGGTGACGCCCGCCGAGGCCAACAAGATCGTCATCGACATCTGCAAGCGCCTGAAGGCCAAGGTTGTCACCAAGGGCAAGTCGATGATCGCGGAGGAGACCGCGCTCAACGATCATCTCTTGGCGAACGGCATCGAGCCGGTGGAGACCGACCTCGGCGAGTACATTTTGCAGATTCGCGGCGACACGCCCTCGCACATCGTGGCGCCGGCGGTGCATCTGTCGAAGGCCGAGATCGAGGCCGACTTCCGCCGCGTCCACCGCAACCTTCCCGCCAGCCGCAACCTGGAGGAGCCGGCGTCGCTGCTCGCGGAAGCGCGCGCCGTGCTGCGCAAGACGTTTCTCACCGCCGACGTGGGCATCACCGGCGCGAATTTCCTGGTGGCGGAGACCGGCACCTCCATCATCTGCACCAACGAGGGCAACGGGGATCTCACACAGACGCTGCCCAAGGCGCACATCGTGCTTGCCTCGATCGAGAAGCTGGTGCCGACGCTGGAAGACGTCTCGACGCTGATCCGCGTGCTCGGGCGCACCGCCGCCGGGCAGGAGATCACCGTCTACACCACCTTCTCCACCGGTCCGCGGCGCCGGGGCGACCCAGACGGGCCGGGCGAGTATCACGTGATCCTGCTCGACAATGGCCGCTCGGCGCTGCTCGCCGGGCAATTTCGCGACATCCTGCGCTGCATCCGCTGCGGCGCCTGCATGAACCACTGCCCGGTCTACGGCGCGGTCGGCGGCCACGCCTACGGCTGGGTCTATCCCGGCCCGCTCGGCGCCGTGCTGACGCCGGCCTTGGTCGGCATCGAGAACGCGGCGCACCTGCCCAATGCGTCGACCTTCTGCGGCCGCTGCGAGGAGGTGTGTCCGGTGCGCATTCCGCTCCCCAAGCTCATGCGCCACTGGCGCGAGCAGGAGTTCCAGCGCCACCTGTCGCCGGCACCCGTGCGCTACGGACTGAAGGCGTGGGCCGCGTTCGCCACGCGCCCCTGGCTCTATCGCCCCGCGACGCGGCTCGCCATGAAGGCGCTGGCGCTGCTGGCGGGCAAGCGCGGCCGCTTCCGTTTCCTGCCGCTTGCCCGCGGCTGGACGCGCTACCGCGATTTCCCGGCGCCGGAGGGCGCCACCTTCCAGGCGCAGTGGAAGCGGGCGCTGAAGAGGGCGCGTCCATGAGCGACCGCGACGTGGTGCTCGGCACCATCCGCCGTTCCCTCGGCGTCGACGGCCACGAGCCCGCGCGCCAGCTCGCGGTCAAGGCGCGCATCGGCCAGCACGCCCGCGGCATCGTGCCCAAGCGCGGCGACGTCACTCCGGCGGCCCGCGTCAAGCTCTTCAGCGAGATGATGCAGGCCGTGCACGGCACCGTGGTGCGGGTTCCCGCCTACGAGGACGTGCCGGCCGCGGTGGCGGAATATCTGCGCGGCAACAATCTGCCGGCCGAGATCCGTCACGGCGCCGACCCGCGGCTGCGCGCGATCCCGTGGCGGAACGAGGGCGCGCTCGACGTGGTAGAGGGCGCCTCGCGCGGCAACGACCTTACCGCCGTGTCGCACGCCTTCGCTGCGGTGGCGGAATCCGGCACGCTGGTGCTGCTTTCCGGCGTCGACAACCCCACCACATTGAACTTTTTGCCCGATCATCACTTGGTAATCGTGGATGCTGCAGATATCGCCGGCGACTACGAGACCGTGTGGGACAGGCTGCGCGAGGTCTATGGCGTGGGCGGGATGCCGCGGACGGTGAACTTCATCACCGGCCCGTCGCGCTCCGGCGACATCGAGCAGGTGCACTTGCTCGGCGCTCACGGACCGCGCAGTCTTCACGTGCTGGTGGTCGGGAAGCCTTGAGAAGAGGTCACGGCGATGGCGAAGCGCAAAGCGGCGAAGGGCAAGGGTCGGAAAAAGCCGGCTGGTAAATCGGCGAAGAAGAAACCCGCGAAAAAGGCGGCGAAGAAATCCGCGCCGAAGTCCGTCTACGACAAGCCACCGCCGCGCTCGAAGACTCCGTTCCGCACCCCCGTGCTTTCGCCCGTCGAGCGCCAGCTCGAGGAGGGGCTGAAGCATAGCTTCCCCGCTTCCGATCCGCCGGCGGTGACGGAGCCGGCGGCGACCCGGGCGGGCAAGGACGAGCCGCCGTCCTGAGGTCTCAGCAAAGGCGCCTGCGATCTGCTAGAACGCCGCCATGTCGCT
>DATNNN010000144.1:0-12878 GCA_035601815.1 Xanthobacteraceae bacterium | reverse complement strand
GACCTCGGTCCACGCCAAGCCGGTGGCCACCCCGACCTCGGAGTGCTGGTTCTTGCGGCGCGGCCGGAAGCGGGCTTTCCCCAGGAGCTCGGAGATTGAATCCGGCTCCACGCGGACCACGATCCCCGTCCCTTCCTTGACCACGCGCCGTGCGATCTTGCGGCAGATCGAGGCGATCTCCCGCTCGAGATTGCGCACCCCGGCTTCGCGCGTGTAGTAGCGGCACAGATCGCGCAGAGCCTCTTCACTGATGCTCCATTCGCCCTTCCGCAGGCCGTGCGCCTTGATCTGCTTGGGGATCAGGTGGCGCTTGGCGATCTCGACCTTCTCGTCCTCGGTATAGCCGGGCAGGCGGATGATCTCCATGCGGTCCATCAGCGGCTGCGGCATGCGCAGCGTGTTGGCCGTCGTCACGAACAAGACGTCCGACAGATCGTAGTCGACCTCGAGGTAGTGGTCGTTGAACGATGAGTTCTGCTCGGGATCGAGCACCTCCAACAGCGCCGAGGACGGGTCGCCGCGCCAATCGGCGCCGAGCTTGTCGACCTCGTCCAACAGGAACAGCGGGTTCGACGATTTGGCCTTGCGCATCGACTGAATAACCTTGCCGGGCATCGAACCGATGTAGGTGCGGCGGTGGCCGCGGATTTCGGCTTCATCCCGCACGCCGCCAAGCGAGACGCGCACGAAGTCGCGCCCGGTCGCCCGTGCGATCGATTTACCCAACGACGTCTTGCCCACGCCGGGCGGACCAACCAGGCACAGGATCGGCCCGGTCAACTTGTTGGCGCGCTGCTGCACCGCGAGATACTCGACGATGCGCTCCTTGACCTTCTCGAGGCCGAAATGATCGCCGTCGAGAATCTGCTCGGCGAGAACGAGGTCCTTCTTGATCTTGGACTTCTTGTTCCACGGGATCGACAGCAGCCAGTCGAGATAGTTGCGCACGACGGTGGCTTCCGCCGACATCGGCGACATCTGCCGCAGCTTCTTCAGCTCATGCTGCGCCTTCTCGCGCGCTTCCTTGGAGAGCTTGGTGCGCTTGATCTTCTCCTCGATCTCGGCAAGCTCGTCCTTGCCGTCCTCGTCGCCGAGCTCTTTCTGGATCGCTTTCATCTGCTCGTTGAGGTAGTACTCGCGCTGGGTCTTCTCCATCTGGCGCTTGACGCGCGTGCGGATGCGCTTCTCGACCTGCAGCACCGAGATCTCGCTCTCCATCAGCGACAGCACCTTCTCCAGACGCGCCGCGACGTTGGTGAACTCGAGCACCTGCTGCTTGTCGGAGATTTTGACCGCGAGATGCGAAGCCACCGTATCGGCGAGCTTGGAATGGTCTTCGATCTGCGCGATGACGCCCGCGACTTCCGGCGAGACCTTCTTGTTGAGCTTCACGTAGCTCTCGAACTCGTTGACCACGGAGCGCGCCAGCGCCTCGATCTCCACGTGGTCGCCGGGATCGCTCGGCAGCGCCGTCGCTTCCGCTTCATAGAACTCGCTGCGGTCGGTGTAGCCCTTGATCTCGGCGCGCTCGACGCCCTCCACCAGCACCTTCACGGTGGAGTCGGGGAGCTTCAAGAGCTGCAGCACCTGGGCAAGCGTGCCGGTCTTGTAGATCGAGCCCGTCGCCGGATCGTCATCGCTCGCGTTCTGCTGGGTCGCGAGCAGGATGTAGGTCTCGTTCTTCATCACCTCTTCCAGCGCGCGGATCGACTTCTCGCGGCCGACGAAGAGCGGCACGATCATGTGCGGAAACACGACGATGTCCCGGAGCGGCAGCACCGGGAACGTCTGGGTCGTACCCGGAACGAGCGGCGGACGCGGCTTGGGAGTGGTCATTCGGGGCCTTGGTCCTTTCTGGCGAGTACGCCGGCCAATTGAGTCGGACGGCGCGCGACCGGAGGGTAGTCTATCCGCCCGAAGCAAACGGCTTCTTTACGACGTGCGGCAAAGAACCCCTTCCGGAATCGGGATTTTTCCGGACCATTAGGTGGTTATGCCGCAGTGCGAAGTCAAGGCGGCACAAGGGCCGTTTCGGCCTTGGTCCACCGGACTTTCGCCGTTTACCAGCGCAGCCAAAAGCCGGGCCCCGGGGTGCGCGGGATCAGGCGCTCGCCGGCGCCGCGTCGCTCTTGCGGTCGGCGTAGATGTAGAGCGGACGCGCCCCGCCCTCGACCACCTCGCGGCCGATGACGACCTCTTCCACGCCTTCCAGGCTCGGCAGGTCGAACATGGTGTCGAGCAGGATGCCTTCCATGATCGAGCGCAGCCCACGGGCGCCGGTCTTGCGGTCGATCGCCTTGCGCGCGATCGCGCCCATGGCTTCCTCGTGGATGGAAAGCTCCACGTTCTCCATCTCGAACAGCCGCTGATACTGCTTGACCAGCGCGTTCTTGGGCTCGGTGAGAATGCGCTTGAGCGCGGTCTCGTCGAGGTCCTCGAGCGTCGCGATCACCGGCAGGCGGCCGATGAACTCCGGGATCAGCCCGTACTTGAGCAGATCCTCGGGTTCCACGTCGCGGAAAACCTCGCCCGGCTTCTTATCTTCCGGCGCCATTACTTTCGCGCCGAAGCCGATCGCCGTGCCGCGGCCGCGCGCGGTGATGATCTTCTCGAGCCCGCCGAAGGCGCCGCCGCAGACGAAGAGGATATTGGTGGTGTCGACCTGCAGGAACTCCTGCTGCGGATGCTTGCGGCCACCCTGCGGAGGCACCGAGGCGATGGTGCCTTCCATGATCTTGAGCAGGGCCTGCTGCACGCCCTCGCCCGACACGTCGCGGGTGATCGACGGATTGTCGGACTTGCGCGAGATCTTGTCGATCTCGTCGATGTAGACGATGCCGCGTTGCGCCCGCTCGACGTTGTAGTCGGCGGCCTGCAACAGCTTGAGAATGATGTTCTCCACGTCCTCGCCCACGTAGCCCGCTTCGGTGAGCGTGGTGGCGTCGGCCATGGTGAAGGGCACGTCGAGGATGCGCGCGAGCGTCTGCGCCAAGAGCGTCTTGCCCGAGCCCGTGGGCCCGATCAGCAGGATGTTCGACTTCGCAAGCTCCACGTCGTTGTGCTTGGTGGCGTGGTTGAGGCGCTTGTAGTGGTTGTGGACGGCGACCGAGAGCACCTTCTTGGCGTGGTCCTGGCCGATCACGTAGTCGTCCAGCACCTTGCGGATTTCCTTCGGCGTCGGGATGCCGTCACGCGACTTCACCAGCGAGGACTTGTTCTCCTCGCGGATGATGTCCATGCACAGCTCGACGCACTCGTCGCAGATGAACACGGTCGGGCCCGCAATGAGCTTGCGGACCTCGTGCTGGCTCTTGCCGCAGAACGAGCAGTAGAGGGTGTTCTTGGAGTCGCTGCCGGCCTTGTTCATCGCTTCTTTTTCTCCGTCTCCCGCAGGGATAGACGCTTCCCGCGGGAACAAGCCCTTAGCGAGGCATGCCTAGCGAAGCACGCTAAGGCCAAGGAATTCAAGAATCATTAACGCTGTGGCGCAGCCAGAATGGCCGTTCTGTCCCGTCCCTTTCAAGCCGAGCAAGCCTCGTGCCGTCCCACATGGGACTTCCGGTCGCAGGCCGCAACCGGCCATCCACGCCGCGCTCGGATTCGCCCTTTCAGAATAACACGGGCCGCCGGTCGGCGGCCACCGACAGAGCGTAATTGCCCTCCCATTCAATCGCGTAAGCGGATCGCTTAAAGCTTGATTCGATCCATCCACAAAACGGATCGCGCCCGCGCTGGCTGTTCCGGCTTCGGCGTCGTCCTAGGGCTTGCCGCCCTCTTCCACCGGCCGCTTGTGGATGACTTGGTCGACGACACCGAACTCCTTGGCGCCCTCGGCGGTGAGGAACTTGTCGCGCTCCAGCGCGTCCTCGATCACCTTGAGCGGCTGGCCGGTGTGCTTCACGTAGATCTCGTTCAGCCGCTTCTTCAGCGCCAGCATCTCGGCGGCGTGCAGCATGACGTCGGTGGCCTGCCCCTGGAAGCCGCCGGAGGGCTGATGCAGCATCACCCGGGCGTTGGGCAGCGCGTAGCGCAGCCCCTTTTCGCCGGCGGCGAGCAGAAGGGAGGCCATGGACGCCGCCTGCCCCACGCACAGGGTGGAGATCGCCGGGCGCACGAACTGCATGGTGTCGTAGATGGCGAGCCCCGCCGTCACCAACCCGCCGGGCGAGTTGATGTACATGGAGACTTCCTTCTTGGGATTCTCCGCCTCCAGAAACAGGAGTTGCGCCACGACGAGCGTAGCCATGCCGTCTTCCACGGGGCCGGTGATGAAGATGATGCGTTCCTTCAAGAGCCGCGAAAAGATGTCGTAGGCCCGCTCGCCGCGGTTCGTCTGCTCGACGACCATGGGCACGAGGTTGGCGTAGGTTTCGACCGGGTCACGCATCTGATTGCTCCGCGATTCGTTCCTAGATCATAGCCGATCGCCCCCTTTGCAAGGGGTCAGGCAGCGCCGAAGGCAGTCTCGTCCTCGGCGAACAGCTCCTTCTTATCGACCTTCTTGTCGGCGATCTTGGCGAGCTCGAGCAGGAAATCGACCACCTTTTCCTCGAAGATCGGGGCGCGCAGACCGGCGAGCGCGTTCGGGTTCTGGCGGAAGTGGTTCCAGATCTGCTGCTCCTGGCCGGGAAACTGGCGCGCCCGCTCCACCACCGCCCGCGACAGCTCGTCGTCGCTCACCTTGATGGCGTTCCTCTCGCCGATTTCGGCGATGACGAGGCCGAGCCGCACCCGGCGCTCGGCGATCTGTAGGTACTCCTTGCGCGCCTTCTCCTCGGTGGTGTCCTCGTCGGCGAAGGTCTTGTTCTGCCCCTTGAGGTCGCTCTCGATCTGCTGCCAGATCGCGTCGAACTCCTGCTGCACCAGCGTCGGCGGCGCGTCGAACTTGTGGGCCTTGTCCAGCGCGTCGAGGAGCTCGCGCTTGACCTTGCGCCGCGATTGCGCCGCGTAATCGCGGACGAGCCGGCCGCGCACCTGCTCCTTGAGCTTGGCCAGCGACTCCAGTCCCAAGGTCTTCGCGAAATCGTCATCGATTCTGATTTCAGCGGGTTGCTCGACGCTCTTCACCTGAACCTCGAACTTCGCCGGCTTTCCGGCAAGGTGCTTGGCCGCGTAACTCTCCGGGAAGGTGACCTCGATGGTGCGGCTGTCGCCGGCCTTGGCGCCTTCGAGCTTCTCCTCGAAGCCGGGGATGAAGCTGCCTGCGCCGAGCACGAGCGGCACGTCTTCCGCCGATCCGCCCTCGAACGGCACGCCATCGATCGCGCCAGTGAAGCCGATCACCACGCGGTCGCCGCTCTTGGCCGCGCCGTCCTTGGCCTGGAACGGACGGTTGGTCTCGGCGATGCGCTGAACCGCCTCGTCGACCTCGGCGTCGGCGGGCTCGGCTACGGGCTTGGTCACCTTCAGCGTCTTGAAATCGGCGAGCTCGATCTTGGGCAGAATCTCGAGCGCCACCGTGAAGGCGAGATCGGCGCGGCCCTCGACCGCCTCCGCCACCGCCGTGCTCTCCTCCGGCAGCGTGACGCGCGGCTCCAGCGCGAGCTTGAAGCCACCGTCCTTGACGATCTTGCCGTTGGCCTCGTTGATCGCTTCCTGGATCACCTCGCCCATGACAGCACGGCCATAGACGCGCTTCAGATGCGGCAGCGGCACCTTGCCCGGACGAAAGCCCTTTAGGGTGGTCTGCTCCTTGAGCGTGGCGAGCCGCTTTTCGGCGCGCTCGCCGAGCTCGGTCTTGGGCAGCACCACCTTGTACTCGCGTTTTAGGCCCTCGGACAGGATTTCGGTGACTTGCATTCGACAACCTTGAAGTTGCGTAGCGTTCGAGCGGCTTCACCTGGTGCGGGCGGAGGGACTCGAACCCCCACGACTTGCGTCACGGGAACCTAAATCCCGCGCGTCTACCAGTTCCGCCACGCCCGCGAGGCGCATGCCGCAGGACCGGCGCCGCCGGCAGGGCTATAGCATGGCCCGCCGAGCGCGAAAACCAGCGGCATCGCGCTTGCACGCTGTTCCCCCGGCTGTCACAAAAACAATGGCTGCGGAGCGCGATACGAGGCAATGGCCCACTCCCCCCTGATCGGCACCCTCGTCCTCGGCTTCCTGCTCGCCTTCGTGCTCGGCGCGATCGCGCAGCGCCTGCGGATATCGCCGATCGTGGGCTATCTGCTCGCGGGCGTCGCCATCGGCCCGCACACGCCTGGTATCATCGCCGACCAGCAATTCGCCTCGCAACTCGCCGAGGTCGGCGTCATCCTGCTCATGTTCGGCGTCGGCCTGCACTTTTCCCTGGGCGACCTGCTCAAGGTGAAATGGATCGCGCTCCCCGGCGCGCTGATCCAGATGGCGGCGACCACGCTCCTGGGCATGGGCTTTGCCAGGCTCGTCGGCTGGAATCCCGCCACCGGCTTCGTCTTCGGCCTTGCCGTGTCGGTGGCGAGCACCGTGGTGCTGACCCGGGCGTTGCAGGAGCGCCGCCTCATCGACACCGAGCGCGGCCACATCGCCGTGGGCTGGCTCGTGGTGCAGGACCTCGCCATGGTGGTGGCGCTGGTGTTCATCCCGGCGCTCGGTGGCTTTCTCAATTCCGCCGACGCGGCGGTGGCGCCTTCCAACTCCGCCATTCTGATCACGCTCGGGATCACGCTGGCGAAGGCCGCCGCCTTCGTCGCCCTCATGCTGGTGGTGGGCACGCGCGTCATCCCCTGGATCCTCCACTACATCGCCCACACCGGATCGCGCGAGCTGTTTCGTCTGGGCGTGCTCTCGATCGCGCTCGGCGTCGCCTACGGCGCCGCTACGCTGTTCGGCATCTCGTTCGCGCTCGGCGCCTTCTTCGCCGGCATGATCTTGAGCGAGTCGGCGCTGAGCCAGCGCGCCGCCGAGGAATCGCTGCCCTTCCGTGACGCCTTTGCGGTGCTGTTCTTCGTTGCGGCCGGTATGCTGGTCGACCCGGCCATTTTCGTGCGCAACCCGTGGCCGATGCTGGGCACGGCGGCGATCATCCTGATCTTCAATCCGCTCGTCGCCTTCCTCATTGCGCTCGCATTCCGCCAGCGGTTGCTGACGGCGGTGACGCTCGCGGTATCGCTGGCGCAGATCGGCGAATTCTCCTTCATCCTCGCGGCGCTCGCGCTGAACTTGAATCTTTTGCCGGAAGAGGGCCAGGCGCTGATCCTCGCCGGCGCCACCATCTCGATCGTGCTCAATCCGTTCCTATTCGCGGCGCTGGGGCGGCTCAGGCCATGGCTGCAGAGCGTGGACGAGCGCGGTGCCGCCCCACGGCCGGCGCCCGTGAGGCCGACGCCCGAAGCCTTGGAGCCGACCGCCCTCTCCGGCCACGCCGTCGTCGTCGGCTATGGCCGTGTCGGCAGCATCGTGGGCGAGCGCCTGCTGGCGGAGCCGCTGCCGTTTCTGGTCATCGAGGAGCGGCGCGAGGTCGCGCAATCATTGCGGCAGAAGAACATCGAGGTCATCGTCGGCACCGGCGCCGAGGCGCGCGTGCTGAACGCGGCGAACCTGCCGCACGCCCGCTGGCTGTTCGTGGCGATCCCGGACGGCTTCGAGGCGGGCAGCGTGGTCGAGCTCGCGCGCAAGGCCAACCCCGAGCTCCTGATCATCGCGCGTGCCCACTCCGACGCCGAGGTCGCGCACCTCACCAAGCACGGGGCGAGCTTTGTGATCATGGGCGAGCGCGAGATCGCGCTCGGCATGATCGATCACGCCTTCGGCCTGCCTAAAGCGGCAAGGCAGCCGTGAGCTAGGCCTTGGCCAGCCCCACCCATATGATGCCGAGCCAGGCCACCGACGCCCCCAGCCACAGCACCGCCGAATTGTGCACCTGATCGGCGGCGACGCTGAAGACGATGGCGAGCCCAAGCGCCGCGAATACGAACCACATCTCACGTCTCCCCCGCCGTCCCGGAATGGGACCGGCGCGTCTGTCCTGACGCTCACGCCGCAAGGCGCGTGCCGTCCCGGCCGGAGAATTAACCAGGCGCGTTGCGGCGGGTTCCGTTCACGCCTAACGAGAGGGTCCGCGAGGAAGCTTTTGCGATGACTCCTCTTCTCACCCGCCGCCGGGTGCTCACCGCCGGCGTTGCGGCGACCTTCGTGCCGCTCCTGCGCACGCGCGCGGCAAGTCAGGGCGACGGCTTCCGCACACTCACCGCGCGCCCGGGCCACGCCCGCCTGCGCGGCGCGGACACCGAGGCGACCGCGATCTGGGGCTACGACGGCACCGTTCCCGGCCCGACGCTGCGCCTCAAGCGCGGCGAGGAGCTCAAAGTGCGCTTAGTGAATGGGCTCGCCCAGCCGACGGCGGTGCATTGGCACGGGCTGCGCATCGACAACCGCATGGACGGAGCGGCCGGGCTCACCCAGGACCCGATCGCGCCAGGCGCGAGCTTCGATTACCGCTTCACCGTGCCTGACGCCGGCACGTTCTGGTATCACCCCCACGTCCACACCAGCGAGCAACGCGGCCGCGGGCTCGCCGGGCTCCTGATCGTGGACGAGCCTGAGCCGGTCGAGGTCGACCACGACGTGGCGCTTTTCCTCGACGACTGGCGGCTCGATGCGAGCGGTCAGAGCGCGCCGTTCGGCGGTATGCACGACGCCGCGCACGCCGGCCGCTACGGCAATCATCTGACAGCAAACGGCCTCCCGCGCGCCGACATCCCGGTCGGCACCAACGCCCGCCTGCGGCTGCGGCTCGTAAACGCGGCCAACGCCCGCATCATGCCGGTGCGCGTCGCCGATCACGCTGCCACGGTCATGTCGCTCGACGGCCAGCCCGCCGAGCCGTTTGCGCTCGAGCGCGCGCGCATCGTGCTTTCGCCCGGCAACCGGGCGGATTTGTTCATCGATCTCACGCTGGCACCGGGCGCGAGCGCGCCGATCCTGGTCGATACCGGGCGCGCCGAGGTCGAGGTCGCCCGTCTCGTCTATGGCACTGAGCCTGGCCGGACGATGCCGCGCCCGCCGGCGCGCGCGCTGCCGCCCAATCCGCTGCCCGAGCGCATGGATTTCGTGCGTGCGGAGCGCATCGAGGCGGCGCTCGAAGGGGGCGCGATGTCGCCATTGATGATGCGCGGCATGGCGCACGGCAAGTTCTGGGCGCTCGCCGGCGCGATGTCCGACGACCATTCGGCGCCGCCCTTGTTCAGCGTGAAGCGCGGGCGCACCGTGGTAATCGCCTTTCCTAACCGCACGCGCTTCCCGCACGGCATGCACCTGCACGGCCACCATTTCCGTCTGCTTGATGCGCTCGACGACGGCTGGAAGGCCTATTGGCTCGACACGGTGCTGGTGCCGCCGGAGCGCACCCAGCGCATCGCCTTCGTCGCCGACAATCCCGGGAAATGGATGATCCACTGCCACATGCTCGAGCACCAGGAGACCGGCATGGCTGCTTGGTTCGAGGTGACCTGAACTAGGTCGTGGCGCTCGCCGCGAGCTCGGCAAACAGTTTGCGGTAAACCGCGGGCAGCATGTCCGCCAAATCCTCGGAGATGAGCCCAGGCCCGAACTCGTTCGCCGCCTCGCCGTGAATCCATACCCCCGCCGCCGCCGCCTCGAACGCCGGCATCTTTTGCGCGAGCAAACCTGCGACCATGCCGGCGAGCACGTCGCCGGCGCCGGCGGTGGCGAGCCAAGCCGGGGCGTTGCAGGCGACGGCGGCCCGGCCGTCGGGGGCGGCCACCACCGTATCCGGGCCCTTGTAGGCCACGACCGCGTGCATTTTGCGCGCCGCCGCGCGCGCCCGCTCGATCTTCGACTGGAGCGCCATGATTTTCTTGTCGCGGCCGAACAGGCGCTTGAACTCGCCCTCGTGGGGGGTGAGCACGCTTGAATCGATCTTGGAGAGAATCCTTGCAAGCGACTCCGGCGACTCGGAAAAGCTGGTCAGCACGTCGGCGTCGAGCACGAGCGCCCGCTTGCGCCGCGCCGCGGCCTGGACCATGGCGCGCGTCCGGGCGCCGATGCCCTGCGCCGGGCCCTGCACCACCACGTTGACGCGGGTATCGCCCAATACCCTGTAGAGCGCCGCCGGCCCCGCAACCTCCCAGGTGGTCACCGCCTCGATCTGCGCCGCGATCTCCGGCAGCGCCGGCCGGGTAGCGGCAAGCGTGGCGAACCCGGCACCGGCGCGCAGCGCCGCGTGCGCCGCGAGCCGCGCCGCACTCGTCTTGAACTGCGGCCCCGCCACCACCAGCACGTGGCCGCGGGTGTATTTGTGGCCGTCGATGGAGGGAATAGGAAACCGCCGGCCCCACAAGTCGGGATCGTTGACGAACGTCTTCGGTTGCAAGGCCCGCACCGTGTCGTCGGAGATACCGATGTCGGCCACGCTGACGCGGCCCGCGTGCAGGCGTCCCGGCAAGAGCAGATGCCCGGGCTTCTTGCGGCAGAAGGTGACGGTCTCGGTGGCGGTGACCGCGGCCCCGCGCACGAGGCCGGTCTCGCCGTCGATGCCGCTCGGCAGGTCCACGGCGATCACCGGCGCCTTCACCGCGGCAAGCGCCTCCACCGCCGCCCTCGCCGCGCCCGTGAGCGGACGCGTAAGGCCGGCGCCGAACAGGGCATCCACCGCTACATGCGCGTCGGCGAGTGCGGCGGCGGAGAAAGGCTCGATCGCCCCGCCGAAGCGCGCAGCGGCCTCCGCCGCGTCGCCCTTGAGCGTACCGCGCTCGCCGAGCAGCAGGACGCGCACGGGTATGCCACGCTCGCGCAACACGCGGGCGGCAATGAGCCCGTCACCGCCGTTGTTGCCGGGCCCGCAGGCCACCACGACGCGCGAGCCGAGCGGATAGCGCGCCGCCACCGCGTCGGCCACGGCCCTGCCGGCCCGTTCCATGAGGGTGAAGCTCGGCGTGCCGGCGGCAACGGTGCGCCGGTCGGCCTCCGCCATTTCCGCCGGAGTCAGGAGTTCGTGCATCGCCGCAACCTACTACGCTCCGCCGCCTTGCCGGGTCTCATGCCTACGCGGCCCCTGCGCCGCTTGCTTCTTTCCTGCGCAAACTGCACAAATGCGAGGCAGCCGGTAGCGGTCGGCTGCACCGGTGGCGGCGATTCGGACAATAACTCACTGTGCGCGCGGTACTATTTGCATCGGCCGCCGCTGGCATGGGACCTGCTACGCCGCGGCAGAATGCTTTGCTTACTACCGGGACATCTGCCGCTCGAACGCCCCACCGCAACCGCTCATCTGAGGCGGTGCATCGACGCGCCCAAGAGGACATGCAATGAAAAAGATCGAGGCAATCATCAAACCCTTCAAGCTCGACGAGGTGAAGGAGGCGCTGCAGGAGGCGGGCCTCCTCGGCATCACCGTGACCGAGGCCAAGGGATTCGGCCGCCAGAAGGGCCACACCGAACTCTACCGCGGCGCCGAATACGTCGTCGACTTCCTGCCCAAGGTGAAAATCGAGATCGTGCTCGCCGACGACATGGTGGACAAGGCGATCGAAGCCATCCGCCGCGCCGCCCAGACCGGCCGCATCGGCGACGGCAAGATCTTCGTCTCCAGCATCGAGGAAGCGATCCGCATCCGCACCGGCGAGTCCGGCGTCGACGCGATCTGACGGCGTGTAACTGAAATCCGCGAACAGGATTGATCCACTACAGGGGGTACGAATGAAGACCGCGAAAGACGTTTTGAAGCTGATGAAGGACAAAGACGTCAAGTACGTCGACTGCCGCTTCACCGACCCGCGCGGGAAGTGGCAGCACGTCACCTTCGACATCGGGGTGTTCAACGACGAGGACGTCTTCGCCGAAGGCGTGATGTTTGACGGCTCGTCGATCGCCGGCTGGAAGCCGATTCACGAGTCCGACATGAACCTGATGCCGGACCCGGAGAGCGCAACGATCGACCCGTTCTTCGCCGAGACCACGCTGTCGATCGTCTGCGACGTGCTTGAGCCCACCACGGGCGAGCCCTACAACCGCGACCCGCGCGGTATCGCCAAGAAGGCGGTGGGCTATCTCAAGTCGACCGGCGTCGGCGACGAGTGCTTCTTCGGTCCCGAGGCCGAGTTCTTCATCTTCGACGACGTGAAGTTCAAGGCCGATCCCTACAACACGGGCTACAAGATCGATTCTACCGAGTTTCCGACCAACATGGACACCGACTACGAGGGCGGCAACCTCGGCCACCGCATGCGCACCAAGGGCGGCTACTTCCCGGTGCCGCCCCAGGACTCCGCCCAGGACATCCGCTCCGAGATGCTCGGCGCCATGGCCAAGATGGGCTGCAAGGTCGAGAAGCACCACCACGAGGTGGGCGCCGCCCAGCACGAGCTCGGGTTGCAGTTTGCCCCGCTCGTGCGCATGGCCGACCAGATGCAGATCTACAAATACTGCATCCAGCAGGTCGCCAACATCTACGGCAAGACCGCGACCTTCATGCCCAAGCCCATCTACGGCGATAACGGCTCCGGCATGCACTGCCATCAGTCGATCTGGAAGGGCGGCAAGCCGACGTTCGCCGGCAACAAGTACGCCGATCTTTCCGACACCTGCCTGCATTACATCGCCGGCATCATCAAGCATGCCCGCACCATCAACGCCTTCACCAACCCCACCACCAACTCCTACAAGCGGCTGGTGCCGGGCTTCGAGGCGCCGGTGCTGCTCGCCTACTCGGTGCGCAACCGCTCGGCGTCGTGCCGCATCCCGCTCGCCGATTCGCCGAAGGCCAAGCGCGTCGAGGTCCGCTTCCCCGATCCGCTGTGCAACCCCTATCTCGGCTTCGCCGCGATGCTGCTCGCGGGCCTGGACGGGATTCTGAACAAGCTCGATCCCGGCGCGGCCGTGGATAAGGACCTCTATGACCTGCCCCCGGCCGAGATGAAGAAGATCCCGACCGTGTG
>DATNNN010000143.1:0-11490 GCA_035601815.1 Xanthobacteraceae bacterium | reverse complement strand
GGGCTCGGGTGCGACGCCCGCGTGATGACGCCGACGAGCACGTAGCCCGTGGCGCCGCGGCGCACCACCGGCCCGCCCGAGTCGCCGTAGCAGGCGCTGGCGCTGATCGAGCTGTTGCGGCTGGGATCGACCAGGGTGTTGCCCTGCGCCGGCACCAGCGTCGCTTCCTGCAAGCTGGCGCCGAGGTTGCGCTGGGCCTCGACGCTCGTGCCGTAGCCGGCGGCGATGAACGGGCCTTCGCCCGGGCCGACCGCAAGCGGCGTGATCTCCGGCGGCAGGGGCTCCGCAAGCGTGAGCACGATCGCGTCGCCGCGCACGCTGACCCCGGCCGCGCTTACGCCGGCGCCCGCGATGCGGATGCGCTTGCCCGCGGCCGCGACCGAGCGCGAGCCGCCGTAGCAGTGCCGCGCCGTGACCACGTGGCGCGGGCCGATGGCAACGCCGGTGCACACCGCCGTGCCCGCCACGGACAAGATGCGCACCGTGTGGCCGGCGAGCCCCGAGGGCGAGCCGTTGATCATGGCGAGCGCCGGCGACGCCGCGATCAGCGCCCCGGCCGCGACCAGCGGCCAGGTGAAATTCAAGCGTACAGTCATCGGCGCCCCCGCGGGATCCGAATCCGATCTTACCGGCGCACGCGCGGGAGGGAAGCCCTGGATTATTCGCCGAGCCGGCCGCCGAGGCTCTTCGCGGCCTCCGCGATCCATTGGCTGTGGATACCGATGAGCGTGGCGCCGGTGACGGCGCCGCAGCTCCGGCCGCCCGCCCCCGTGGCCCAGCCGATGACGCCGGCGAGCTCGAGGCCGCGGCCTCCTTCGCGGAAAACCGAACCGCCCGAGTCGCCGTCGCACGAGCCGCCACGCGTTCCCGCCGAGAGCCGCACCATGATGCCGCCGGTGGTGCCCACCGCCGGCAGCGACAGCGTCCGCAGGATGCCGACCGAGCCGTCGTCGCCCTCCACCCCCTGGCCCCAGCCGGCGATGAGGAAGCGGTCGCCCGGCCGCGGCAGCGAATCCTCGTAGGCGAGCGCCGCGGGCCGGAGCGTCTGCGGCAGCGGCAGCGCCGTCTTCAGGATCGCCAGATCCGGCGTCGGCTTGCGGGTGCGGAAGGAGTCCGCGCTAAAGCGCGGGTGCAGCACGACGCGGGCGACCGGCACGAGGTGCTGGGTGCCGGAGAGTTTGCGCACGATCGCGTAGTCCGCCGGCCGCATCACGCAGTGGGCGGCGGTGATCACGAGGTTGCGGCCGATGGCCGTGCCCGAGCAGATCGAGCCGCGCCCGTTCGAGACGATGAGCACGGTGTAGGGCTCGGCGCGCTCGTTCGGGCTGCCGCCAACGATTGCCGACGCCGGCGTAGCGAACGCCGCTACCGCGAGAACGATTGCCAACGCACGCCGTCTCATACCGCCTCCGTCAATCGAGGCGTGCCGGGGCCGGCGCTTCCTGTCAACTGCCGAAAGTCCAATCATGGCCGCGATCCTCCTTGAGGCGCCGGCGAGCGAGCCGCTTTCGCTTGCCGAGGCGGCGGCGCGCGCGGCGGTGGCCCGCGTCTCGACAATCTCCAGGTGATGAGCTCGACCGAGGGCGCCGCGATCCCGCGCTGGGCACGCCCGACGAGGCCAAGCCCGTGACGATCGCGGTGTGCCCGGTAACCGTCGCGCGCGACCGTGATTTTCAGGCGCGGCTTGGCACGGAGCTCCGCGCCCTGCCGCCGGCGTCGGCGACGTAATCCGCGATCTCGGAGTGGTTATCGCTGCGCGACCAGGCGCGCGCCTGTAGCAAGCGTCATTGAATTAACCAATTGCATCAACACCATTTTCTTCCTCGACCGCGGCTCCTGCCGCTGGCAAACTCCCGCCCGACTCGCGGGATACAAACTCTCCCATGCGCCTTCTGGTCGTCGAGGACGATCCCGATCTCAACCGCCAGCTCGTCACCGCGCTCACGGACGCCGGCTACGCCGTCGACCGCGCGTTCGACGGCGAGGAGGGTCATTTCCTCGGCGTGAACGAGCCTTACGACGCCGTCGTGCTCGACCTCGGCCTGCCCAAGATGGACGGCATCGCCGTCCTGGAGTCATGGCGCCGCGGCGGCTCGAAGGTTCCTGTACTCCTGCTCACCGCCCGCGACCGCTGGTCCGACAAGGTGCAGGGCTTCGACGTGGGCGCCGACGACTACGTGGCCAAGCCCTTCCACATGGAGGAGGTGCTCGCGCGCCTGCGCGCGCTGCTGCGGCGCGCCTCCGGCCACGCCACGAGCGAGCTCACCTGCGGGCCGCTTCTCCTCGACACCCGCTCGGGCCGCGTCTCGGTCGACGGCAATCCGGTGCGGCTCACCTCGCATGAGTACCGGCTGCTCGCCTACCTGATGCACCACATCGGGCGCGTGGTGTCGCGCACCGAGCTCGTCGAGCACCTCTACGATCAGGACTTCGACCGCGATTCCAACACCATCGAAGTGTTCGTTGGCCGCCTGCGCAAGAAGCTCGGCAACGACATGATCCAGACCGTGCGTGGCCTCGGTTACCTGCTCAGCCCGCCGGCCGATGTACGTTAGCTCGCTCGCGCAGCGCCTGTTCCTCACCGCGACCGCCGTCTCGATCGTGGTGCTGATGCTCATCGGCCTGTTCCTGTCGACGATCTACCGCTCCTCGATCGAGCGCTCGTTCGACCGGCGGCTCAACGTCTTTCTGAAGACCCTCGTGTCCGATGTGGCCAATGCCCCCTCCGGCACGCTGCCGGAACCCGCGGCGCTCGGCGAGCCGCTCTTCGATGTGCCGCTGTCCGGGTGGTACTGGCAGCTCATCCGCCAGAGCGGCGACAGCACCGAGGTCAAGCGCTCGAAGTCCCTGCCCGACACCGGCCTGCCTCGCCTCGAGCAAACGGGCACCAGCCGGCCGGGGGCGCAACGCGAGGCGTACGTGGACGGCCCTGAGGGCCAGCGCCTGCGCGTGATCGAGCGCACGGTCGAGCTCGGCGACGACGGCCGCTACATTGTGACGGTCGCCGCCGACGCCTTCGAGCTGGAAGACGAGATCAGCGACTTCAACGACTCGCTCTTCATCACTTTCGGCGTCATCTGTCTCGCTTTCGTCGCTACTGTGTGGTTCCAGGTGCGCTTCGGCCTGCGCCCGCTCGATCGCCTATCCAACGCCATCGCCGAGATCCGCTCCGGCCGCGCCGAGCGGCTGGAGGGCGCCTTTCCCCAGGAGATCGCGCCGCTGGCGCGTGAGGTGAACGAGCTTCTCGAGTCGAACCGCGTCATCGTCGAGCGCGCCCGCACCCACGTCGGCAACCTCGCGCACGCGCTGAAGACGCCGCTGTCGGTGCTGCGCAACGAGGCCACCGGCCGCGACGACGCGCTCGCCGACAAGGTGCGCGACCAGGTCGGCGTCATGCACGACCAGGTGCAGCGGCATTTGGAGCGGGCCCGCATCGTCGCCCGTGCCGCGCTCGCTTCCACCGTCAGCGAGGTGTCGCCGGTGGTCGACGGCCTCGCCCGCACCATGGAGAAGATCCACCACGACCGCGCGCTCGCCATCTCGGCGCGCACGGCGGACGGCGTCCTCTTCCCCGGCGAGAAACAGGACCTCGAGGAGATGCTGGGCAACCTCGTGGACAACGCCTGCAAGTGGGCGAACGGCCGCGTCGACATCGAAGTCCTCGCCAAGCATGACGGCGAAGCGAATCGACCGTTCTTCCGCGTGGTGGTTGACGACGACGGGCCGGGCCTGCCGCCGGAGGCGCGCGAGGCGTTCCCCGGACGCGGCCGCCGCCTCGACGAGACCAAGCCCGGCTCTGGCCTCGGGCTCTCCATCGTCGTCGATCTCGCCACGCTCTACGGTGGAAAACTTGTGCTCGGCACCGCACCAATCGGCGGCTTGCGCGCCGAGCTCGTGCTGCCGGCGGCGTGAAGCCCACCTTTCGCCCCAATCCTCGGGCCCCTTGCGTGCACCTTTGCATGCGCCAACGGGGGGCTCGATGTCGTCCACCACGCCGAAAATACTCGCCGCCGCGCTCGCGGCAGCAATCCTTGCCGGTTGCGCTAGCGACCCGGGACCGAAGACCGGAACCGGTGTCGGCCTCGGTGCGCTCACCGGCGGCTTGATCGGCGCCGCCGCCGGCCGTGGCGTCGGCGGCGTGGTCGCGGGTGCTGTGATCGGCGGCCTTGTCGGCGGCGCCATCGGCAACGCCCTCGACGAGGAGGATCGCCGCCGCGCCTATGCCGCCGAGATGGACGCACTCGAAGGCGGCGGTCCCGGCGCCCCCGTTGCTTGGCGCGGGCGCGGCGCCTACGGCACCGTGGTGGCGGGTCCGCCCTATCCCTATCAAAGCTACGAGCGCTGCCGCGAATACACCCACACCATCTACATCCAGGGCCGCCCGCAGACCGGCCGCGGCGTCGCCTGCCGCCAGCCCGACGGCACCTGGGCCCCCATCTCCTGACCACCGACATCGCCAGACCCGGCGCTCCCCCGCGGGAGCGCCGGGTTTTTTGCGTTTTGAGCCCCGCCACGCGCGCCGCGCTCACGCCCGATTGTTCAGCCATGCAGGGCTTTACCGGCCTGCGCTTTATCGCCTTTTGACCGCGGCCGCCGCCTTCGACTAGGACCAAGCGTATGCTGCTCTGGCTCCTCATCGCCCTCATGACGGGTGCGGCGATTCTTGCCGTGCTGTGGCCGCTTTCCCGCGGCCGTGAGCGGCTCGCTGGGAGTGCCGATGTCGCCGTGTATCGCGACCAGCTTGCGGAAATCGAGCGCGACCGGGCCCGTGGCCTTATCGCTGGGACTGAAGCGGAAGGAGCGCGCATCGAAGTATCGCGGCGGCTCATCGCTGCCGCCGACGCGGGCGAGAATGGATCGCCGCAAGGCGCGCTCGGCCGCCGCCGGGCCACGTCGCTCTTGGCGCTGATCGGCATACCGGTGATCGCCGGCATTCTTTATGTCTCTTTCGGATCGCCCGATCTTCCCGGCGCGCCACTCGCCGCCCGGCTCGACAAGCCGCCGGAGCTGCAGGACGTGGGCGTGCTGCTGCGGCGCGTCGAGGTGCATCTCAAGCAGAACCCCGACGACGGCCGCGGCTGGGAAGTGGTGGCGCCGGTCTATGCAAGCCTCGGCCGCCACGAGGAGGCGGCGAATGCGCGCAGCGAAGCGCTTCGCCTGCTCGGGCCGAGCGCCGACCGCGAAGCCGACTACGGCGAAGCGCTGGTCGCGGTGGCCCGCGGCGGCATCGACCAAGAGGCGCGCGCGGCCTTCGAGCGGGCAGTGAAGCTCGACCCGGCGCACGCCAAGGGGCGCTTCTTCCTTGGGCTCGCCGCCGTGCAGGAGGGTCGGCGCGACGACGCGCTCCGCATTTGGCGCGAAGTGGCGGCCCTCGGCGGCGCCGACAACCCGTGGCAGATCGCGGCCTCCCGCGCGCTCAAGCGCTTCGGCGGCCCGCAATGACCCGCCGCGGCCGCCGGCTTGTGTTGATCGGCATGGCGCTCGGCGTGCTCGGGCTCGCGGCGGCACTGGCGCTGTCGGCGCTCCGCGAATCCATCGTCTTCTTCGTGACCCCGAGCGAGCTCGCGGCGAAACCCGCCGAGCCGGGCAAGCGGCTGCGCATCGGCGGCCTGGTGGAGGAGGGAAGCGTTGCCCGCGACGGCATCGACAACCGCTTCGCGGTCACCGACGGCGCCAAGAGCCTGAAGGTGACGTACCGCGGCGTGCTGCCCGATCTTTTCCGCGAGAAGCAGGGCGTGGTGGCCGAAGGCATCCTCGACGCCAGCGGCACCTTCCGCGCCGACACGGTGCTCGCCAAGCATGACGAGAATTACATGCCGCGCGAGGTGGTCGACGGCCTGAAGAAGCAAGGCGTGTGGCAGGGGCAGGGGAGCAAATGATCCCCGAGCTCGCCCACTTTGCCCTGGTGCTCGCCTGTGCCCTCGCGCTCGTGCGCACGGTGGTGGCGTTGTGGGGGGCGGCGCGCGACGACGACGCGCTCATGGCCGTGGCGGAGCCCGTGGCCCTTGTAGAATGCCTGTTCGTGGCGCTCGCCTTCGCCGGACTCGTTACCCTTTACGTCTCGTCGGACTTTTCCGTCACGAACGTGTTCGTGAACTCCCATTCGGCCATGGCGCTCGTCTACAAGGTGACGGGCGTGTGGGGGAACCACGAGGGCTCGATGCTGCTCTGGGTCCTTGTGCTCGCCCTGTGCTCGGCGCTGGTAGCGCTGTTCGGGGCGAACCTGCCGCCGCGCCTGCGCGCGCGCGTCCTCGGCGTCGAGGGGGCGATTGCCGCGGCCTTCCTTCTCTTTATCCTCGCCACCTCGAACCCGTTCCTCCGCCTCGACCCGCCGCCCGCCGAGGGCCAGGACTTGAACCCGATCCTCCAGGACATCGGGCTCGCCATCCATCCGCCGCTTCTTTATCTCGGCTATGTCGGCTGCTCGGTGTCGTTTGCCTTCGCCGTCGCCGCGCTGATCGAGGGCAAGATCGACGCCGCCTGGGCGCGCTGGGTGCGGCCGTGGACACTCGGCGCCTGGATCTTCCTCACCCTCGGCATCGCCATGGGCTCGTACTGGGCCTACTACGAGCTCGGATGGGGTGGCTTCTGGTTCTGGGACCCGGTTGAGAACGCCTCGCTCATGCCATGGCTCGCCACCACGGCGCTGCTGCACTCCGCCCTCGTCATGGAGAAGCGCGACGCGCTCAAGGTGTGGACCGTGCTGCTCGCGATCCTCGCTTTCTCGCTATCGCTGCTCGGCACCTTCCTGGTGCGCTCGGGCGTGCTCACCTCGGTGCACACGTTCGCCAACGACCCGGCGCGCGGCGTCTTTATCCTGGCGATCTTCTCGGTCTTCGTCGGCGGCGCCTTCGTCCTGTTCGCGCTGCGCGCGCCGGCGCTGAAGCCGGGCGGCCTGTTCGCGCCGATCTCGCGCGAGGGCGCGCTCGTCCTCAATAACCTGCTGCTCACCGCCGCCTGCGCCACCATGCTCACCGGCACGCTCTATCCGCTGGCGCTCGAGGCGCTGACCGGCGAGAAGATCTCCGTCGGCGCGCCGTTCTTCGACCGCACGGTCGGCCCGCTCCTGCTTTGCACCATCGCGGTCATGCCGATCGGCCCGCTGCTCTCCTGGAAACGCGGCGACCTCAAGGGCGCGGCCGAGCGTCTCGCGTTCGCCGCCGCGATCGCCGCCGTCGTCGCGGGCCTCGCTCTTTATCTCCTGCGCGGCGGGCCGCTGATTGCCGCGATCGGCCTCTTGATCGCGCTCTACGCCATCGCCGGCAGCCTCACCGAGTTCGCCGACCGCATCGGGCTCTTCCGGGCGCCGCTTGCCGACGTGAGTGCGCGCCTGCGCGGCCTGCCGCGCGCCGCCTTCGGCGTCCTGTTCGCGCACCTCGGCATCGCCGTGAGCTTGCTCGGCATCGTCTCCGAAGTCGGCTGGAGCGAGGAGAAGATCATCTCGCTCAAGGTCGGCGACCGGGCGGAGATCGCCGGCTACGACATCGCGCTCGCTAGCGTCAGCCAGCGCGACGGCCCCAATTACCGCGAGCTCGTCGGCCGCATGGAGGTGCGCCGCGCCGGCGTCGTGGTCGCGGTGCTGGAGCCCGCCAAGCGCCTCTATGAAGCACGCAACCAGCCGACCACGGAGGCCGCGATCGAGACCTTCGGATTCGGCCAGCTCTACGCGAGCCTCGGCGAGCCCGGGGGCGACAGCATCGTCGCGCGCTTTTACTGGAAGCCGCTCGTCACGCTGATCTGGCTCGGAGCCGTGTTGATGGCCTTCGGCGGCGCACTCTCATTGTCCGATCGGAGGCTGCGCATCGGCGCGCCGCGCCGGGCGAGAAGCGCGATGCCCGTGCCGGCGGAGTGAACGATGCGCCGGCTACTCCTTGTCATGGTCTCGGTCATCGGCCTTGCCGGGCCCGCCCTCGCGCTCAACCCCGGCGAGATGCTCGCCGATCCCGCGGTCGAGGCCCGCGCCCGCGCGCTGTCGAAGACGCTGCGCTGCATGGTCTGCCAGAACCAGTCCATCGACGATTCCGACGCGCCGCTCGCCCATGACCTGCGCGTCCTGGTGCGCGAGCGTCTTAAAGCCGGCGACAGCGATGCGCAGGTGCGCGGTTTCCTGGTGGCGCGCTATGGCGAGTTCGTGCTGCTCGAGCCGCGCCTGCGCTTAGGCACCGCGCTCCTCTGGGCGGCGCCGATTCTCGTGCTTGTGCTCGGCGGTGTGGCGGTCTTCTTCGGTCTGAAAAGACGTGACGCCAGCGCCCCCGCGGACTTGTCCCCAGAGGAAAAGCGGCGGCTGGCCGAGCTTTCCGGCGGGCCGGCCGACCTTACCAAAGTGTAATTTTCCAGACGGCAGGCCGTAAGAAACAGCTCCCTATCTTCTCCGCAGAACCTGATCAGGCAACCGGAGAACGGGATGTCCCCCAACGAGTTTTCACCCGCCACTCGCGCCACCGTGCGCCGGCGTTCGATTCTGCTTGCGAGCGTGTTCGGCCTTGCCGTCGCCGGCTTCGCCGCGACCCAGACTTTCATTCCCCAGACCCCGGCGCTGGCGCAGATCCGCACCGAGCGTTCGCCCGGCCAGTATTCCTTCGCCGACGTGGTGGACAAGGTTCGTCCCGCGGTGGTCAGCGTCAGGGTCAAGGTCGACACCCCGCAGGTCGGTCTCCTCGAGAATAATGAGGGCTCCGGCCGCGAGAACCTGCCGCCGCAGATCGAGCAGTTCATGCGCCGCTTCTTCGGCGATCAGCCCGGCATGGGCCAGGGCCCGCGCAACCGGCGCGTGACCGGCCAGGGCTCGGGCTTCTTCGTCTCCGGCGACGGCTTCATCGTCACCAACAACCACGTGGTCGAGCGCGCGACCGAGGTCGAGATCACCACCGACAACGGCATGACCTACACCGCCAAGGTGGTCGGCACCGACTCGCGCACCGACGTGGCGCTGCTCAAAGTCGACGGCCGCGGCCATGACTTCCCGTGGGTCAAGTTCTCCACCACCGCGCCGCGCGTCGGCGACTGGGTGCTTGCGGTCGGCAATCCGTTCGGCCTCGGCGGCACCGTCACCTCCGGCATCGTGTCCGCCCGCGGCCGCGATATCGGCGCCGGCACCTACGACGACTTCCTGCAGATCGACGCCGCCGTGAACCGCGGCAACTCCGGCGGTCCCACCTTCAACCTTGCCGGCGAAGTGATCGGCGTGAACACCGCGATCGTCTCGCCGTCCGGCGGCAACATCGGGATCGCCTTTGCGATCCCGGCGGAGACCGTCGAGCGCGTCGTCGCCTCGCTGAAGGAGACCGGGTCGGTGACCCGCGGCTACCTCGGCGTGCAGATTCAGCCGGTGACGCCGGAGATCGCCGAAAGCCTCGGCGTCAAGGAGGCGCAGGGCGCGCTCGTCGCCGACGTGCAGGCCGATACTCCGGCCGCCAAGGCAGGCATCAAGGCCGGCGACGTCGTCCTTTCGGTCGACGGCCAGCCGATCAAGGACGCGCGCGAGCTGTCGCGCCGCATCGCCGGCTTCCAGCCGGGCGCGACGGTGAAGCTCAACGTGTTGCGTGACGGCAAGGAACGCACCTTTGAGGTCGTCCTCTCCAAGCTGCCCGAGCAGCGCACGGAGAAGCCGACTGCGCCGAAGCGCGAGCAGGGCGCCGAGGTGCCCCGTCTTGGTCTCTCGCTCGCACCGGCAAACTCCGTCGCCGGCGCCGGCAGCGAGGGCGTCGTCGTCACCGAGGTCGACCCCAAGGGTCCGGCCGCGGAGCGTGGCCTGAAGTCGGGCGACGTGATTTTGGAGGTCGCCGGCAAGGCGGTCGCCAATCCCGCCGAGGTCAGCGACGCGCTCGGCCAGGCGCGCAAGGACGGCAAGGGTGTCGTCCTCCTGCGGGTCAAGAGCGAGAACGGAACGCGTTTCGTCACCGTGCCCGTAGGGCGCGGCTAACAGCTAGGGAACCGGCGGCGGCATCCCCGTCGCCCCCGCCGACCGCCGGAAGTCCCACGGGCGGGGGGTTTGCAAAAACCCTCCGCCCGACCTTTTTTGCGGCATGACCCGAGGCTAGCTTGCAGCAAGCGCCCACCATCGATTCCCCCGCCGGGACCTCCGCCATGCGCCTGCTTGTCGTCGAGGACGACCGCGACGCCGCCGACTACCTGAAGAAGGCGTTGCGCGAATCCGGCCACGTGGCCGAGGTGGCGCGCGACGGCGAGGAGGGTCTCGCGCTGGCGCTGGACGACGAGTTCGACGTCCTCATCGTCGACCGCATGCTGCCCAAGCGCGACGGCCTGTCGGTGGTCTCGGAGCTGCGCGCCCGCGGCAGGTCCACGCCGGTCCTGATCCTGTCGGCGCTCGGGCAGGTGGACGACCGTGTCACCGGGCTCCGCGCCGGCGGCGACGATTATCTCGCCAAGCCCTATTCCTTCTCCGAGCTGCTCGCCCGCATCGAGGCGCTGGCGCGCCGTGTCGCGCCGCAGGCCTCCGACACCACCTACAAGGTCGGCGACCTCGAGCTCGACCGGCTTGCCCATTCGGTCACCCGCGGCGGCCAGGACATTCCGCTGCAGCCGCGCGAGTTCCGGCTGCTCGAATATCTCATGCGTCACGCCGGCCAGGTGGTCACCCGCACCATGCTGCTCGAGAACGTGTGGGACTATCACTTCGACCCGCAGACCAACGTGATCGACGTGCACGTGTCGCGGCTGCGCTCCAAGATCGACAAGGGCTTCGACAAGCCGCTCCTCCATACGGTGCGCGGCGCCGGATACATGATCCGTGACGGCGCTCGGTAAGCTCGTCCGCACCACGACGTTCAAGATCGTCGTGGTGTACCTGCTGGTGTTCGCGGTGATCGCGGGCGCGCTGATCCTCTATCTCGCGCGCCACACCCAGGATCTCGTCGTCTCGCAGCTGACCGAGACGGTGGAAGCCGAGGTGCGCATCCTCAACGACCAATACCGCATCGGCGGCATCCGCCGCCTCGTCGCCGTGGTCGACCAGCGCGCGGCGCAGCCGGGCTCCAATCTCTATCTCGTCACCACCTACGCCGGTGTCGCGCTCGCCGGCAACGTCACCGACGTGCCCACGAGTGCCCTCGACAGCCAGGGCTGGACGGAGATCACCTATCGCCGGCCCGAGGGCGGCGAGTCGACGCGGGAGAGCCGCGCGCTCGTGCGCGTGTTCTTTCTCCAGGGCGGCTTTCGCCTCATGGTCGGCCGCGATTTCGAGGAGCGCGAGCGCCTGCGCCAGATCCTGGCGGTGCCGGCGCGCTGGGCGGTGGTGCTGCTCGTCGTGCTCGGCGTCGTCGGCGGTCTCGTGGTGGCGCGCCGTGTCTTGGGCCGGATCGACGCCATGACCGCGTCGAGCGGGCGCATCATGGCCGGCGACCTCGCCGGCCGACTGCCGGTGGCGGGCTCCGGCGACGAGTTCGACCGCCTCGCCAACAGCCTCAACACCATGCTCGAGCGCATCGAAGGCCTCATGGCCGGCCTCAAGCACGTGTCCGACAACATCGC
>DATNNN010000142.1:0-2033 GCA_035601815.1 Xanthobacteraceae bacterium | reverse complement strand
TCAGCCGCGCCGACTACGGCGTGACCTCGGTCCCGATGGCCGCGCCGGGCACGAGTTCGACGCTCAATCCGCCGATCACCCAGCCGAGGCCGCCGGCGGCGATCCCCAACCCCGTCGCGCCGACGCGTCCATAACAATCGGTAAGCGAGAAAGGCCGGGCACATGCCCGGCCTTTTTTCTGTACGGCCGCGGCCGGCGCTAGCGCGGGCATTCGCCGATGCGGCGGCCTTCCATGATGGTGGTGGTCGTAATCGTTTGGCCCTGCATGGCGATCCGGTTCGTCACGGTAGCGCTGTAGTGGGTCGGCGTGTCGAAGATGAAGGTGCCGTCGCCTTCCGACGTCCCGCCCTGCATCGTGCATTGCACGTGATAGGTCACCCGATTGCCCTGCCGCTCCAAGCTCGTGCGCTTGCACGGCATGTTGGGATTTTCCGGCCCGACGCCGCTCTGTAGATTCTTGACCTGCTCCGGCGTGACGCAAGAGGTGCTCACGTGCTCGCGCGCCTGTCCGCCGGGCGCCGCGCTCTTGACCGTGACCTGCCAGAGGCCCGGTTGCGGGTCCGCCGCGTGCGCCGCAAGCGCCGTCAGAATAAGCAACGCAACGATGGCTGTCCTTTTCATGCGACCTCCCGTGGCCTATTGCCACCACCGCTCGGCAACCTCGAAGCGTCCCGCCGCCTGCTCGATCACCTCACCGAGCGAGAACAGCGCTTCCTCATCGAACGGCCGGCCGATGAGCTGCAGGCCGAGCGGCAGGCCGCTCGCGTCGAGGCCGGCCGGCACCGCGATCCCCGGCAGGCCCGCCATGTTCACCGTCACCGTGAATACGTCGTTGAGATACATCTTCACCGGGTCGCCCGACTTCTCGCCCACGGCGAAGGCCGGCGACGGCGTCGCCGGCGTCAGCACCGCGTCAATTCCTTTAGCGAACACTTCCTCGAAGTCACGCTTGATCAGCGTGCGCACCTTTTGCGCCCGCAGATAATAGGCGTCGTAGTAGCCGGCCGACAGCACGTAGGTGCCGATCAGGATGCGCCGGCGCACCTCGGGGCCGAAGCCCGCGGCGCGCGTCTTCTCGTAGAGCTCGGTGATGTCGCGGCCGGGCTCGCGCCGGCCGTAGCGCACACCGTCGTAGCGCGCGAGATTGGAGGAGGCCTCCGCCGGCGCCACGATATAATAGGCGGGCAGCGCGTACTTCGTGTGCGGCAGCGAGATTTCGACCACCTCGGCGCCCGCCGCCTTGAGCCACGCCGCGCCCTCTTTCCACAGCTTCTCGATCTCCGCCGACATGCCCGGCAAGCGGTATTCCTTGGGAATGCCGATCTTGCGTCCCTTGACCGATCGGCCGATCGCCTTCTCGTAGTCGGGCACGGGACGATCGGCGCTGGTGGAATCCTTCGGGTCGAAGCCGGCCATGGAGCGGAGCAGGATCGCGGCGTCGCGCACCGTGCGTGCGAACGGCCCCGCCTGATCCAGCGACGAGGCGAACGCCACGATGCCCCACCGCGAGCAGCGGCCGTAGGTAGGCTTGACGCCGACGATGCCGGTGAACGCCGCCGGCTGGCGGATCGAGCCGCCGGTGTCGGTGCCCGTTGCGCCCAGACAAAGTTGCGCCGCCACCGCCGCCGCCGAGCCGCCCGACGATCCGCCCGGCACCAGCGGAGCGTTCGAGCCCTTTCGCCGCCACGGCGAGTGCACGGGGCCGAAGGCGGAGGTCTCGTTCGACGAGCCCATGGCGAACTCGTCGTTGTTGGTTTTTCCCAGCAGCACCGCGCCGTCGCGCCACAGGTTCGCGGTCACCGTCGACTCGTAGGGCGGCGTGAAGTTGCCGAGGATCTTCGAGCAGGCGGTGGTGCGCACGCCTGCCGTGGCGAACATGTCCTTGACGCCGAGCGCGATGCCGTCGAGCGGCCGCGCCTTGCCGGACTTGAGGCGCGCGTCCGCGTCGGCCGCCATCGCGAGCGCCTTCTCCGGCGTCTCCAGCACGTAGGCATTGAGCGGGCGCGCCTTCTCGATCGCGGCGATGTGCGCTT
>DATNNN010000141.1:0-2220 GCA_035601815.1 Xanthobacteraceae bacterium | reverse complement strand
CGAGGCCACGAGCTCGCGCAGCGCCGTGCGCTGCTTCGGTTTCATCTCCTCGGTGGAAGACAGCGTGCGCGACGCTTCCAGGAGCGACACGCCCTTGGCGCGGCCGTAGTCGTGCAGCATCTGCAGGGTGGCGTCGCCGAGGCCGCGCTTCGGCGTATTGACGATGCGCTCGAAGGCGAGATCGTCGGCCGCCGACACCACGCAGCGGAAATAGGCGAGCGCGTCGCGGATTTCGGCGCGCTCGTAGAAGCGCGGGCCGCCCACGACGCGATAGGGAAGGCCGAGGGTGATGAAGCGATCCTCGAACTCGCGCATCTGGAACGACGCCCGCACCAGGATCGCGATCTCCGACAATTTGTGCCCTGCCCGCTGCAGCTCCTCGATCTGTTCGCCGATGGCGCGCGCTTCTTCCTCGGAATCCCAGGCACCCGCGACCGCAACCTTGTCGCCGTCCTTGTCTTCGGTACGCAGCGTCTTGCCGAGACGGCTTTCGTTGTGGGCGATCAGACCCGCGGCGGCGGCAAGGATGTGGCCGGTGGAGCGGTAGTTGCGCTCCAGGCGAATGACTTTGGCGCCGGGAAAGTCGTGCTCGAAGCGCAGAATATTGTCGACCTCCGCCCCGCGCCAGCCGTAGATCGACTGGTCATCGTCGCCGACGACGCAAAGATTGCGCGAACCCTGGGCCAACAGCCGCAGCCACAGATACTGGGCGACGTTGGTGTCCTGATATTCGTCCACCAGCATGTAGCGGAAGCGCGACTGGTATTGCGCCAGCACGTCGGTGCGCGTGCGGAACAGGCGCAGGTTCTCGAGCAGGAGATCACCGAAGTCGGCGGCGTTCAGCGTCTTCAGCCGATCGTGATAGGCGACGTAGAGCGACTGGCCGCGGCCGTTGGCGAAGGTGGCGGCCTCCCCCGCCGGCACGTCGGGCGGCGATAGCCCGCGGTTCTTCCAGTTGTCGAGCATGGAGGCGAAGAGGCGCGCCGGCCAGCGCTTCTCGTCGATGTCGGCGGCGGACAGGATCTGCTTGATCAGCCGGATCTGGTCGTCGGTGTCGAGGATGGTGAAATCGGATTTCAGCCCCACCATCTCGGCGTGGCGCCGCAGAATTTTCGCACCGATGGAATGGAACGTGCCGAGCCACGGCATCCCCTCCACCGCCTCGCCGAGCATGGCGTGCACGCGCCCCTTCATTTCGCGTGCCGCCTTGTTGGTGAAGGTGACCGAGAGGATTTCCGACGGCCGCGCCCGGCCGGTGGCGATCAGGTGGGCGATGCGGGTGGTGAGCACCCGCGTCTTGCCCGTGCCGGCGCCGGCGAGCACCAGCACCGGGCCGTCCAGGCTCTCCACGGCCTCCCGTTGCTCCGGATTCAGCCCGTCGAGATAACCGGTGCCGACCGCGGCCGCGCGCGCCCGCGCCGCCACACCGCCGGGACGAGGCAGAGGCGGATCGAACGGCTCGGGAAGCGGCTTCAGCGGGCTTGCCACGGTTCTTTCCTAGCGAATCGGTGATGAGAACAAAATGGCATCGCGACCCCACTTTGGCGAGCCCATGGACGCTATATGGCTACCCGCTCTAGAACCCGCACCATGTTCCAGGCGAAATTCCAGAGCTTCGAGGAAGCGGCCAGTTCCTCGAAGGGCGCCGAGCGGTTGCGCCGGCTGCGCGCCGAGCTCGAGCGACGCGGCCTCGACGGCTTCGTCGTCGCCCACGCCGATCCGCACCAGAACGAATACCTGCCTGCTTGCGAGGAGCGGCTCGCCTGGCTCACCGGCTTCACCGGATCGGCCGGCGTCGCGATCGTGCTCAGGGACAAAGCGGCCTTGTTCGTGGACGGCCGCTACACCCTGCAGGCCAAAAAACAGGTCGATAGCAAGGCGTTCCGCATCGAGCATCTCGATCGTCCGCCCGGTCGCTGGCTCGTTGACAACCTCAAGGAGGGCAGCACGCTCGGCTACGATCCGTGGCGCACCACCATCGCCGGCGCGAAGCGGCTTGGGAAGGCCGCGAAACGGGCGAAGGCCCGCCTCGTCGCCGTCGACGACAATCCCGTGGACGCCATCTGGACCAATCGGCTGGCGCCGCCGCTCGCCAGGGTCGTGCTGCACCCGCTGAAATTCGCCGGCGAGCCGGCCGAGAAGAAGCTCGCCCGCGTCCGCACCGAGCTGAAGAAGCAGAAGCTCGACGCCGCCCTCCTCTCCGATCCCACGGCTGTGGCC
>DATNNN010000140.1:0-2413 GCA_035601815.1 Xanthobacteraceae bacterium | reverse complement strand
CCTCTACGAGCACGGCTCCGACGACGTCGAGGCAATCAACGCCATTTCCGGCGAGCGCTGCAATCCGCACCCGCACAACTTCACCGACCGCATGGTCCGGCCGGGCGATCAGGCCTTCTTCGACGTGCTGCACAGCTACGTCGGCTATCGCACCTGCTACTACCGCACCTTCAATGTCGGCCGCGCCACGCCCGTGCAGCACGACGCCTACAAGCAGTGCCGCGAATGGCTCGACAAGGCGATCGAGCTGATCAAGCCCGGCGTCTCCACCGACAAGGTCGCGGCCGTGTGGCCCAAGGCCACCGAATTCGGCTTCCCCACCGAGCTCGCCGCCTTCGGCCTGCAGTTCGGCCACGGGCTCGGGCTTGCCATCCATGAGCGGCCGATTATCAGCCGCGTGGTGTCGCTCGAGCATCCCATGGAGATCAAGACCGGTATGGTGTTCGCGCTGGAGACCTATTGCCCGGCCAAGGACGGCTTCTCCGCCGCGCGCATTGAGGAGGAGATGGTGGTCACCGACAAGGGCTGCGTGGTGATCTCGCTGTTCCCGGCCGAAGATCTGCCGATCGCAAACGAGTACTAGCGGCGCGCGGCGCGAGAACGGGTGGCAAGGCCATGATGAAATATCAGACCTTTGCCATCGCCGACATTTACGTGCCGGCGGCGCGACGCAAGACGCTGAACCTCGCCACCGTGCGCGAGATCGCCGAGAGCATGCTGGAAGAAGGCCAGAAGATGCCGATCCTGGTGCGCCCCGACGGCGCCCGCTTCGTGCTGGTGGAGGGGCTGCATCGCCTGGAGGCGGCGAAGGAGCTGGGCGAGAAGACCATCGTCGGATTGCTGGTGCAGGCGCGGAAGCATTAGGCTCGATGCAGCGCGCCAAAGCTTTGATCGCCTGGTCGAGCGGCAAGGACAGCGCCTGGGCGCTGCACGAGATCAGGCGCGCCGGCACCTTCGACATCGTCGCGGGCCTCACCACGGTCACCGAGACCTTCGCGCGCGTGAGCATGCACGGCGTGCGCGAGGAGCTGCTTGCGGCGCAGCTCGAGGCGGCCGAGCTGCGGCGGATCGTAGTCCGCATCCCGTTTCCCTGTCCGAACGACATCTACGAACAGCGCATGGCCGCGGCGCTCGTCGAGGCGAAAGGCGCGGGCGTCACCCACGTCGTGTTCGGCGATCTTTTCCTTGCGGATATCCGCGCCTACCGCGAGGCGCGTCTGGCCGAGATCGGGATGACACCGGTATTTCCCTTGTGGCAACGGCCGACCGAGGCGCTCGCGCGCGAGATGATCGGGGCCGGCGTCGAGGCCCATCTGGTCTGCGTGGACTTGAAAGCGCTGCCTGCGGCGTTTGTCGGACTCCGGTTCGACGGGACGTTGCTCGACAGCCTGCCGCGCACGGTCGACCCGTGCGGCGAAAACGGCGAGTTCCATAGCTTCGTCTCCGCGGGACCCATGCTGCGGCGGAAGCTTCCCGTCACGCTCGGCGAAACGGTGGAACGCGACGGTTTCGCTTATGCCGATTTATTGCCCGGCTTCCCGGCCGAAGAGCCACGGAAAGCGAACCGGCTTGGCGGCGCTGCATGCTGAAAAACGGGCGGATGCCCATCCGCGTGGGATTGCTGGTGCAGGCGCGGAAGCATTAGGCTCGCCGCGCCGCGCAACGAGGCAAGATCCATGTCCCGCTACACCCCGCCGCCCGATGCTAGCCAAGTGGCCGAACGCCAGCGCCGCGTGATCATCGCGCTTCTGTGGATCCTCGCCATTCCGCCGCTTGTCTTCGCGATCATGGTCTTCGGCTACAGCGACCAGGCGCCGGCTTCGCTGCGCAGCCTCGTGATCTGGCTCGACGCCCTGCTCGGCTCGCCGGTGTGGTCGATGCTCAATCCCGCGGGCCGCTAGCGGGAATGCTGCCGGCGTTCACCGATAGGATCGACACCGAGCGCCCGCTCTGGCTCGAGTCATGATCGTGTTCGAGATCGCGATCACGTTCTACCAGATGTCCGCGAGCCGTGGCGGATGAACGCTCAGCCGCCGGGCTTGGCGGCGTAGTCCGCGTCGCTCACCTTCTCCATCCACGTCACATACTTCCCGCCTTCCGCCTCCTGCATGGCGATGTGCGTCATGGCCGTGGTGGGGCCGGCGCCGTGCCAGTGCTTCTCGCCGGGCGCGATCCATACCGTGTCGCCGGCGCGGATCTCGCGCAGCGGCCCGCCCGCGCTCTGCGCGCGGCCGACGCCGGCGAGTACATAGAGCGTCTGCCCGAGCGGGTGGGTGTGCCAGGCCGTGCGCGCGCCGGGCTCGAAGCTGACGCGGCCCGACTGCAGCCGCGCCGGTGCCGGCGCCTCGATGATCGTCTCGCGCCAAATGGTGCCGGTGAAATAGTCCGCGGGCCCGCGCTGCGTCGGGCGCGA
>DATNNN010000139.1:0-8332 GCA_035601815.1 Xanthobacteraceae bacterium | reverse complement strand
ACCGCCTACCGCCAGCTTCCCATGGTGGTGGTGCTGCCGGAGACCACCGAGCAGGTGTCGCGGATCCTGCGCTATTGCCACGGCGAAGGCATCAAGGTGGTGCCGCGCGGCGCCGGCACGTCGCTCTCCGGCGGCGCGTTGCCGCTCGCCGACGGCGTGCTGCTCGGGCTCTCCAAGTTCAACACGATCCTCGACATCGACTACGACAACCGCGTGGTCGTGGCGCAGCCCGGCGTCACCAACTTGGGCATCTCGAACGCCGTCGCCGACGCCGGCTTCTATTACGCCCCCGATCCCTCGTCGCAGATTGCCTGCACCATCGGCGGCAACGTGGCGGAGAATTCCGGCGGCGTGCACTGCCTGAAATACGGCATGACCACCAACAACGTGCTCGGCGTCGAACTGGTGCTGATGACCGGCGAGGCGATCCGCATCGGCGGCAAGGAGCTCGATTCTGGCGGCTACGATCTCCTCGGCCTTGTCATCGGCTCGGAGGGATTGCTCGGCGTCGTTACCGAGGTGACGGTGCGCATCATCAAGAAGCCGGAGACGGCGCGGGCGCTCTTGATCGGATTCCCCACCTCCGAGGCTTCGGGCGAATGCGTGGCGAAGATCATCGGCGCCGGCATCATCCCCGGCGGCATGGAGATGATGGACCGGCCGGCGATCCACGCGGCCGAAGCCTTCGTTCACGCCGGCTATCCGCTCGACGTGGAGGCGCTCCTCATCGTCGAGCTCGACGGCCCGGCGCCGGAGTGCAGCCATCTCATCGAGCGCGTGGCGGAGATCGCGAAATCCTGCGGCGCCGTTACGCTCCGCGCCTCGCAATCCGAGGACGAGCGGCTGATGTTCTGGGCCGGCCGCAAGGCGGCGTTCCCGGCGGTCGGCCGCATCTCGCCCGACTACTACTGCATGGACGGCACCATTCCGCGCGCCAAGCTCCCGCAAGTGCTCGCGCGCATCCGCGAACTCACCGAGGTCTATGGGCTGCGCTGCGCCAACGTTTTTCACGCCGGTGACGGCAATTTGCATCCGCTCATTCTCTATGACGCCAACAAAGAGGGCGAGCTCGACCGCGCCGAGCGCTTCGGCGCCGATATCCTGCGGCTCTGCGTCGAGGTCGGCGGCGTGCTCACCGGCGAGCATGGCGTCGGCGTCGAGAAGCGCGACCTGATGCCGACCATGTTCACCGAGATTGATCTCGCCCAGCAAGAGCGCGTGAAGTGTGCCTTCGACGCCAAGGGGCTGCTCAACCCGGGCAAGGTTTTTCCGCAGCTCCACCGCTGCGCCGAGCTCGGCCGCGTGCACATCCACGCCGGCAAGCTGCCGTTCCCCGACATCCCGCGGTTTTGATGCCTGACGCCCTCAAGCCGCGGACCGACGCCGAAGTCCTCGAAGCCGTCCGCTGGGCGATTGCCGAGGAGAAGACGCTCGAGGTGGTCGGCCGCGGCAGCAAGCGCGCGATCGGCCGCGCGGCCCAGACCGATCTGACGCTGGACGTGTCCGCGCTTTCGGGCGTCACCCTCTACGAGCCCGAGGAGCTGGTGCTTTCCGCTCAGGCGGGGACGCCCATCGCCGAGATCGAGAAGCTCTTGGCCGTCAGCAACCAGGAGCTCGCCTTCGAGCCCGTCGACCTCGGTCCCCTTCTCGGCGGCAAGGCCGGCGCGGGATCGCTCGGCGGCGTCGTCGCCACCAACCTTTCCGGCCCGCGCCGCATCAAGGCCGGTGCCGTGCGCGACCATGCGCTCGGCGTCGCCGCCGTCTCCGGCCGCGGCGAGGCGTTCAAGGGCGGCGGCCGGGTGGTGAAGAACGTCACCGGCTACGATCTGCCGCGCTTCCTCACCGGCTCCTGGGGCACGCTCGCGGTGGCGACTTCGTGGACGCTGAAGGTGTTGCCCGCCGCGGAGGACGTGGCGACGCTCCTGGTGCTCGGCCTTGACGATGCGCGGGCCGGCGAAGCCATGCGCGCGGTGATGAACACCGCCGCCGACGTTTCTGCTGCCGCGCATTTTCCCGCGAAGGTCGCGGCGCGGCTCGGCGTGCCGGGCGGAGGGAAAAGCGTCACGGCGCTCCGCCTCGAAGGTGTCTCGCCGTCGATCGCCTACCGCCGCGAGAAGCTCACGGAGATGCTGAAGCCCCTCGGCGCGCTCGCCGATCTCGGCGCGGAAGATTCCTGCGCGCTGTGGCGCACTGTCCGCGACGCCAAACCCTTCGCCGACGGCTCGGCGCGCGCGGTGTGGCGCATCTCCGTGCCGCCCACGCTCGGGCCCGCGGTCGGAACGGCGCTCGCGGCACTCGGCGCCGATGTCTTCTACGACTGGGCCGGCGGTCTGATCTGGGCGGAGATGAAGGACGACGCGCCGCGCGAAGCGGAAGTGCGCGCCGCGTTGGGCAACGCCGGCCACGCCATGCTCGTGCGCGCGAGCGTTTCGGCCCGCGCCAGTGCCGCCTCCTTCGCGCCGCTCGAGCCCGGGCTCGCGGCACTGGTGAAACGGCTCAAGGAAAGCTTCGACCCGCGCGGCATCCTCAACCCGGGCCGCATGTACGCGGGCATGTAGCGTTCGCTTCCGCAGCGCAGCGTCGAATACCGCCGGGCTCCTGGCCGCTCTGGAAGGGCGAGCGAACATTCGTTACCCTCGTTCTCGAGGGCTGGGATTTCAGGCGGTGTGCTTGGAATGAAAAAATTATTTGAGGAAAAGAACGTTCGCCGCGCATTTGAGGTTAGCCTCGTCCTTAAAGGTATTTTCGGAGTCTTAGAAATCATCGGCGGAGTTCTCGCCTATTTCGTAAGCCAGCATTTCCTGCTGAATCTGATTCTTGCGGTTACGAAACAAGAACTCATCGAAGATCCGAACGACGTAGTGGCGCGCTACCTGATCCAATTTGCGCAGAGTTTTTCCGTCAGTTCGCAGCTTTTCACGTCATTTTACCTCTTGAGCCACGGTATTCTGAAGGTTTTTCTGATTGCCGGGCTGATGCGCAGGAAATTATCCTATTATCCGATTTCTATTTTGATTTTCACTCTTTTCGTTTTTTATCAGCTGTACAGATACAGCTTCACCCATTCCATTTGGCTCTTAGTGATTACTTTTCTCGACGTAGTCGTAATTTGGCTCACATGGCGGGAATACAAATATGTTCGTCAAGAAAGGTCATCGAATATCGCACGCAGGTAGACGTTAAGTAGAAAAAACGCGACGCGCGGGACCGATCTTGTCGCCAATCAAGATCGGCCCACCGGTATGTAGCTGGCACTGCGGAACTTTTCGCCCCGCCGCGGTTTGTCCGCTGCGCGGGTTGCCTGCACGGGCGCTGCGCGCCACTACAGGGGCTCGATGGCCGAAAAAATCGACGAAACCGCCAAGCGAAAGTTTCTCCTGCGCCGGTTCTGGCGGACCGCGCGCGGCTTCTGGGCGCGCGGCTCGCGCGCCCGCGCTTGGTATCTGACCTGCGCGCTCGTCGTCATCGTGGTGGCGCAGGTCTACGTCTCCTACGAGATCAACGTCTGGAACCGCGCCATCTTCGACGCGCTTGAGCAGAAGAATGGCAGCGCGGTTCTCCTGCAGGCGATCATCTTCGTGCCGCTCGCGCTCGCCTCGATCGCGCTCGCCATCACCATCGTCTACGCCCGCATGACCACCCAGCGCCGCTGGCGCCGCTGGCTCACCGACCACCTGGTCGGACGCTGGCTCACCAACGGCCGCTACTTCCATCTCAACCTCGTCGCCGGCGACCACGACAACCCGGAATACCGCATTGCCGAGGACGTGCGCGTCGCCACCGAGGCGCCCATCGATTTCGCCGCCGGCATTCTTTCCGCGTTCCTGTCGGCGGCGACCTTCATCGCGGTTCTCTGGTTCGTCGGCGGCGACCTGACCTTCCAGCTCGGCGGCACCATGATCACGGTCCCCGGGTTCCTCGTGATCGCTGCCGTGGTCTATGCGGTGCTCGCCTCGAGTGCGATGGCGTTCATCGGCCGCAGCTACGTGGTTGCTTCGGAAACGAAGATGCAGGCGGAAGCCGAGTTGCGCTATGCGCTCACGCGGCTGCGCGAGAACGGCGAGAGCATCGCGCTCATTGCCGGCGAGGATGAGGAAAAGAGCGGCCTCGATACCGCGCTCGAGAAGGTGCTCGGCCGCTGGCGCGCGGTGATGAAGCAATACATGCGCACCACCACCGTGGCGCAGACGAGCTTCCTGGTGGCGCCGGTGATCCCCATCATCCTGTCGTCGCCGAAATACCTCGACGGCACCATGACGCTCGGGCAGGTGATGCAGGCGGCGTCCGCCTTCGTCACGGTGCAGACCGCGTTCAATTGGCTCGTCGACAACTACCCGCGCTTCGCCGACTGGGCGGCGTCGGCCCGCCGCGCCGCCTCGCTCATGGTTTCGCTCGACGCGCTGGAGAAAGCCGAGGCGGAAGGCACCTGGGGCCGCATCGCCCGCAGCGACGCCCCCGAAGGCGTCGCCATGAAGCTGCGCGACGTCTCGGTGACCCTCGACAACGGCACTGTGATCGTGAAGGACGCCGACGTTGAGATCGCGCCGGGCGAGCGCGTGCTGTTCGTGGGCGAGTCGGGCTCGGGCAAGTCGACGCTGGTGCGCGCCATCGCCGGCCTGTGGCCGTGGGGCAAGGGCGAGATTCAGCTGCGCAAGAACGCCAACATGTCGCTGATGCCGCAGAAGCCGTACATCCCGATCGGCGCGTTGCGCCGCGCGGTGATCTACCCCAAGGCGATCGAGGAAGTGAGCGACGACGAGGTGAAGGAGGTGCTCACCGCCGTCGGTCTCGACCAGCTCACCGAGCGCATCGACGAGGTGGGGCCCTGGGACCAGACGCTCTCCGGCGGCGAGAAGCAGCGCATGGCTTTCGCGCGCCTCTTGATCCACAAGCCCGATATCGTGGTGATGGACGAGTCCACGGCGGCGCTCGACAAGAACAGCCAGGAAGCGCTGATGCAGCTCATGAACGAGCGCCTGCCGAAAACCACCGTGGTCAGCGTCGGCCACCGCCCCGAGCTCGAGGCCTTCCACGAGCGCAAGATCGAGCTCGAGCACCGGCCCGGCGGCGCCCGCATCGTCAGCGACGAGGAGCTCGCCTCCGGCAGCGGCCCGCGCATGAGCCTCATCCGCCGCATGCTGCGCCGGCGCGAGCGGGCGAAGCCCCCGATGTCGGTGCCCGAGCGGCATCCCGGCGACCGGCTGACGCACTGATCGCGCTCCCGGCGAGCCGCGAAATGCGCTATTAAGCGGGCCCGTGCAGACATCCTTCACGCTTGCCCAGCTCGCCGACCCGCAGGTCTCGCAATCCGAGAAGATCCTGCGCGCCTGCGTCCATTGTGGCTTCTGCCTCGCCACTTGCCCGACCTATGTCTTGCTCGGCGACGAGAACGACAGCCCGCGCGGCCGCATCTACCTGATGAAGGAGATGCTGGAGCAGAACGCCGTGCCGACCCGCCACGTGGTCAAGCACATCGACCGCTGCCTCTCGTGCCTCGCCTGCATGACCACGTGCCCGTCCGGCGTGCACTACATGCACCTCGTCGACCACGCCCGCGAATACATCGAGGAGAATTATCGCCGGCCGCTCCTGGACCGCCTCTACCGCGCCATGCTCGCCGCGGTCATGCCGCACCCGCGCCGCTTCCGCGGGGCGCTGCGGCTCGCGCGTTTCGCCAAGCCCTTCGCGCCGCTGTTCGCGTTGGTCGGCCTGAAGCCCGTGGCCGCCATGCTTGAGCTCGCGCCGTGGAAGGTGAAATCCACGTCCGTCGAGACCGGCCGCGTGTTCGCGGGCGAGGGGCCGAAGCGCGGCCGCGTCGCGCTGATGTCGGGCTGCGTCGATCCGGTGGTGAAGCCGGAGGTGCGCGACTCCGCGATCCGGCTCCTCACCCGCCACGGCATCGAGGTGGTGCTCGCCTGGGGCGAGGGCTGCTGCGGCTCGCTCGTGCACCACATGGGCCGTGAGGAGAAGGCGCTTGCGCAGGCGCGCAACAACATCGACGCCTGGACGCTCGAGCTCGACGGGCAGGGCCTCGACGCCATCCTCATCACCGCGTCCGGCTGCGGCACCACGGTGAAGGACTATGGCTTCATGCTGCGCACCGATCCGAAGTACGCGGAGAAGGCGGCGCGGGTGTCGCAGCTCGCCAAAGACATCACCGAATATCTCGCCATACTTGGCTTGAGCGCGCCGGCGCGGAAGATGACGGTCGCCTATCACTCCGCCTGCTCCATGCAGCACGGCCAGCAGGTGACGCGCGAGCCGAAACAGCTCCTCGCCGCCGTCGGCTTCGACGTGCGCGACGTGGCCGAGGGGCATCTGTGCTGCGGCTCGGCCGGCACCTACAACATGCTGCAGCCGGAGATCGCGACGCGGCTCCGCGACCGCAAGGTCACGAACATCGAGCGCACGGAGCCCGACGTGATCGCGGCGGGCAACGTCGGGTGTCTCTGGCAGATCGGCTCGGGCACGGCGATCCCCACCGCCCACACGGTGGAATTGCTCGATTGGGCCACCGGCGGGCCGAAGCCGGCGGCGCTCGCCTAGGTGGAAATTGGTCTCATTTCGGTCCCCCCTTGCATGGGCTAAACTCGCCGGCTTGTGCGCGGGGCGCAGGGCTGGAGTGGGGCATGGCCGTCAAGGCTAAGGCGAAGAAAGCAAAGAACAACAAGGGCTTGAAGCCGGGGGCGCGCGCCAAAAGCCGCCGCCGCCCGGTCCGCAAGGTGAAGGCTGCTGCCCCGCGCTCGATCCACGTGGTGCGCACGAAGAGCACCGGCCGCGCCTTCGCCCGCCCGGAGGTGCCGAACGTGCCAGGCGTCGCGGTGCTGGGCGCCATGGACCGCCGCTACGACGAGATCCTGACCGCGCCCGCGCTCGCCTTCGTCGCCGCGCTGCATCGCAAGTTCGACGGCACGCGCCAGGAGCTGTTGCGCCGGCGCATGGACCGCCAGCACCGCTTCGACGCCGGCGAGCTTCCCGACTTCCTGCCCGAGACGCGCGACGTGCGCGAGCGCGACTGGAAGGTCGGCCCGATCCCCAGCGACCTCCTAGACCGCCGCGTCGAGCTCACCGGCCCCGTCGACCGCAAGATGGTGATCAACGCGCTCAACTCCGGCGCCGAGGTCTACATGGCCGACTTCGAGGACGCCTGCTCGCCGACCTGGGCGAACCTCATCGACGGCCAGATCAACCTCAAGGACCGCTGGTCGGGCAAGCTCGACTTCACCGACCCGCAGACGAAGAAAGCCTACGCGCTCGGCAAGACGCTCGCGACGCTGATCGTGCGCCCGCGCGGCTGGCACCTGTTGGAGGAGCACGTGAGCGTGGACGGCGCGCCCATCTCAGGCGCGCTCTTCGACTTCGGCCTCTATCTCTTCCACAACGCCAAAGCGTCGCTCAAGCAGAAGAGCGGGCCTTATTTCTATCTGCCGAAGCTCGAGAGCCACCTCGAATCGCGCCTGTGGAACGACGTGTTCGTCCACGCGCAGCAGAAGCTCGGGCTCAACCGCGGCACCATCAAGTCCACGGTGCTGATCGAGACCTTGCCCGCCGCCTTCGAGATGGACGAGATCCTCTACGAGCAGCGCGACCACATCACGGGGCTGAACTGCGGCCGCTGGGACTACATCTTCTCCTTCATCAAGCGCCTGGGTCGCTCGAAGCGCTTCCTCACGCCCGACCGCGGCACCATGACCATGGACCGCAGTTTTCTGCGCGCCTATTCGCTGCTGCTGATCAAGACCTGCCACCGCCGCGGCGCCTATGCCATGGGCGGCATGGCGGCGCAGATCCCGGTGCGCGGCGACGCCAAGAAGAACGAAACGGCGTTTGCAAAAGTGCGCGCCGACAAGGAGCGCGAGGCGAACGACGGCCACGACGGCACCTGGGTGGCGCACCCGGACCTCGTGCCGGTGGCGAAGCAAGTGTTCGACAAGCTGATGAAGACGCCGAACCAGCTCGGCAAGCTCCGTGCCGAGGCGAAGGTGACGCGCGACCAGCTCCTCGAGGTGCATTCCGGCGAGCGCAGCGAGGCGGGGCTCCGCCACAACGTGCGCGTCGGCGTGCAGTACCTCGAGGCGTGGCTGCGCGGGCGCGGCGCCGTGCCGCTCTACGACCTGATGGAGGACGCGGCCACAGCGGAGATTTCGCGGGCGCAGGTGTGGCAGTGGATGTATCACCGGGCGCGGCTTGCCGACGGCCGTGAGGTGACGCCCGATCTGTTCGAGAACATCCGCGACGACGAGATGGCGAAGGTGCGCCAATCGATCGGGCCGACGACCTATGACGCCGGCCGCTTCCCCGAGGCGATCACGCTCTTCACCGACATGAGTCT
>DATNNN010000138.1:0-3764 GCA_035601815.1 Xanthobacteraceae bacterium | reverse complement strand
GTGCCGATGCCCCGTCTGGATGGTCATCCAGCGCAGCTCGGTGAACGATTCGATGCCGGCGCGGCCGCCGAAGCGGCCGTAGCCCGATTCCTTGACGCCGCCGAACGGCATCTGCGGCTCGTCGGCCACCGTCGGCCCGTTAATGTGGCAGATGCCGCTCTCAATGCGCGAGGCAACCGCGTAGGCGCGGTCGAGGTTCTGGCTGAACACCGCCGCCGACAGGCCGTACTCGGTATCGTTGGCGGTGCGGATCGCCTCCTCGTCGTCGTCCACCGGCAAGACGATCACCACCGGCCCGAACGACTCCTCGCGGTAGATGCGCATCTCCGGGCTGACGCGATCGATGACCGTGGGCTCGAACATCGCCCCCTTGCCCTCGCCGCCGCAGTTCACCCGCGCGCCGCGGTTGACCGCGTCCTGCACCAGGTCGCGCACGCGGCTCGCCGCGCGCTCGCTGATCATGGAGCCGATCTGGGTTTCCGGCAGCGCCGGATCGCCCATTTTCAGCCCCCTGGCCTTGGCCACCAGCTTTTCGGTGAACGACTTCACCACCGATTTCTCCACCACCAGGCGCTCGGTCGACATGCAGATCTGCCCCTGGTGCATGAAAGCGCCGAAGTTCGCCGCCGCCGCCGCCTCGTCGAGATCGGCGTCGGCGAGCACCACGAGCGGCGCCTTGCCGCCGAGCTCGAGCAGCACCGGCTTCAGGTACTGCGCCGCCTTCATGGCGATGATCTTGCCCACGTGGGTGGAGCCGGTGAAGTTGATGCGCTTCACCCGCGGGTCGGCGATGAGCGCGTCAACCGCCGCTGCGGCACCCTCGCGCGAGGTGGTGAGCACGTTGATCGCGCCCGCCGGCAGTCCCGCCGCTTCCAGCACCTCGCCGATGATGCGGTGGGTGTGCGGCGTCTCCTCGGACGCCTTCATCACGACGGTGTTGCCGCAGGCGAGCGGCATGGCGACGGCGCGCACGCCGAGGATCATCGGCGCGTTCCACGGCGCGATGCCGAGCACGACGCCGACCGGCTGGCGCACGGCCATGGCGATGTTGCCGGGGATATCCGACGGAATCACCTCGCCGGTGATCTGGGAGGTGGAAGCCGCCGCTTCGCGCAGGATGCTTGCGGCAAAGAAGGTGTTGAACATGCCCCAGCCGAACGTCGAGCCGGTTTCGGCGGTCATGGTCTTCGCTACTTCCGGCGCGCGCCCTTCCAGGAGCTCGGCCGCTTTCCACAGGATGGCGCGGCGCTTGCCCTGCGGCGTCTTCGACCATTCCTTGAAGGCGGCGGAGGCGGCGCCTACGGCCGCGACCGCATCGAGCGGACCCGCGTCGGGCACGACCGCGATCACCTCACCGGTGTACGGATTGCGCTTCTCGTAGGTACGGCCGTCGCCGGAGCCGGCGTCGCGGCCGCCAATGCGCATGGCAAGGTTATGCATCTCTCACTCTCCCTACTCGCTCCTGTTCGTGGTTCTTGGCGTTGAAGTTGGCACCGGCGGAAGGCCTTGTCGACCCTCCAGCCACGCGTTTGCTTAACCGCGCTTTTTGGTGAATCCGAGACGGCGCGCGATCTCGCGGTCGACGAGCCGCGCGGGCAGCATCCGGGTGATGAAATTCACCAAACGGTCCGGCACGATGGTGTAGCGCGCCCGCGGCCGCGGGTGGGTGAGCGCCTTCAGAACCAGCTCCCCCACTTTTTCCGGCGCGAGCCCGGTCTTCGCCATGTCCGCCACGAAGCCGCGCACGCGGTTGAGCGCGTCGTAATAGGGCGTGTTCTGGTAGCGCGCGAGATCGACGGCGTCGGCCTTGTCCCAGATCGGCGTCTTGATCGCCCCCGGGCCGATGATGATGACGTCGATGCCGTAGACCATGAGCTCGCGGCGGAGCGACGCCGACAGCCCTTCGAGCCCGTGCTTGGAGGCGGCGTAGGGCCCGACGAACGGCGACCCGTTCTTGCCCGCCACCGAGCTAATCATGACGATGCGCCCGGGCGGGCCCTTCAAGGACGCATCGGTGCCGAGGAGCGGCGCGAACGCCTGGGTCACACTCAGTTGGGCGACGAGATTGACCTCGATCTGGCGGCGGAACTCCTCGATGGAGAGTTCGAGCAGCGGCCCCGGCACCACCACGCCCGCATTGTTGACGAGGCCGGCGAGCCGCTCGCCCTCGAGCGCCACGCGTACCGCCCGCGCCGCGGCGGCGACCGCCGCCTCGTCGGTGACGTCGAACAGGAGCGGCGTGAAGTTCGGCCCGAGCTCGGCGGCCACGCGGTTCGCGTCGGCGGTGCGCCGCACCGAGCCGAACACGCGATAACCCGCGCCGGTCAGCACCTTGGCGGTGCCGAAGCCGATGCCGGTGGAGACGCCCGTGACCACCACGCTTTTCATGCAATCCGCTCCCCGGCGTATAGTCAGCATGACCTAGCCATGACGCAAGCCGCAATCCTCCTCGACAACGTCACCAAGGCCTTCGGCGACGGCGCCCGCCCGGCGCTCGACCGGGTTTCTCTGCGCGTACCCGCGCGGCAGTTCCTGGCGGTGGTCGGCCCCTCGGGCTCCGGCAAGACCACGCTCTTGCGCCTGATCAATCGCCTCACCGACCAGGGCGAAGGCCGCGTGCTGGTCGAGGGGCGCGATGCGCGCGACGTCGACCCGATCGCGCTCAGGCGCCGCATTGGCTACGTGTTCCAGGGCATCGGCCTCTTTCCCCACATGACGGTCGCCGAGAACATCGCGATCACGCCGCGGCTGATGGGCTGGGACGACAAGCGGCGGGGCGGGCGGGTGAACAAGCTCCTCAAGCTCGTGCGGCTGCCGCAGAAGTATCGCGGCCGCCTGCCGAGCGAGCTGTCCGGCGGCGAGCGGCAGCGGGTGGGCATTGCGCGCGCGCTCGCGGCCGAGCCGAAGATCGTGCTCATGGATGAACCCTTCGGGGCGCTGGACGCGCTGACCCGCGACGCGCTGGGGCGCGACGTTCGCGCGCTGCACGACAAGCTCCGCCTCACCACGGTGATGATCACCCACGATCTCACGGAGGCCGTGCTCCTCGCCGACCGGGTCGTGGTCATCCACCAGGGCCGGCTCATCGAGGACGCAACGCCGAAGGCGCTCATGACCTCGCCGCGGCATGCCTACGTGCGCGAGCTCGTGGAAACCCCGCGCCGCCAAGCCGAGCGCCTGGGCGCGCTGATCGGCAAGCCATGACCTTCGACCCGCGCATCGGCGAGGCGTTCGCGCGCCTGCCCGATTATCTCGGCAACCACGTGCTGGTGAGCGCCACGGCGCTCGGCCTCGGGCTTCTCATCAGCCTGCCGCTGGCGATTGCCGCTACACGGCGGCCCGGCTTGCGCTGGCCGCTGCTCGCGTTCGCAAGCCTGATCCAGACGATCCCGAGTCTGGCGCTGCTCGCCCTGTTCTATCCGCTGCTCCTCGGCCTCTCGGCGCTGACCGAGCGCACCTTCGGCGCGGGCTTCTCGGCGCTCGGCTTTTTGCCGGCGGTGGTCGCACTCACGCTCTATTCCATGCTGCCGGTGCTGCGGAACACCGTCACCGGCATCGTCGGGCTCGACCCGGCGATCAAGGAAGCCGCGCTCGGCGTCGGCATGACGCCGCGCCAGACCCTCTTCATGGTCGAGCTGCCGCTCGCCCTGCCGGTGATCATGGCCGGCATCCGCACCGCCGCCGTATGGGTGATCGGGACCGCCACGCTCTCTACCCCGATCGGCCAGACCTCGCTCGGAAACTACATCTTCACCGGCCTGCAG
>DATNNN010000137.1:0-2802 GCA_035601815.1 Xanthobacteraceae bacterium | reverse complement strand
GCGGCGCGGCTGTCGCCGGCGTCGACGACGACGAAGCGGCGGTGGAAACGGGCGAGATAGATCGCGGCAGTGAGCCCGGCCGGCCCGCCGCCGACCACGATGCAGTCCAGCGCCTGCGCCATTCAGTCGATCGCCACCATCACGTCGGAAGCCTTGATGACGGCGGCCGCCGCCATGCCCTTCTTGAGGCCGAGATCATCCACCGCCTCGTTGGTGATGGAGGCGGTGACCACGGTTCCCTTGATGTCGAGGCGCACGTGCGCCGTGGTCTGGCCCTTGATGACCTCGACGATGGTGCCGCGCAGGATGTTTCTGGCGCTGAGCTTCATCGCTTGCTCCCGGGAACGCCGCACTCGTCGCGGCAGGACCCGACGGTATCACGGGCGATTGCCGGCCAAAAGCGCGCGCATTTGCGCCGTTTCGATTTGCGTGGCATCGCATAGCTATGAACGTCAAGGCTCTCTTCTTCGACGTGTTCGGCACGCTGGTTGACTGGCGCACCTCGATCGCGCGCGAGGCCGAGCGCATCCTCGCGCCGCTCGGGCATCGCCAGGACTGGCTGGCCTTCGCCGACGCCTGGCGCGGCGAGTACCAGCCGGCCATGGAGGAGGTGCGCGCCGGCCGCATCCCGTTCTCCAAGCTCGACGTGCTGCACCGCTATAATCTCGAGCGCATCCTTCCGCGCTTTGACGTTCACGGGCTGCCCGAGGAAATCCTCACCGACCTCAATCTTGCCTGGCACCGCCTCGATGCCTGGCCCGACGTGGCTGACGGCCTCGCGCGCCTGCGCGAGCGCTTCTGGCTCGCCCCGGTGTCGAACGGCAACATCTCGCTCATGGTCGATCTCGCGCGCCACAACCGCTTTCCCTGGGACGCGATCCTCGGCGCCGAGGTCGCCGGCGACTACAAGCCGAAGCCGCGCGTCTATCTCGCCTCGTGCGCCGCCTTCGACCTTCCGCCCGGGCAATGCATGATGGTGGCGGCGCATTCCGCCGACCTTGCCGCCGCAGCGGCCTGCGGCCTGCATACCGCCCACGTGGCGCGGCCAGCCGAACACGGCCCGGGCCGCGGCGAGGCGGCGCCGACCATCAAGGTCGACCTCGCCGCGCGCGATCTCCTGGAACTCGCGGGCAAGCTCTAGGGCCCTTGCCTTCCGCGATTGTCGCTCCGCATGCTAACGAGCCATCAGCAGAGGCCCGGGTCGTTTCGATGTCGTCGCAGGAATTACTCGCCCAAGAGTTCGGCACGCTGTCCGACCTCGTGCGCGCCTATGCGGCGGAGCGGCCCGCCGCCGCCGCACTGATCCACGGCGATCGGCGGCTCACCTATGGCGAGCTCGATTGGCTGATCGATCGCGTCGCCGCCGCCTTGCAGCGGGACGGCGTGCGGCCGGGTGACGCCGTTGCGATCGCGGCGGCGGCCTCCTTGGAATACGTGGTGAGCTTCCTCGGCGCGCTGCGTGCCGGCGCCGCGGCGGCGCCGCTCGCACCTTCGTCCTCGCCCACAAGTTTGCGCGCCATGCTTGCCGACTGCGGCGCGAAGATGCTGTTCGCCGATGCCGAAGTCGCCGCCGCATGGGACGGCGATCCGCCCATCCAGCGCGTAGGGCTGGACGAGGCGTCTTTCGTTGCCTGGCTTGCGCCGCCGGGCGCCAAGCCCGAGCCCGTGGCGGTCGTGCCCGACGCGCCGTTCAACATCATCTATTCGTCGGGCACCACCGGCGTGCCCAAGGGCATCGTGCAGTCGCACCGCATGCGCTGGTCGCATGTGAGCCGGGGGGCCGCGTTCGGCTACGGGCCGGACACGGTGACGCTGATCTCGACGCCGCTCTATTCCAACACCACGCTCGTGAGCCTGCTGCCCACCTTGGCCGGCAGCGGCACCGCCGTGCTCATGGAGAAGTTCGACGCGGCGAAGTTCCTCGCGCTCGCCGAGCGTCACCGGGTCACCCACGCCATGCTTGTGCCGGTGCAGTACAAGCGCCTGATGGAGCATCCCGACTTCGATCGCTACGATCTCGCGAGCTTCCGCATGAAGTTCTCCACCAGCGCGCCCTTTGCCGCGGCGCTGAAGGCGGACGCGCTGAAGCGCTGGCCGGGCGGCCTGATCGAGTACTACGGCCTCACCGAAGGCGGCGGCACCTGCGCGCTGATCGCCCACGAGTTTCCGCAAAAGCTCCACACCGTCGGCCGGCCGCTGGAAGGCCACGAGGTGCGCGTGATTGACGAGGAGGGACGGGAGCTCCCGCCGGGAAGCACCGGCGAGGCGGTGGGCCGCTCGCCGGCCATGATGAACGGCTACCACAACCAGCCGGGCAAGACCGCCGAGATGGAATGGCGCGATCCGAGCGACAAGCTCTTCCTGCGCACCGGCGACATCGGCCGCTTCGACGAGGACGGCTTCTTCGTGCTGGTGGACCGCAAGAAGGACATGATCATTTCCGGCGGCTTCAATATCTATCCCAGCGACATCGAGGCGGTGCTCGTGCGCCACGACGCGGTTGCCGAGGCTGCCGTGGTGGGCGTCGCGTCGGAGCGTTGGGGCGAGACGCCGGTCGCCTTCGTCGTGCTCAAGCCCGGTGCAGCCGTGGCCGCCGAGGCGCTGAGAAACTGGACAAACGAGCGCGTGGGTAAGACCCAGCGCCTCGCGGATCTGCGCATCGTGGCGAGCCTGCCGCGCAGCGCCATCGGCAAGGTGCTGAAGCGCGAGCTGCGCGAGCAATACAGCGCGTCGGCGCCGGCCTGAACCAGAGTCCGCTTGGCGACTCTGATCACGCGCTGTGCAACTGCCCAACATCGCGCC
>DATNNN010000136.1:0-13927 GCA_035601815.1 Xanthobacteraceae bacterium | reverse complement strand
GCTGTCGAGGAGCTTGCGCGTCAGCTCCGCCGAGATCATGCCGTCGGGCGCCGCGTCGAGCACGAGCGCCGCGGTGCGCGCCGCCGCCAGGCGGTCGGATAGCCACATCAGCCGGTAGTTGGCGATCGACGGCACGTAAATAAGAATTTCCGCCACCATCACGAACAGGGCGGTGAGGAGAAGAAGCTTGCCGGAGAGGCCGAGGCGCGCGCGCGGCTTCCCCGGTCGCGGATCAAGCGTGGATTGGGTCATGGCGCTTGCCGATTTCACTGGAGATTCAGCGTCTCGCGCGAAGGAGCCGAATGATGCGCCGCACCCAAGGGTTCGTCAAACGCCGCAGGAACGAGCCGGCGGCGACGCGCTGGATCACCTCGGCATAGGACATGGCCGCCGGCCGGAGCCCTGCCAGTTCTCCGGTACGCAGGCGCTTGTTGATGGCGAGCGAGAAGAAGGCGATGAGCTCGCCGGCGCGCTCACCGACGATGCTGGCGCCGACCACGCGTCCGCCACCGGTCGTCACGAGCTTGATCATGCCCTCGGTCGCCTGCTCGGCCCGGGCGCGGTCATTCTCGGCATAGGGCCAGCGCAAGACGCGGACGCCGCCGTGGCGAAGCCGCGCCTCGGCTTCGGCGAGGCCGACGTGGGCGAGCTCGGGATCGGTGAAGGTGACGCGCGGCACCGCCTCCACGTTCACGTCGATCGGCCGGCGGAACAGAAGCTTGCGCAGGAGCATCGTCGCGTGGAACGTCGCGACCTGGGCGTATTGCGGCGCGCCGGTAACGTCGCCCACCGCATAGACGCGCTTGTTGGTGGTGACGAGATCGCGGCCGACGTGGATGCCGCGCTGGTCGAAGACGATGCCGGCGGCTTCGAGGTTGAGATCCTCCACGTTCGGCCGCCGCCCGGTGGCGATGAGAAGATGCGAGCCCTCCACCGTGTCCTCGCCGCCGGCGGCGGCGAAGACCAGGCGCACGTTCTTGCGCGCGCGCTCGACGCGGCGCGGATCGCCGGTGACCAGCGCGATGTCCTCGCGGGCGAGCGCGTCCAGCACCACGCCGGCGCATTCGCTGTCATGCTCGGCGAGCGGCGTCACCGACTCCAGCACCGTCACCGCGGCGCCGAGACGGCGAAAAACCTGGGCGAGCTCGACGCCGCTCGAGCCGGCGCCGAGCACGATGAGGTGCCGCGGCAACTTCTTCAGGTCGAGCGCGGTATCGGTGGTGAGGTACGGCAGTTGGCCGAGCCCAGCGATGGCGGGGATCGCCGGCAACGAGCCGGTGGCGATGACGAAGCGCGCGGCGCGGATTTCGTTCTCGCCCGCGAGCAGCGTATCGGCGTCGGCGAAGCGGGCCTCGCCGCGCACGATCTTGACGCCGAGTGCCGCGATCCGCGCCTCGGAATGATTGAGCGCCGCGCTAGCGACGGCCGCCTCCACATGCGCCCGCACGCGGGCGAAATCGATCGCGGGCTCGGCATCGACGCCGAAGCGGGCGGCGCGGCGCGCGGTCTCGGCGCGCATGGCGGCGGCGATCAGGGCCTTGGAGGCCACATCGCGGGCATGGCCGCCGCCGAAGCGGCCGCGTTCCACCAGCACCACCGAAACGCCGACGAGCGCGGCGCCGGCCGCGACGGCGAGGCCGCCGGTGCCGGCGCCGATCACGCACAGATCAGGGGTGAGCTGTTCGGCCATGGCAGGAGGATCAATCGCGGCTGCGGAAGGCGTCGGCGGCAATATACACCGCTATCCGCCGCGGACCGGCAGAAACGCGCGCCACGGCCCCGAGGTTCCTCGCATTGACTTCACTGGCGAGCGCCTCCTATATGCGCGCCAATCCCCTTCACGTTAATCAGCAGAACGGCGCTCCCTTGGTGAAACGCACCTATCAGCCGAGCAAGCTCGTCCGCAAACGCCGGCACGGCTTCCGTGCGCGCATGGCGACAACGGGCGGCCGCAGGGTCATCGCCGCCCGACGCGCGCGCGGCCGCTCGCGTCTGTCGGCGTGAGAAGCGCCCGGGCCGGGCGCATGGTATCCATGGATCGATTGACACGACGCGCGGATTTTCTCGCGGCGGCCGGGGCAACGCGCGCGCCGGGCAGCGCCTTCCTGACGCAGGCGCGCGACCGCCGCGACCGCGGTGCCGTCCGCATCGGCTATACCGTCACCAAGAAGACCGGCAACGCCGTGGAGCGGAACCGCATCCGCCGGCGGCTGCGCCAGGCCGCGCGCGACGTCGTGCCGCGTCTCGGCCATGAGGGCTACGACTACGTGCTGATCGCTCGCCGGGCGGCGCTCGCCGCCCCCTATGCTCTGCTGGTGCAGGAGCTCGAACGGGCGCTCGGCCGGCTGCACCGCGCGCAAACGGAAGGCCGCGATGGATAACCATCGCAATACCATCCTCGCCATCGTGCTGTCGGTGATCGTGCTGGTCGGCTGGCAGTACTTCGTCGGCATGCCGCAGCTCGACAAGCAGCGCGAGGCGCAGAAGCAGCAGCAGCAACAGCAGCAGCAGGTCCCGCCGCAACAGCCGGGTTCGACCACGCCGCAGCCGGGCCAGCCGCCCGCCGCCGTTCCGGTGCCGGGCGCGGCGCCGCAGCCGGCCGGCCGCCCGGGCGGCCTCAGCCGCGACGAAGCGCTCAAGCAACTCCCCCGCACGCCGGTGACGACGCCGCGGGTCACGGGCTCGGTGGCACTAAAGGGCGGGCGCATCGACGATCTGGCACTTCTGAACTACCGGGTCAGCGTCGACCCCAACAGCCAGAACATCATCCTGCTCTCGCCGTCGGGCGCGCCGGAGCCGTTCTACGTTGAGTTCGGTTGGGTGGGCGCGGCGGGGGCCAACACCAACCTTCCCGGCCCCGACTCGCTGTGGACTGCGGACCGCTCCGGCCCGCTCACGCCCGAGCAGCCGGTCACGCTCACCTACGACAACGGGGCGGGGCTCAAGTTTCGCCGGGCGCTGGCGATCGACCGCGATTTCATGTTCACCGTGACCGATGAAGTGGAGAACACGGGCAGCCAGCCGGTGACGCTCTATAATTATGGCCTCGTCTCCCGCCACGGCACACCGAAAATCGAGGGCTACTACATCTCCCACGAAGGCCTGATCGGCGTGCTCGAGGGCAAGCTGCACGAGATCAAGTACGGCGACGTCGAGGGCAAGCCGGCGCAGACCTTCAAAGCCAAGGGCGGCTGGCTCGGGATCACCGACAAGTACTGGAGCGCGGTGCTGGTGCCGGACCCGGCGCAGAGCATTACCGCCCGCTTCTCCGCCGGCGCGGTGGGCACGCTCAAGACCTACCAGAGCGATTTCACCGCAGATCCGACGACGCTCGCACCGGGCGGCAAGCTCGCCGTCCAGCACCGGCTGTTTGCCGGCGCCAAGGAAGTGGCGCTCATCGATCGCTATGAGAAGGAGCTCAACATCCCCCGCTTCGATCTCCTGATCGACTGGGGCTGGTTCTACTTCATCACCAAGCCGATGTTTCAGGTGCTCGACTACATCTATCGCCTGGTCGGCAACTTCGGCATCGCGATCCTCATCGTGACGGTGCTGATCAAGGTCGTGTTCTTCCCGCTCGCCAACAAGTCCTACGCCTCCATGGCGAAGATGAAGTCGGTGCAGCCGAAGATGGAGGAAATCCGCAAGCGCTTCCCCGAGGACAAGGTGAAGCAGCAGCAAGCGATGATGGAGCTCTACAAGCAGGAGAAGATCAATCCGCTGACCGGCTGCCTGCCGATCGTGGTGCAGATTCCGGTTTTCTTCGCCCTCTACAAGGTGCTGTTCGTCACCATCGAGATGCGCCACGCGCCGTTCTACGGCTGGATCAAGGACCTGTCGGCGCCGGACCCCACCAACCTCTTCAACCTGTTCGGGATGCTCCCCTTCGACCCCACGGTCATCCCGGTGATCGGGCCGTTCCTGCACATCGGCATCTGGCCGCTGATCATGGGCGTCACCATGTTTGCGCAGATGAAGCTCAACCCGCCGCCGCCGGACCCGACGCAGAAGATGATCTTCGACTGGATGCCGGTGGTGTTCACCTTCATGCTGGCGTCGTTCTCCGCCGGCCTCGTGATCTACTGGGCATGGAACAACACGCTGTCGGTGCTGCAGCAGAGCGTGATCATGAAGAAGCACGGCGCCAAGATCGAGCTCATCGACAACGTCGCCGCGCTGTTCAAGCGCAACAAACCGCCGGCCGCGACGCCGCCCAGCTAACTTCCGTCATGGCCGGGCTTGTCCCGGCCATCTCGCTTAGGATGGCAGCGCCCCTGAAATCGGGATGCCCGGGCCAAGCCCGGGCATGACAACCGTGATGGATCTCACTCCCGACGAAATCGAAACCGGCCGCAAGCTGTTCGCCGGCGAGTGGCGCTTCGTCGCCGGCGCCGGCTCCCCCGTGTCGCTGCCGCCGATGCAGGGCATCGAGATCGCCTTCGCCGGCCGCTCCAACGTGGGCAAGTCGAGCCTGATCAACGCGCTCACCAGCCGCAAGACGCTCGCGCGCATCTCCGACACGCCGGGGCGCACGCGCGAGGTCAACTTCTTCGCCGGGCCGAACGGGCTCGTGATGGTGGACCTCCCGGGCTACGGCTTCGCCCGCGCCCCGCGCGACAAGATCGAGGCGTGGACCGATCTCATCCGTGACTATCTCCTCGGCCGCGCCAACCTCGCCCGCGTCTATGTGTTGATCGACGCCCGCCACGGGCTGAAAGCCAACGACGCCGGGGTGCTCGACGCGCTCGACGGCGCGGCGGCGAGCTACGCGATCGTTCTGACCAAGGCCGACCAGCTGAAGCCCGGCGAAGCCGAGGCGCGAATCGCGGCGACCGCCGACGCAATCAAACGCCGGCCCGCCGCATTCCCGGCGGTGTTCGCGACCTCGGCGCGGACCGGCGCCGGCCTGCCGGAGCTGCGCGGCGCCATCATCCGGCTCATGGCCGAGCGGCGCGCCTCCTGAGCCTCGATTGAGGCTGGACCCCCGATCGGCTAGAAGATCGCGCCACTCTGGGATTCTGCCACATGGCCAAAGCCGACATCCCCGCCGACGCCCACGCGCAGGCGCGCATTCTGTCCGAAGCGCTGCCGCACATGCAGCACTACGACGAGGCGATCGTGGTGGTGAAGTACGGCGGCCACGCCATGGGCGACGAGACCGTGGCGCGCGCATTCGCCCGTGACATCGTGCTGCTCGAGCAATCCGGCGTGAACCCGGTGGTGGTGCACGGCGGCGGGCCGCAGATCGCGGCCATGCTGAAGAAGCTCGGCATCAAATCGGAGTTCGCCGGGGGGCTCCGCATCACCGACGCCGCCACCGTCGAGATCGTCGAGATGGTGCTGGCGGGCTCGATCAACCAGCAGATCGTGGGCTTCGTCAACGAGGCCGGCGGCCGCGCCGTCGGGCTCACCGGCAAGGACGGCAATCTCGTGCGCGCCCGAAAGGTGACGCGCACGATGGTCGATCCCGATTCCAACATCGAGAAGGCGGTGGACCTCGGCTACGTCGGCGAGCCGGCGGAGCTCGACATGACCGTGCTCGAGCAGATCCTCGGCCGCGAGCTGATCCCGGTGCTGGCGCCGGTGGCGGCCGGGATCGCGGGCGGCACCTTCAACGTCAACGCCGACACCTTCGCCGGCGCCATCGCCGGTGCGCTCAAGGCCAAGCGCCTGTTGCTCCTCACCGACGTGCCGGGCGTGCTCGACAAGTCGAAGAAGCTGATCAAGCAGCTTAGCCTCAAGGACGCGCGCAAGCTCATCGCCGACGGCACCATCTCCGGCGGCATGATCCCCAAGGTGGAAACCTGCATCGAGGCGATCGAGGCGGGCGTCGAGGGCGTGGTTATCCTCGACGGCAAGGTGCACCACGCGGTGCTGCTCGAGCTCTTCACCGACCATGGCGCCGGCACGCTTATCACGCGCTAGGCGCGCCGCTCTCGCCGGCGTCTTCCTCCTCGCCCTCGGGGCGCCTGCCCTCGCCGACCTGCAGATCTGCAACCGCACGAGCTTCGTGGCGGAGACGGCGCTCGGCGTCGAAAGCAAAGGCGTCGCCGCCACCCGCGGCTGGTTCCGCGTCGATCCCGGCCAGTGCCGAAACGTGTTGCGCGGCACGCCCGACGCGGAGCGCCTGTTCCTGCACGCCCGGGCGCTCGCGATCTATGGCGCGGTGCGGCCGCTGACGCCCGCCGAGGTGCAGCTCTGCGTCGGCGAGCAGGACTTCCTCGTCGCCGGCGCACGGCGCTGCACTAAACAGGGCGAGCGCCTCGAGCCGTTCGCCGAGGTGAAGCCGCGCGAGAGCGAGGGCAATCTCCTGCTGAGCATCGCCGAGCCCGCCGACTACGGCGTGGAGCAGGCGCGCCGCGCCGCGATCCAGCGGCTCCTCATGCTCGCCGGCTACGGCGGTGAGCCCATCGACGGCGTCGCGGGCCCGCGCACCGAGGCCGCGCTCAATCAGTTCCTGCGCGACCGCGGGCTCAGCCCCGACATGCAAAGCTCGCCGGCGTTTCTCGATCTCCTCATCGACGCGGTGCGCGCCGGCGCGAAAGCGGGCCTCATCTGGTGCAACGAGACGCCGCACACGGTGATGGCGGCACTCGGCGTCGAGGAGCCCGGCGCCATCGTCACCCGCGGCTGGTGGCGGATCGAGCCGGGCGCGTGCCTGCGGCCGGAATTGCCGCGGCGCGCGGGCGCGCGCGCCTATTCCTTCGCCGAGGCGGTGGATACGGCGGGCGCCGCCATCGAGCAGAACGGCAAGCCCGTTTCCTGGGGCGGCGGCGAGCGGCTGTGCACGCGCAACAGCCGCTTCGAGATCCGCGATCATGCCACCTGCCGGGCGCGCGGGCTCGCGGTGCAGGGCTTCGCGCCGGTGGAGATCGGCGGCACGGGCGCCACGGTGCGCTTTGCCATGCCCTAAGTTGACAAGCGGCCATGGCCCGACGACAAACCGCGGCCTTGACGAGGAATTCCATGTCCGCCGAACTTTCGCGCATCATCGACGAAGCCTACGAGCGCCGCGCCGAAATCACCCCCAGGAGCAAGGGCGCGGTGCGCCAGACGGTGAAGGCCGCGCTCGCGCTCCTCGATTCCGGCAAGGCGAGGGTGGCCGAGCCGCGCGACGGCGGCTGGCACGTGAACCAATGGCTGAAGAAGGCGGTGCTCCTCTCCTTCCGCCTGGAGGACATAGCCGTGGTCAAGGGCGGTGCCGGCGGCGCCACCTGGTGGGACAAGGTGCCGTCGAAGTTCGCCGGCTGGGGCAAGGTGCAGTTCAAGAAGGCGGGTTTCCGCGCCGTGCCCGGCGCGATCGTGCGCCGCGGCGCCTACATCGCGCCGGGCGTCGTCTTGATGCCGAGTTTCGTCAACCTCGGCGCCTACGTTGGCGAGAACACCATGGTGGATACCTGGGCCACGGTCGGCTCGTGCGCGCAGATCGGCAAGAACTGCCACATCTCCGGCGGTGCCGGCATCGGCGGCGTGCTTGAGCCGTTGCAGGCCGGCCCGGTGGTGATCGAGGACGACTGCTTCATCGGCGCCCGCGCCGAGGTCGCCGAGGGCGTGATCGTGCGGCGGGGCTCCGTCCTTTCGATGGGCGTTTATCTCGGCGCCTCCACCAAGATCGTGGAGCGCGCTACCGGAAAAGTGTTCATGGGCGAGGTGCCGCCCTATTCGGTGGTGGTGTCGGGCACCATGCCAGGCTCCATGCCCGGGCCGTCGCTCTACTGCGCCGTGATCGTGAAGCGCGTGGACGAGAAGACCCGCGCCAAGACCTCGATCAACGAGCTGCTCAGGGATTGACCGTGGCTGCCGACCCGGTGGAGATCGCGCGCGGCCTGATCCGTTGCCGCTCCGTCACGCCGACGGAAGGCGGGGCGCTGGCGCTGCTGGCCGACATCCTTAAGGCGGCCGGTTTCGAAGTGCATCGGGTGAAATTCTCCGAGTCCGGCACGCCGGACGTGGAAAATCTATTCGCCAAGATCGGGAGCGGCGCGCCGCATCTTGCCTTCGCCGGCCACACCGACGTGGTGCCGCCCGGCGACGAGAGCCGCTGGGCGCATCCGCCGTTCGCGGGCGAAATCACGGACGGCGTGCTCTACGGCCGCGGCGCGGTGGACATGAAGGGCGCGATCGCAAGCTTCGTCGCCGCCGCGATCGAGCACGGCAAGCCGCGCGGCACGATTTCGCTTCTCATCACCGGCGACGAGGAAGGCCCGGGCATCAACGGCACCAAGAAGCTCCTAGAATGGGCCAAAGCGCGGGGCGAGAAGCTCGACGCCTGCATCGTGGGCGAGCCCACGAGTGTGGAGCGCGTGGGCGATACGCTGAAGATCGGCCGGCGCGGGAGCCTATCGGCCACGCTCACGGTCAGCGGCAAGCAGGGTCACGCCGCCTATCCGCAGCGCGCCGACAATCCCATGCGGGCTCTCTTGCGTATGCTGAACGCGCTCGGCGAGCCGCTCGACAAGGGCTCGGAGCATTTCGAGCCCTCGAACCTGGAAATCACGTCGGTGGACGTGGGCAACCCGGCGTTCAACGTAATCCCGGCGGAGGCAAAGGCGCGCTTCAACGTACGCTTCAACGACCGCTTTACCTCGGTGAGCCTGAAGAAGCTGATCGAGGAGCGCATTGCCAAGGCGGCGGAGCGCGCGCGCTACGAGCTCGCCTACGAGCCGGCGAGCGAGAGCTATCTCACGAAGCCCGGGCCTTTGGTGGCGCTGGTGCAGAAGTCGATCATGGAAGCGGCCGGCGTCAAGGCGGAGCCCTCAACGTCCGGCGGCACGTCCGATGCGCGCTTCATCAAGGACTATTGCGCCGTGGTCGACATCGGCCTCGGCGGCGGGAATATGCACGCGGTCGACGAGAGCGTGTCGATCGAGGACTTGCGCACGCTGCAGAAGATTTACGGGCGGATTCTGGCGAACTATTTCGCGTGACGCGCGCTCAGTAATCTACCCGCAACAAATATAGCCCGCACGCGGGTGCCACCGGCCCGCAGCGGGCGCGGTCCTTGGCGGCGAGTGCGGCGGCGAGATCGTCGGCGCGCCAGCGCCCCTCGCCCACCAGCGCGAGCGAGCCGACCATGGAGCGCACCTGGTGGTGCAGGAACGAGCGCGCCGAGACGCGCACGTCGATCTCCTCGCCCGCGCGCGACACGTCGAGACGGTCGAGCGTCTTCATCGGCGACTTCGCCTGGCATTCGGCCGAGCGGAAGGTGGTGAAGTCATGGTGGCCGACGAGGCGCTGGGCGGAAGCGTGCATGGCCTCGGCATCGAGCGGCTTGCCCACGCGCCAGGCGCGCTCGCGCTCGAGCGCGAGATCGGCGCGGCGGTTGGCGATGCGGTAGAGATAATGGCGGGCCTTCGCCGAGAAGCGCGCGTCGAAATCGTCGCCGACCTTCTCGGCGCTGAGCACCGCGACGGGGTTGGGGCGGAGCTGGGCGTTCAGCGCGTCGCGCACCGTGTCCGTGTCCCAGTCCTTGGAAAGATCGATGTGCGCCACCTGCCCGAAGGCGTGCACGCCGGCGTCGGTGCGGCCGGCACCGGTGATCGCCAGCCGCTCGCCGGCGAACCGCTCGATGGCGTCGACGATTGCGCCCGCCACCGACGGCCCGCTCTCCTGCATCTGCCAGCCGACGAACGGCGTGCCGTCGTACTCAATGGTGAGCTTGTAGCGGGGCATCAGGAGAGCGCCGTGCCGGCGGCGACCGGCGTCCCGCGCAGGAAATCTTCGGCCTGCATGGCTCGCGCGCCGGCGCGCTGGACTTCCAGGAGGCGCACGGCGCCGTCGCCGCAGGCAACGGTGAGGCGATCGTCGAGGGTGGTGCCCGGCTTGCCGCCGCGGTCGGCGCGTTCCGAGCGCAGCGCCTTGATGCGCACGCCGCCGAGCTCGAACCATGCGCCGGGAAACGGCGAAAGGCCGCGGACGTGGTTGTGCACGGCCGCCGCGGGCTTGCCCCAATCGATGCGGGTCTCGGCGTTGTCGATTTTCTTGGCGTAGATCGCCCCCTCCTCCGCTTGCGGCGTGAACGTAAGCGTGCCGCGCTCGAGCGCCGCGAGCGCGCGGGCCATGACATCGGCGCCGACCGTGGCGAGCCGGTCGTGCAGATCGCCCGCGGTCATGTTGGGGCCGATGGCGACGCGTTCCATGAGCCCGACCGGGCCGGTGTCGAGACCCTCGTCCATCCGCATCACCGAGACGCCGCTCTCGGCGTCGCCCGCTATGATGGCGCGGTTGATGGGCGCGGCACCGCGCCAGCGCGGCAGGAGCGAGGCGTGCAGGTTGAGCGCGCCGAAGCGCGGCACCTCTAGAACAGCTTTCGGCAGAATCAGCCCATAGGCGACCGTGATCGCCACATCCGCATTGTGGGCGCGAAAGGTCTTCGCCGCCGCCTCGCCTTTCAGGCTTTTCGGATGCTCGACCTTGGCGCCGAGCCGCAGCGCCGCCTCGTGTACCGGCGAGCGGCGCTCGCCGAGACCGCGGCCGGCCGCCGCCGGCGGGCGCGTGCACACCGCCGCGATGTCGTGCCCGCGCGCGGCGAGCTCGACCAGCGTCGGCACGGCGAAATCCGGCGTGCCCATGAAGACGATGCGCATCGATCCCCCGCGCGCGGCCGGCTTACTCCGCGGCTTCGCGCTTCGCCGCCTTGGCAAATTTCTTGGTCACCCGGTTGCGCTTCAGCTTCGACAGGTGGTCGATGAAGAGCACGCCGTTGATGTGGTCGATCTCGTGCTGCAGCACGCGGGCGAACAGGCCGTCGGCCTCCACCTGCATCACGTTGCCGTCGAGGTCGAGGAAGCGGGCGCGCACCTTGGCCGGCCGCTCCACCTCATCCACGTACTCGGGGATCGAGAGGCAGCCTTCCTCGAGCACGCTCACCTCGTCGGAGGTCCACACGATCTCCGGGTTGATGAGGGCGATGGGCCTTTTCTCCTCCTCGCCGCGGGTAGCGTCGATGGTGACGATGCGGCGCGGCTCGCCCAGCTGGATTGCGGCCAGCCCAACGCCGGGCGCGCCGTACATGGTCTCGAACATGTCGGCGACGAGCTTCTTCACCTCGGCGTCGATCCTGGCGACGGGCTTCGATACCTCCCGCAGGCGCTTGTCGGGGAGCGTGATGATGGGGCGGATGGCCATGGTGCGCGAGATAGGGGTTCGATGCCGGCCGGTCAATGCGACTGCTTCACTTGGCGGTAACGGCGTTTCTGAGCTTGATCGGCGCCTCGATCATGTGCAGCGGCTCGAAGCCGGTGCCGGTGCCGCGCACGATCACGTCGCCGTAGTCGAGGAGCCGGCCGAGCACGGTCTGGTCGACGTCGATGCTCTCCACCTTGTCCATGTGCATCTCCACCGTGTAGCGGCGGATGAAGCCGCGCTTGTAGATGACGCGACGGTTGGTGACGGCGATCTCCGTGGTCCAGCGGCGGAACCAGGCGCGGAACAAGCTGAGGAAACCGGCGGCGAGGAGAAGGAGCGAGAGCGCCCACACGATGTCGCGCATTGCGCTGTCGGCGCCGGCGCCGCCGTAGCCGTAGAGAAATCCGACGAAGCCCGCGGCAGTGAGCACGATGCCGGGGAGATAGATCGCCCAATGGATGGTGCTGGTGACCAGCACCTTCTCGTCGGGCTGCAGCACTTCCGCGACGTAGCTCATCGGCGATCCCGCCATTACCGGGCCGGTGCGGCCCTATTTCGGTGGACCCGATAAGGCAGGCGCGGCCTTGCCCCGTCAATCGGGATGGCCGGGACAAGCCCGGCCACGGACAGCCTGAAAAGCCGTTCGCCCTTCGTTCTCATCGCTTCCGAATCGCGCTACAAGAGTCCGCATGAATGACGTGCTCTTCGTGATCGGCTCGCGGCCGGTGCGGACCGGCGAGCTTGTGCTCGTGCTCGCCGCGCTCGCCATCGTGCTCCTCGCGGCGGTGGCGATCGGCATGTGGCGCGCGGCGCGAACGCGCGCCCGCGACGCCGACGAGCAGGCGGGCCGCGCCGCCGATCTCGAGGCGCGCGTCGCCGAAGTCCTGCGCATGCAGGCGGAAAGCACCGGGCGCATGCGGACGCTTGCCGAAGTCCTGGGTGGCGGCCACGCCGATCTCGCGCGGGCGGTCAGCGAGCGCCTCGAGCAGGTCTCCAAGCATCTCGGCGACGGTGTCGCTAACGCCGCGCGCGCGACGCAGGAGAGCCTCGGCCAGCTCAACGAGCGCCTGGCGGTGGTGGACGCCGCACAAGCGCGGCTCACCGAGCTCTCCACCCACATGGTGACGCTCAAGGACGTGCTCGCCAACAAGCAGGCGCGCGGCGCCTTCGGCCAGGGGCGCATGGAGGCGATCGTCGCCGACGGCCTGCCCAAGGACGCCTACACCTTCCAGCACACGCTGAAGAACAATCGCCGGCCCGACTGCGTCATCTATCTCCCGGGCGACCATCGCCCGCTCGTCATCGACGCAAAGTTTCCGCTGGAATCGATCACCGCCTTCCGCGAGGCCAAGGGCGACGACGCGCGCAAGGCCGCGGCCCAGCGGCTGCGCCAGGACATGGCCAAGCACGTGAGCGACATCGCCGAGCGCTATCTCTGCCCGGGCGAGACGCAGGACATGGCGCTCATGTTCATGCCGTCGGAGTCGGTGTACGCCGAGCTGCACGAGCATTTCGACGACCTGATGCAGAAGGCGTTCCGCGCCCGCGTGATGATCGTGTCGCCGTCGCTCTTGATGCTCGCGATCCAGGTGTTGCAGGCGATCGTCAAGGACGCGCGCATGCGCGAGCAGTCGGAGGTGGTGCGCGCCGAGGTCGCCAAGCTCGTGGAGGACGTGGCGCGGCTGCGCGACCGCGCCGTCAAGCTGCAAAGCCACTTCGCGCAGACCTCCGACGACGTGGGCCAGGTGCTGATTTCGGCCGACAAGGTGGCCAAGCGCGGCGCGCGCATCGAGGCGCTGGAGTTCGACGAGATCGAGACGCCGCGCGAAGCGCGCGTGGCGGCGCAGGCGCCGCTGACGCTGAAGCTCGGCGCCGCCGAGTAGCCGATGGCCGATACGGTTCAGGCGCCTTCCGGAAGAAGAGAAAGCTTCGCCGCGGCGGCCGGCGTGTATCTGCGGCCGCGCGTGCTCATCGTCCTGTTCCTCGGCTTCTCCGCCGGGCTGCCGCTCGCGCTCTCGGGCTCGACGCTCTTGGTGTGGATGCGCGAGGCCGGCGTCGATCTCGGCACCATCGGGCTCTTTGCCCTAGTCGGCACGCCCTACACGGTGAAGTTCCTGTGGGCGCCGCTGGTGGACGCCCTCGACGTGCCGATCCTCTCGCGGCTCTTGGGCCGCCGCCGCGGCTGGCTCGTGTTCGCGCAACTCCTGCTGATGGCGGCGATCTTCTTCCTCGCCTTCTGCAATCCGGCGGCGGCGCCCTGGCTCGTGGCCGTGGGCGCGCTCCTGGTGGCGGCGGCCTCGGCCACCCAGGACATCGTCATCGACGCCTTCCGGGTGGAGACCCTGGAAGAGAGCGAGCAGGCGGCGGGCATGGCGTCCTATGTCGCCGCCTACCGCATCGGCATGCTGGCCTCGACTGCCGGCGCGCTCTTCCTGGTGAGCGGGTTCGAGGCCTGGGGCGCGGACAAAAACGCAGCATGGACATGGGGTTACGTGGCTATGGCCGGTCTTGTCGTGATCGGCATCTTCACCACGCTCGCCGCCACCGAGCCGGAAAAATCGAAGATCGCCGAAGCGGCGCACGCCCGCGAGCTGCCGGTCAAGCGCGTGGTCACGGCCGCGGTCGGCGCCTTTGCCGATTTCCTGTCACGCGAAATGGCGCTCGCCATTCTCGCCTTCGTCATCCTGTTCAAATTCACCGACGCGCTCGCCGGCGTGATGACGGCGCCGTTCGTCATCGACCTCGGCTTCAGCCGCAACGAGTACGCGGCGATCATCAAGGGCGTGGGCCTCGCCGCGAC
>DATNNN010000135.1:0-5689 GCA_035601815.1 Xanthobacteraceae bacterium | reverse complement strand
CGCACTCGAAGACAAAGAATCTCGCCGCCGTATGCCGGCGCGCCGATCTCCTCTGCGTCGCCATCGGCAAACCGGAGTTCGTGCGCGGCGACTGGGTGAAGCCCGGCGCCACGGTCATCGACGTCGGCGTGAACCGCGTCCCCGCAGCCGGCGGCAAGACGCGGCTCGTCGGCGACGTGGCCTATGAAGAGGCGGCGAAGGTTGCCGGCGCGATCACGCCGGTGCCGGGTGGCGTCGGGCCCATGACGATCGCCTGCCTCTTGGCGAATACGTTGCGCGCCGCCTGCCTGCGCGCGGGACTGCCGGCGCCGAAAATTTAGCTCAGCTCATCCAGGCGAAGGCGACCTTGTCGAGCACCTTGTCGCCGAAGCGCTCGGTGGAGCGGGCGATGGTGCGGCCGCCGAGCGCGCGATAGAAACTCATCGCCGGCTCGTTGTCGGAGAGCGCCCACACCACGAGCGAGTGGTGGCCGCCCTGGACGAGGTCGCGTTTGGCGGTGACGAACAATTTGCGGCCGAAGCCGAGGCCCTGGTACTCGGGCCGCAGATAAATTTCATAGATCTCGCCGCCGTAGGGCAGGCTCTTGGCGCGGTTGCGGCCGTAGTTGGCGTAGCCGGCCACGGCGTCGCCGAACGTGAGCAGCGAGATGCGCGAGCCGCGCCGGATCGCCGCGTCCCACCACGACGCTCCCCGCCGCGCCACCAGCTTCTCCAGCTCGGCGCCCGGAATCAGTCCGCGATAGGCGTTGCGCCATGCCTCGTCGTGGGCCTCGGCAAGAGAGCCCGCGTCGTCGGGGCGCGCCCGGCGGATGTCGATGAGGACCGTGCTCATGGCCCAATCGAAGCAAAGCCGCTTGGCGCCTTCAAGGTGTTCGTTAATGAAAGGTTAATTTGGCTACGAAGCGCGACTTTGAGGTCACACCTCCGCGACTTCCCGCCGCTTCTCTTCTTTCTTGCGGTCGTTGGGGTCGAGTATCTTCTTGCGCAGGCGGATCGAGCGCGGCGTCACCTCGATGAGCTCGTCATCCTCGATGTAGGCGAGCGCCTTTTCCAGCGTCATGCGGATCGGCGGGGTGAGGCGCACGGCTTCGTCTTTTGCAGTCGTTCGAATATTGGTGAGCTTCTTGCCCTTGAGCACGTTGACCTCGAGGTCGTTGCCGCGGGTGTGCTCGCCGACGATCATGCCGCGATAAACCTTCCAGCCCGGCTCGATCATCATCGGACCGCGCGCCTCCAGATTCCACAAAGCGTAGGCGATGGCCTCGCCGCTGTCGGTGGAGATGAGCACGCCGTTGCGCCGGCCGGGGATTTCGCCCTTGAACGGCGCGTAGGCGTGGAACAGGCGATTCATGACCGCGGTGCCGCGGGTATCCGTTAGCAACTCGCTCTGATAGCCGAGCAGCCCGCGCGTCGGCACGTTGAACACCAGGCGCTGACGGCCGCCGCCGGAGGGGCGCATCTCCATCATGTCGCCGCGGCGCTCGGAGAGCTTCTGCACGATGATGCCGGAGTGCTCCTCGTCGACGTCGATCAAGACTTCTTCGATCGGCTCCAACAGATCGCCGGTCTTGTCGTCGCGCGACATCACCACTTTGGGCCGCGACACCGAAACCTCGAAGCCCTCACGGCGCATGGTCTCGATCAGGATCGCGAGCTGCAATTCGCCGCGACCGGCGACCTCATAGGCGTCGCTCTCGCCGGTTTCGCTAACCCTGAGCGCGATATTGCCCTCGGCCTCGCGGAACACGCGGTCGCGGATCATGCGGCTCGTCACCTTGTCGCCCTCGGTGCCGGCGAGCGGCGAGTCGTTGACGCGGAAGGTCATGGCGAGCGTCGGCGGGTCGATGGGCTGGGCCGCAATCGGCGTGTCCACCGAGGGAGCGGCGATCGTGTCCGAGACGTTCGCTAGCTCGAGGCCGGCGATGGCGACGATGTCGCCGGCGGACGCTTCCTCGACCGGCTGGCGTTCGAGACCGCGGAAGGCGAGGAGCTTGGTGATGCGGCCCACCTCGACAACCTTGCCCTCGCGCGACAGCGCTTTCACCGTCTGGTTCGGCTTGATCGAGCCGGCGCTGATGCGGCCGGTGAGGATGCGCCCGAGATAGGGGTTGGCCTCCAGAATCGTGGCGAGCATGCGCAGCTCGCCGTCCTCGACCACCGGCGATGCGACGTGGCGCACGATGAGATCGAATAGCGGCGCCATGCCCTTGTTCTTCGGCCCTTCGGGTGCCGTCGCCATCCAGCCTTCCTTGGCCGAGCCGTAGAGGATCGGGAAATCGAGCTGCTCTTCGCTGGCGTCGAGCGCGGCGAAGAGATCGAAGACCTCGTTCACCACTTGATGTGGCCGCGCGTCGGAGCGGTCGACCTTGTTGATGACGACGATGGGTTTGAGGCCCTTCTTCAGCGCCTTGCCGACCACGAACTTGGTCTGCGGCAGTGGGCCCTCGGCGGCGTCCACCAGCACCAGCGCGCCGTCGACCATGTTGAGAATGCGCTCCACCTCGCCGCCGAAGTCGGCGTGGCCCGGCGTGTCGACGATGTTGATGCGGGTGTCCTTCCACAGCACCGACGTCGCCTTGGCGAGGATGGTGATGCCGCGCTCGCGCTCGAGGTCGCTGGAATCCATCGCCCGCTCCTCGACGCGCTGGTTCTCGCGGTAGGTGCCCGACTGCTGCAGCAAGCGGTCGACCAGCGTGGTCTTGCCGTGGTCGACGTGAGCGATGATGGCGACGTTGCGCAGAGGCATGGGCACGATTCAATCGGCCGGTGGGGTGGGGAAGCGGCGCAATCTAGCGATGAAAGCTCCGCTGGCAAGGCAATAATGCGCGTCACACCCCCGCAGGCTTGGCCCACGGCCCGAAGCCGCGGGTGCCGCGCGCGGCGCGCACCATCATCATCTCGCCGAGATTCTCCGGGGTCAGCAGGCCGACCAGGCGGCCGTCGCGGTCGGTGACGCCGACGGCGGGGGCGCGCGATTCGTTAAGCAGTTTCACCGCCGACTCCAGTGTGGCGCGGGCCGGGATGGTCGGCACGTCGAGCTGCATCGCTTCCATCGCCGGCGCCGCGGGACCGTGCTCCTTCAGGGCGCGAATCATGGCGTCGCGGGTGAGCACGCCGCGCAGGTGGCCGGCGCCGTCGACGATGGGGAATTCCCTTTGCGTCGTGCGCAGCAGCGTCTCCACCGCATCGCCGACCGTGGCCTGCGGCCCGAGCGTCTCGAACTTCGTGATCATGGCGTCGGCGACCAGCGCGCCGCGCGACACCTCGCGCAACTGCGCGTGGCCGGCTTCGCCGGAGGCGGCGAGGAAGACGAAGATCGCGATCACTACCAGCATCGGATTGCCGAAGATGCCGATCAGCCCCAGCACCACCGCCAGGCCCTGGCCGATCGAAGCCGCGATCTCGGTGGCCCGCGCAAAGCCGAGCCGGATCGCGAGCAACGCGCGCAGCACGCGGCCGCCGTCCATGGGGAAGGCGGGGATCAGGTTGAACAAGACGAGGAAAATGTTGGCGCCGGCAAGCTTGGCGATCATGCCGATCTTAGGATCGTCGATCTGGGCAAGATGTTGCGGGTCGACCGTGGCGCCGAGCACGACGATGAGGAGGAGCGCGATTACCACGTTGACGGCCGGGCCGGCGATGGCGACCACGAGCTCTTCCACGGGTTTTTCGGGAATGCGCTCGAGGCTGGCGATGCCGCCGAACGGCCACAGCGTGATGTCGGGGGTCTTGATGCCGTAGCGCCGGGCGGCGAATACGTGGCCGAACTCATGCAGGAGCACGCAGAGGAACAGGAGCGCGATGAAGATCACGCCCTGCCATGCGGCCTCGACGCCGCCCTGACGGTAGTAGGCGGCCCAGATCCAGATCAGAAACAGCAGAAACGTCGCGTGAATGCGGACCGCCGTGCCGGCGACCGTTCCGATAGTGAGCGACCAAGGCATGATGGAACCCCTCACGAGCGCGCCTTCGATAGATAGGCGCACATCCGGGCTCGCGCCACTCACGGCGCGCCGAAACGGAAGAGCCTGGAAAGTCAGTTCTTCTCGGTCTTGCGCTTGCGCTGGCCCAGCGTGCGGAGCCGGAGCGCGTTCAGCTTGATGAAGCCCGCGGCATCGCGGTGGTCGTAGGCGACCGCACCCTCCTCGAAGGTGACGAGCTCGGGATCGTACAGCGAGTAGCGGCTCTCGCGGCCGGTGACGGTCACGTTGCCCTTGTAGAGCTTGAGCCGCACCGTGCCGGTGACGAACTCCTGGCTCTTGTCGATGAGCGCCTGCAGCATCTCGCGCTCGGGCGCGAACCAGAAGCCGTAGTAGATGAGCTCGGCGTAGCGCGGCATGAGCGCGTCCTTGAGGTGCGCCGCCTCGCGGTCGAGCGTGATCGACTCGATGCCCCGGTGGGCGGCGAGCAAAATCGTTCCGCCCGGCGTCTCGTAGACGCCGCGGCTCTTCATGCCGACGAAGCGGTTCTCTACCAGGTCGAGGCGGCCGATGCCGTTCGCCTTGCCGAGCTCGTTCAATTTCGTGAGCAGCGCGGCAGGCGATAGCTTCTTGCCGTCGACGGAAACCGGGTCGCCTTTTTCAAAAGTAATCGTGATCTCGGTCGCCTTGTCGGGCGCCTCCTCGGGAGAAATCGTGCGCTGATAGACGTGGTCCGGCGCTTCCTTGTTCGGGTCCTCGAGCACCTTTCCCTCAGACGACGAATGCAAGAGGTTCGCGTCCACCGAGAACGGCGCCTCGCCGCGCTTGTCCTTGGCGATGGGAATCTGGTGTGTCTGCGCGAACTCGATGAGCTTGGTGCGCGAAGATAGGTCCCATTCGCGCCACGGCGCGATCACCTTGATATTGGGCTCGAGCGCGTAATAGGCGAGCTCGAAGCGCACCTGGTCGTTGCCCTTGCCGGTGGCGCCGTGGGCGACGGCGTCGGCGCCGACCTTGCGCGCGATCTCGATCTGCTTCTTCGCGATCAAGGGCCGGGCAATGGACGTGCCGAGCAGGTATTGACCTTCATAGAGCGCGTTCGCCCGGAACATGGGAAACACGTAGTCGCGGACGAATTCCTCTTTCACGTCCTCGACGAAGATGTTGGCCGGCTTGATGCCCAGCAACTTCGCCTTCTCCCGCGCCGGCTCGATCTCGGCGCCCTGGCCGAGGTCGGCGGTGAAGATGACGACCTCGGCCTTGTAGGTCGTCTGCAGCCATTTCAGGATCACGGAGGTGTCGAGCCCGCCGGAATAGGCGAGCACCACCTTCTTCACGTCCTTGGCCATGGCCTTTCCCTCGGGTAGCGCGCCAGGGCAAAGGCCCCGCGAAGCCGGCGCACTTATAGGCGGGGCCGGTGCCGGCGCAAAGTCGACGATGGCGGGCTCGCGTGGCATGGTTTCCGCCATGGTGACGCTCGATTTCTGGTACGACTTCGCATCCACCTATTCCTATCTGACCGCCGCACGCGGCGAGGCCGCGGCCAAGGCCGCGGGCGTGGAGCTGCGCTGGCGGCCATTCCTGCTGGGGCCGATCTTCCGCGCCCAGGGCTGGGAGACATCACCTTTCGTGCTCTACCCGGCGCGCGGCACGTACATGCTGCGCGATCTCGACCGGCACCTTGCCGCCCTCGGCCTGCCGGAGCTGAAGCCGCCGCAGCAATTTCCGTCGAACAGCCTGCTCGCGGCGCGCGCGGCGCTGGCGCTCGGC
>DATNNN010000134.1:0-2547 GCA_035601815.1 Xanthobacteraceae bacterium | reverse complement strand
AACGACCTCGGCAATCTGGCGCAGCGCTCGCTCACCATGATCGCGAGAAACTGCGGGGCGAAGGTGCCGGAGCGAGGGACGCTCGCCCCGGCCGATCAGTCGATTTTGGCTCTCGCCGACGCCATGATCGGCAAGGCGCGCGAAGCGGTGAAGACCCAGCAGCTCCACCAGGTGCTCTCGGTGGTGTGGGCGGTGGTCGCCGAGGCGAACCGCTATTTTGCGGCATCCGCGCCGTGGGAGCTCGCCAAGACGGACCCCGTGCGTCAGGCGAGTGTGCTGTGGACCACGGCCGAGGTGACGCGCCAGGTGTCGATCCTGGCGCAGCCGTTCGTTCCGGCCGGGGCCGAAAAGCTTCTCGATCTCCTCGCGGTTCCGGCAGAGGCACGCACGTTTGCGTTCCTCGGCGAGAAGGGCCGGCTCAAGCCCGGCACGCCGCTGCCGGCGCCGACGCCTGTGTTCCCGCGGTATGTCGAGCGCGAAGCGAAGTAGCATGCTGGTCGACAGCCACGCGCATCTGGACTTTCCCGAATTTGCGAGCGAGCTCGACCAGGTGATCGAGCGGGCGCGCGCGGCCGACGTCGCGCGCATCGTCACGATCTCGACCCGCGTCCGCAGGTTTCCGGATTTGCGCGCAATTGCAGAGCGTTACGACGACGTATTCTGCTCGATCGGCACCCATCCGCACAATGCGGCGGAGGAATCCACGGTCACCGCCGACGACCTGCTTGCGCCGGCGCGGCATGCCAAGGTGGTGGCGATCGGCGAGGCGGGTCTCGACTATCACTACGATCACAGCCCGCGCGACGCCCAGGAACGCTCGTTCCGTCTGCACATTGGTGTCGCGCGGCAAACCAGGCTGCCGCTCGTGATCCATGCGCGCGAGGCCGACGACGACGTTGCTCGCATTCTCGAGGAGGAAAGCGGGAAATGCGCCTTTCCGTTCGTGCTCCATTGCTTCACCGGCGGGCCGGAGCTGGCGCAACGCGCCATTGCGCTCGGCGGCTATATCTCCTTCACCGGAATTCTCACGTTCAAGACCAGCGAGGCGCTGCGGGCGATCGCGGCGTCGCTGCCCGAGGACCGCATCCTGGTCGAGACCGACGCGCCGTACCTCGCGCCCGGCAAATGGCGCGGCAAGCGCAACGAGCCGGCCTATGTGGTCGAGACCGCCCGCGTGCTCGCGGAGACCCGCGCCGTGACGCCGGCGGCAATCGCCGCGAAGACCACCGAGAACTTCTTTCGCCTGTTTTCCAAAGTGCCGCGCTGATGACGCTGACGGTCACGATACTGGGCTGCGGCTCGTCGGCGGGGGTGCCGCGGGTAGGCCAGGGCTGGGGCGCGTGCGATCCCGCGAACCCCAAGAATCGCCGCCGCCGCTGCTCGCTGCTCGTGGAGCGCGCCGGTCCCGCCGGCCGTACCCAGGTCCTGGTCGATTCTTCGCCGGACCTGCGCGAGCAGCTGCTGGACGCCGACGTACGCTGGCTCGACGGGGTGCTCTATACCCACGACCATGCCGACCACACTCACGGCATCGACGATCTGCGGCCGCTCGTGCTCGCGGCCGGCAAGCGCATAAACACTTACATGGATAAATCCACCGAAGCCATTCTAACAGAAAGATTTTCGTACTGTTTTGCCGCTCCTCCCGGGGGCGAATATCCACCCATCCTGGATGTTCGGCCTTTGGCAGCCGGGAGACCCGTAAGGATCGCCGGGGAGGGCGGTGAGATCGCGGCTACCCCGTTTGCCCAGGGTCACGGCAGCGGCACCTCCCTGGGGCTCCGCTTCGGGCCGCTGGCCTATAGCTGCGACGTGAGCGACATCCCGGCAGAAAGTCTCGAGATGTTGCGGGGCCTCGATATCTGGATCCTCGACGCGCTGCGCTACCGGCCGCACCCGAGCCACTTCTCGGTGGACGACGCGCTCGCTTGGATCGAGCGCGTGCGGCCGAAGCGGGCGGTGCTCACCAACCTGCACTTCGACCTCGATTACGAGACGTTGCGCCGGGCGCTACCGGCGCATGTCGAGCCTGCCCATGACGGAATGCGGATCGTTTTGGAGCGCTGAAGCGCTTACCAGGGCCCGACCATCTCGAGCTTCGCCCACTGGCGCACCGGCGCGTCGCCGCGGAACGCCTCCGCGGCAAGGGGCGGAGCGTGGTCGATTACACGGTTGCGGCCGGCACGCTTGGCTTCATAGAGGGCAGCGTCGGCGACAGCGAGCGCGCCGGCGAGCGTCGAGGCGTCGTCGGGAATGATGGCGACGCCGATGCTGCAACCCACCGCGAAGGACACGCCGTCGATCTCGATCGGCTGCTCCAGCGCCTTGCGGATGTCCTCGGCGCAGCCGCGGGCAATCTCGCGCGTCGGCGAGTCGTTGCCGAGCGGCACGATTGCCGCGAACTCGTCGCCGCCGACACGCGCGAGCATCCCGCGATCGGTTACCGCGTCGTTGATGCGGCGCGCGACGGCCGCGAGCACGCGGTCGCCCACGGCGTGGCCGTGGGTGTCGTTGACCGGCTTGAACCCGTCGAGATCGATGGCCAGC
>DATNNN010000133.1:0-4383 GCA_035601815.1 Xanthobacteraceae bacterium | reverse complement strand
GGCTTGCGCGGTGTTGCGACCGACGCGCCGGCGCGCTTCGATCTCGGCTTGCTCGGATCGAACTACCTCCTGATCTTCCGCAACCCGCTGGCCAAGATCTGCTTCAGCGCGGTCTTTCTCGAGGGCATTTTCGTGTTCGGGCTGTTTCCCCACATGGCGGCCCTGCTCTACGCCGAGGGCGAGACGCGGGCATCGATCGCCGGCGTCGTCATCGGCGGCTTCGGTCTCGGCGGTGTCATCTACGCCTTTCTGCTGCCTTGGGCACTCGGCCGCTTCGGCGTGCGCCGCTTGATGATCGCGGGCGGAAGCCTGGTCGGCGTGGCGCTTGTTCTCATCGGGCTGCGCATGCCGTGGCAGGTGGAATTCCTGCTGTTCACGCTCATCGGCTGTGCCTTCTACATGCTGCACGGCTCGATCCAGATCTTCGTGACCGAGCTCGCGCCCGCCGCGCGCGGCGCCTCGACGGCGCTGCACTCGGCGTCCTTCTTCGTCGGGCAGGGGATCGGACCGATCTTCTATGGCTTCGGCTTTGTGCTGTTCAGCCCGGCGCCGACGCTCACCCTGAGCGCGGTGGTGGTCGCGCTCGTCGGTCTGTGGTGCGCACAGACGCTGCGCCACCCGCCGAAGATTTGAATCAGCCGCGGCCGCGGTAGGGCGCGACACCCTGGTCGGGCACCCACACGCCGGCGGGCAATCGGCCGCGCTGCCAGAACACGTCGATGGGAATGCCGCCGCGCGGATACCAGTAGCCGCCGATGCGCAGCCATTTGGGCTTGATCAGACTGAAGATGCGCTTACCGATGCCGACGGTGCAGTCCTCGTGGAAGGCGCCGTGGTTGCGGAAGCTGGCGAGGTAAAGCTTCAGGGATTTCGATTCCAGCAGCCACTTTCCCGGCACGTAATCGATGACGAGATGCGCGAAGTCGGGCTGGCCAGTGATCGGGCACAGAGCCGTGAACTCGGGCGCGGTGAAGCGCGCCACATAGTCGGTATCGGCGTGCGGATTGGGCACGCGGTCGAGATGCGCCGCATCCGGCGAGGCGGGAACGCCTGCCGGCTTGCCGAGAAGAAGCGGTTTTTTGGCCATCGGAACTCCGGCCGGGAAAGTAACCGATCCTGTAGAAGGATGCACCGGCGCCCTTTGCCGCCGCCCGCCGCTCCTGTAGAAGCGCGGCCATGACCGCCATCGTTGACATCAAGGCGCGCGAAATCCTCGACAGTCGCGGCAATCCCACCGTGGAGGTCGATGTCATCCTCGAGGACGGCTCGCTCGGCCGTGCCGCGGTGCCCTCGGGCGCGTCCACCGGCAAGCACGAGGCGGTGGAGCTGCGCGACGGCGATAAGGCTCGCTATCTCGGCAAAGGGGTGAAGAAGGCGGTCGAGGCGGTCGAGGGAGAAATTTTCGACGCCATCGGCGGCTTCGATGCCGAGGACCAGACCAAGATCGACGAGACGCTGATCGCGCTCGACGGCACGCCCAACAAGGCGCGCCTCGGGGCCAACGCCATCCTCGGCGTGTCGCTCGGCATCGCCAAGGCGGCCGCCGCGGCGGCGAGCATGCCGCTTTACCGCTACGTGGGTGGCGCGGCCGCGCGATTGCTGCCGGTGCCGATGATGAACATCGTCAACGGCGGCGCCCACGCGGACAATCCCATCGATTTCCAGGAATTCATGATCATGCCGGTGGGGGCGCCGACCTTCGCCGAGGGCCTGCGCATGGGCGTTGAAATTTTCCACACCCTGCGCAAGGCATTGAAGGATGCCGGCCACAGCACGAACGTCGGCGACGAGGGGGGCTTTGCGCCCAACCTTTCCGACGCCGATGCCGCGCTCGGCTTCGTGACCAAGGCGATCGAGAAGGCGGGCTACAAGCCGGGCGCCGAGGTGGCGCTGGCGCTCGACTGCGCCGCCACCGAATTCCACAAGGGGGGCGTGTACGCCTACGCGGGCGAGGGCAAGAAGCGCGACGCCGCGGCGCAGGTTAAATACCTCGCGGAGCTTTGCGGCCGCTATCCCATCGCGTCCATAGAGGACGGCATGGCCGAGGACGACTGGGCGGGCTGGAAGCTGCTCACCGACAAAATCGGCGCCAAGGTGCAGCTCGTGGGCGACGATCTCTTCGTCACCAACGAGGAGCGGTTGAAGCGCGGCATCAGCGAGGGCGTCGCCAACGCCATTCTCGTCAAGGTGAATCAGATCGGCACGCTGACCGAGACGCTTGCAGCGGTGAAGACGGCCCAGCGCGCGGGCTACCGCGCGGTGATGTCCCACCGCTCCGGCGAGACCGAGGATGCCACCATCGCTGATTTGGCGGTGGCGACGGAGTGCGGGCAGATCAAAACCGGCTCGCTGTCGCGCTCGGACCGCACCGCGAAATACAATCAGCTGCTGCGCATCGAGGAAGAGCTCGGGAAGGAAGCGCGCTACGCGGGCAAGGGCGCGCTGAAGGCCTAGCGCGCCATCGTCTGCTGCCGCGGCGCCGCCGCGTCGAGCTCCTTCTTCGTTGGCGGCTGCAAGCCCACGGTGCGGCCGACGAAGCCGCCGGCATTGAAGTAGGGCGTATCGCCCACGTACTGCAGATTGAGCACGGTGCGCAGCCCGCTATCGCCGGGTGCCGACACGATGCTCTTGCGCGTCACGCGCACGGATTTTCCGCCCGGCAATGCTTCGCTGATCACCCGGCCGCGCAAGCCACCTTTCGACGGTAATTCCAATCCCATGACGCGGGCGAGTGTCGGCGCAATGTCGGCATTGCTCACTGGCGCGCTCGAACGGTAGCCGCGCTTGAAGGCGGGTCCGATCGCCGCCATGAAAATTTCCGTGTCGGCGCGGCTGAGCGTGCCGTGCATGCCTTGCCCTTGGCGCAGGCCCGTGTCTGCGATGGCGGCGGTGCAGCTCACGGGCTTCGCGCAACCGGTGCCGAATGAGCGGAAGCTCACCACGATCGACGGCGTGGGCGTCAGCGCCGCGCCTTTGAGGCCGATGGTGTTGAGCGGCAACGTGCCGGCGATGTTGCCGAGCGCCGAGTCGACGAAGATGCCGCTCACGTAGTCCTGCGCCAGGAGCGCCTTGACCACCCGGGGCGCGAGCTCGCGCGCATTTCCCTGCGGAAGGTAGATCAGATCGGCGCCGCCGTTGGCAGCGATTACCACGTCCGGCTTCTCCGGGTCGTTGCCGATGTGGCCGTTAGCGCGCCGTGGATACTTGCCATCCTTGTATTCAACGCGAGGTCCCTTGGCGAATGGCTCGAACAGCGGCAGGCCGAGCGCCTCGGCAAGGTCGATGGCGAGAAATCCGGGCGGCAGTTGGCCGGCGGGCACCTCGGGATAGTTGAACTTCGCCGCGGCGCTGGTCGCGCTCTCCTTGGAGATGACGGTAAATCCGTGGTCGGCGGTGACGAATACGTTGGTCGTCGACTCCAGCCCGAGCTCTTTCAATGTCGCCAGGATCGCGCCGAGATTTTCGTCGGCATTGCGGACCGCGGCGAGCGACGTCGGCCCGTTGATGCCGGGCACGAGCTTGTCGATGGAATCGGTCTGGGCGTGCTGGGTGCCGTCGGGATCGAGCGACCAGTAGACCAGGAGGAACGGCTTGCCGGTTTGCTTGAAGCGCGGCAACAGCACCTTGGTCACGACGTCGCGCAGGTAGTTCTGCTGCACCGTGTTGGCTTCGGTCACCTGCGCGCCCCGCGCCAGGCGCTCCGGAGTTTGCAGCGGCAATCCTGCCCGCTTCAGCGCGTCCAGGAGATCGGACGTAAGCTCGATGCCGTCTCTGCGTCCCGTGCCGTCGTCGAAGAAGATGGTGGTCTTTCCGTTCAATTCGGTGATGTCGAAGACGCCGACAGCCCCCGTCTTGCCCAGAACCGCGGTCTGGTAGCCGGCGGCGCGGGCGGCGGCGAGGAGCGAGCGCTCGTTCAGGAAGTTGCCGGCGAAATGCTGGTTGAGTTCGGCGAGTATCCTGTTGCTTTGGATGAACGGCGTGAAGATGCCGTTGGCGATCACCACCGGGAAGCCGGTGTAGATCGAGTTGCCGAAGTCGCCGGTGTCGCCGAGGTAATGCCCGGTCGCGATCGCCGAGGCGTTCGCGGTGGTGAAGGTGGGGAACAGCGCATGGCTGTTCACGAAATCCACCCCGAACGCTCGGACGCGGGCAAAGGCGGGAGAATTCTGCGGCGTCACGACCGAGGCACGCAGCCCATCGGCCACGAAGAGGATCAGGTTCGATTGCTGCTGCGCCAGGGCGGGCGCGGCCAAGGCGAAGGCGAAACCGACGACCGTAAGGCTGAGGGCAAAGGGCGTTTTTTTGGGCACAGATTCTCTCCCGGTAGGCAGGATACATCCGTTTAGATGACGCTGCCGCAACGATCGGTGTCCCGTTAACGGC
>DATNNN010000132.1:0-4039 GCA_035601815.1 Xanthobacteraceae bacterium | reverse complement strand
GCCGTGAAGCCGCACACGATCAGATAGATCAGGAACGCGCCCATCAACACGCCGTAGAACTGGACCAGGAGGAGCGCCCAGCGCCGGGAGTAATCGGCGCCATAGCCGACGGCGAGCAGGAGCGCGCCCAGCGACCCCATGGCCGCCGCCTCCGAGGGCGTGGCAAGCCCGGCGATGATCGAACCGAGCGCGGCGCCGATGAGGCCGGCCAAGGGAGCGAACGACGTCGCCAGGGAAAAGAGCACCTTTGCGAACGACACGTTGCGCTCTTCTGGCGGCAGCATGGGCGCGAGCTTGGGATTCAGCACCGCCATGATGATGGTGTAGAGCACGTAGAGACTGGCGAGCATGACGCCGGGAAAGAACGCGCCGGCGTAGAGCTTGACCACCGAGACGCCGGCGGTTGCGCCATAGAGAATGAGCATGACGCTCGGCGGGATCAGGATGCCAAGGCAGCCGCCGGCGCAGACCACGCCTGCCGCCAGCTTCACGTCGTAGCCGGCGCGCAACATGGCCGGGAAGGCCAGGAGTCCCATCAAGGTGACGCAGGCGCCGATAATACCGGTGGCGGTGGCGAAGATTGCGCAGGTGACCAGTGTCGCGACCGCGAGCGCGGCCGGCATGGGGCCGGCGAATAGTTGCAGCGATCGGAACAGGCGGTCGAGGATGTTCGCGCGCTCGATGATGTAGCCCATGAACACGAACAACGGGACCGAGATCAGCACGTCGTTCGTCATCACCGAGTAGGAGCGTTGGACGACAAGCTGGAACACCAGGTCGCCCATGGCGAAGTAGCCGAAGAACACGCCGAGCGCCATCAGCGAGAAGGCGATCGGGAACCCGAACATGATGACAACGACGAACATCCCGAGCATGATCACGCCCAGCTCGGGATTACCGATGCCGAACATCAGATGTCACCCTTCTTGACCCCGAGCTCCTCGAGCTCCTTGACCACCTGGTAATCGCCGTGTTCGGCCTTCGCGAGGATGACCTTTTCCAGCTCCTCAACGTCGTGCAGCCGCTGCGGCCATTCGCCCGTCCTCAATGTCATGACGCAGCGGGTCAGCTCGACGAGTCCCTGAAGCACCATCATGCAGCCGACAATCGAGATCAGCCATTTGAACGGCCACACGATCGGGCCGTCCGGGCTGGCCGCGGAATGCTCGTTCATTCTGCGAGATATCTCGGCAAATCCGTAACCCGAGTAGACGAACGCGAGCATGCCGGGGAAGAAAAAGAGGATGAAGAGCACGAAATCCATCCCCGCTTGCACCCGGGGCGGCCATGCCCGGTAGATGAAGTCCCCGCGCACGTGCGAATTGCGCGAGAGGGCATAGGCGCCGGCCACCATGAACAACGTGCCGTACAGCATGTAGGCCGCGTCGAACGCCCAGTCGGTCGGTGCGCCAAACATGTAGCGCGCAAACACCTCGTAGCTGGTGGTGAAAGTCAGAATAACAATGCACCAGGCGTAGGTCTTGCCGAATGACGTGCTGAGCGAATCGATAAAATAAAGAAGCCGCTCGCCTGCTGAAGCGTTGGGCGTCCCCCGCACCACGTCGCGGAACCCGGCCGCGAGCAAAAACAGGACGATCGGGATGGGAATCAGAAAAGCGTAGAGCGGGAGCTGCTTGGGCCCGCCGATGAGATTAAAGACGTCCATTGGTCATCGGGGCCCCCGGCCCGAGCGATTGGCGGGAAAGGGCAGCCGCCGCGTCTTAAGTCAACGCGGCGGCTGCGGCTGCATTCAGCCGAAGAAGTGCTTGTAGGCTTTGTCCAGAGCAACAGAGTTGGTGTTGTTGATCGAGGTATAGGCAACCGTCCGCTTCACCCAAGCCTTCTGCGAATCGATCACCTTCTTGAAGAACGGTTCTTTCGTTTGCTCGGCGAGCACACGGTCCCAAGCCGCAAGCTGCGCGTCGAGCACGCTGTCCGGCGTCTTGATGACTTGGACGCCGCGCTTCTTGATCTCCTCGAGGTCTTTCGAATAGCGGTCTAAGCACATGCCGAACTGATCGGCCGTGGCGGCAAATGCGGCATAGCGCAGAATCGCCTTAAGATCGGCCGACAGCGCATCGTACTTCGTCTTGTTGAAGATGATCTCCAAGCACTCCTGCTGCTGATGGTGACTCTGCATCATGTAGAACTTAGAGACGTCGGGGAAGCCGAGCAGGATGTCGGATGATGGATTGTTGAACTCGGCGGCATCGAGCAGGCCGCGGTCCATGGCCGGCACGATCTCCCCGCCCGGAAGAATTGTGACCGCTGAGCCCAGTTCCTTGAACAGGTCGGCCGCCAGTCCAACGGTGCGGTACTTGATGTTCTTGAGATCGTCGGGCGATTTGACTTCCTTCTTGAACCAGCCGAGCGGCTGCGTCAGCATTGGAAAATACATGAGACTGTAGAGATTGAGCTTGAGGATGTCGTTGACGAGTTCCTTGTAGAGCGCTTCGCCGCCGCCCCAGTAGTACCAGCCGAGCAAGCCGTGGGCGTCCCAGCCGAAGGACGGCGCCGTGCCGAACAGCGAGAACGCCTTATGCTTGCCATACCAGTAGGCGCCCACACCGTGGCCGGCGTCGAGAATGCCGGAATGGATCGCGTCCTGCAGCTGGAAGGCGGGCACCACGGCGCCGGCGGCAAGCACGTCGAACTTGAGGCGCCCGCCGGTCATCTCGTTGACCTTCTTCGCGTAGTCGACCGCGTATTCGTGGAAGATGTCCTTGGTCGGCCAGGTGGACTGGTATTTCCAGGTCATGGTCTGCGCGCGCGACACCTGGGGCATCGCGATCGTGGCGGCGCCGGTGGCGCCGGCCGCGAGCAGGAACTTGCGCCGGCTCGTAGTCTTCGGCGCTTTTGACTTTGCACTCATTAGATAGCCCTCCCTAGGCTCTGCGACTGCGGCCTTCTTCGGTGCCACTCGTAGCGATAAACCGCCGGCATCGGATGATATTCCGGCAGCAGGCTTGCAGTTTGGCCGGGTTGCGGGCGTTCGGCAAGGCCCGACCTTCGGCTAACCATGAAAACTCGTGGGATCGCGGGCCTGATTCCACCGCCCTGTGCATCGCAGCACGACTAGATGTCGAAGAAGACCGTCTCGCCCTTGCCTTGCAGCACCAGGTCAAATGCGTAGCCCGGCTCCTTGCCGTTGCTACGCTTGGCGACCAGCGTTTTGCGCCGTTTCGGGTCGACCAGCGCCAGCACGGGGTCGTCGGCGTTGAGTGGCTCGCCCTCGAAATAGAGCCGTGTCCAGAGGTGCTTCAAAAGACCGCGGGCGAACACCGCGATGTTGATGTGGGGCGCCTGCAGCGCGTTGCCGATGCCGGGAACGGCACCCGGCTTGACGGTGAGAAAGTGGAAGCGGCCGTCCTTATCGGTGCCGCAGCGGCCGAAGCCGTGGAAGGCCGGATCGAGGGGCTTCTCGCTGCGGGCGTCGTCGGGATGGTCGTAGCGGCCGGCGGCATTGGCCTGCCAGATTTCGATCATGGCGTCGGGAATGGCAACGCCGGCGCCATCGATGACCCGGCCCTCGATGCGAATTCGCTCTCCTTGCGTCGCATCGGTGACCAGCACCTGGTGGCCTTCATGGTTGAGGCCGAAGGCGAAGAACGGTCCGACGGTCTGCGACGGCGTATGCCCGAGCGCCACGTCAGTGCTCCATGGGAGTGGCCTCCGGCCCGCGCAGCACGATGTCGTACTGGAAGCCGAGCGCCCACTCCGGCACGGTAGTGTCGAGGTCGAAGCGGGCGATCATGCGCTCGCGCGCCTTGGGCTCGGAGATGCTGTTGTAGATCGGATCGAACGGAAACAACGGGTCGCCGGGAAAATACATCTGCGTCACGAGCCGCGTGATGAAGCTCGCGCCGAAGACCGAGAAATGGATGTGGGCCGGGCGCCAGGCGTTGGGACGGTTGAGCCACGGATAGGCGCCGGGCTTGATGGTGACGAAGCGGTAGCGGCCGTCGGCGTCGGTGACGGCGCGTCCGGCGCCGGTGAAGTTGGCATCGAGCGGCGCCGGGTGCTGGTCGCGGGCATGGAT
>DATNNN010000131.1:0-6668 GCA_035601815.1 Xanthobacteraceae bacterium | reverse complement strand
GGGCGTGCCGCGGGCGCGCCGCGCGATCTCATGGGCGCCCTCGGCGCCGAGCTTGACGCCGAGCACCCGCGCCCCGCGCTCGACGATGGTTTCAAGTTCGGGCACCGCATAGAAGCCAAGGCGGATCGGGATGCCGAAGCGCTCGCGCAGCGGCGTGGTGAGTAGCCCCGAACGCGTGGTGGCGCCCACCAGCGTGAAACGCGAAAGATCGATCTTCACCGAGCGCGCCGCCGGTCCTTCGCCGATGATGAGGTCGAGCTGGTAGTCCTCCATGGCGGGATAGAGGATTTCCTCGATCGCAGGGTTGAGGCGGTGAATCTCGTCGATGAAAAGGACGTCGCGGTCCTCGAGGTTGGTGAGCAGCGCCGCAAGATCGCCGGCCTTGGCGATCACGGGCCCCGAAGTGGCGCGAAAATTGACGTCAAGCTCGCGCGCCACGATTTGCGCAAGCGTGGTCTTGCCGAGGCCGGGCGGGCCCACCAAAAGCACGTGGTCGAGCGCTTCCTTCCGCGTCCGCGCCGCTTCGATGAACACCTTGAGGTTGGCGCGCGCCTTCTCCTGGCCGATGAACTCGGCAAGCCGCTGCGGGCGAAGCGACGCCTCCGCCGTGTCCTCTTCGCGCCGCTCCGGGCTCACCATGCGCCGGCTCATCGCGCGAACTCCTTCAGGCCGTGACGGATGAGCGCTTCAGCCGTCGCTCCTTCGCCGGTGGCGCGCGCGGCGGCGGCGATCGCCGCCGACGCCTGGATTTCGCCGTAGCCGAGATTGATGAGCGCCGACACCGCGTCGGCGACCGGCTGCGGCGCACGCCGTTCATTGAGATCGCCCTGCAGCCGCACGATCGCCGGATCGACGCTGGCGTACGCCGGCGCCTTGTCCTTGAGCTCCGTCACGATGCGCTGCGCGAGCTTGGGGCCGACGCCGGGCGTACGCGACACCTGCGCCTTGTCGCCGAGCGCGATGGCGTTCGCGAGGTCCGCCACCTTCAGCGTCGAGAGGAGCGCAAGCCCGATCCGCGCGCCGACGCCCTGTACGGTCAACAACAAGCGGAACCACTCACGCTCCACGTCGCTCACGAAGCCGAACAGACGGATCTGGTCCTCGCGCACGTGCGTCTCGATGGAAAGGGTCGCCGCCTCGCCCGCCGCCGGCAGCGCTTGCAGCGTGCGCGCCGAGCAATGCACGATATAGCCGACGCCGTGCACGTCGAGGATCACGTTGTCCTCGCCATAGGAGTCGATCACGCCGGAGAGCTTGCCGATCATCTGAGCGCCCCCGCGGCGGGCCGGATCGCCGGCGCCAGCCGATGATGCGCGTGGGTGATGGCGACCGCCAGCGCATCGGCGGCGTCCTCGCTCTCGGGCGTCGCTTTCGGCAAGAGCACGCCCACCATCATGCGCACTTGCGATTTCTCGCCGCGGCCGGCGCCGACCACCGATTTCTTCACCACCGTCGGCGCGTATTCGGCGACGACAAGCCCCGCCTCCGCCGCGACCAGGAGCGCGACACCGCGCGCCTGGCCGAGCTTCAGCGCCGAGCGCGGATCGGCGTTGACGAAGGTTTCCTCCACCGCCGCCTCTTCCGGCCGGTGGCGCGCGATCACCGCAGCGAGCCCGCGATAGAGCACGGCGAGGCGCGCCGCTGCGGGCTCCTTGCTGTCGGTCTCAACCGCCCCGCAGGCGACGAAGGAGAGTTGGTTGCCGGCGATATCGACCACGCCCCAGCCCGTGCGCCGGAGGCCGGGATCGATGCCGACGATGCGAATCGGGCGGGTCATTTCGCTGCCTCAAGGCCCCTGTATCGCAGCGATTGGCACTCTGCTAGGGAGCCGAGTTTCGCCGGTATCTCATGCCAATGGTAGACCTGCCGGACGCCTCCGTCTTTGCCGCGGCGCTCGCCGACCGGCGCTTCGCTCTCGCCGCCGTGATTGCCGCGGTATCCGGGGCCGCGCGCGACTTTGCCGGCTTCGGCTCGGCGCTGATCTATGTGCCGTTGATCAGCGCCATCTACTAGCCGCGGGTCGCGGCCGTGACCATCCTGTTGATCGATTTTTCGAGCGGCGCCCCCTTCGCGGTGCCCGCCTGGCCGCGCTGCCACCTGCGCGACGTGCTGCCGCTCTCCGCCGCCGCGGCGCTGGCCGTGCCGCTCGGCACCATGATCCTGCTCGTCGCCGACCCGGTCTGGCTGCGCTGGTTCATCAGCGCGTTCGTGCTCTCGGCGATTCCGGTTCTCGCCGGCGGCTGGCGCTACCACGGCCAGCCCAAGCTGCCGGTGACGCTCGCCGTGGGCGCGGTCGCGGGGTCACCGGCGGGGCGGTGCAGATCGCCGGCCCGCCCGTCATCCTCTATTGGCTCGGCGGCGCCATCGAGACCGCCGTGGCGCGGGCGAACATGATCGTGTTCTTCGCGCTCAACGGCGCCGTGCTGTGCGTCAGCTACTTCATCGAGGGACTGTTCACCGCCGAGACGATCACGCTCGCGCTCCTGCTCGGCATCCCTTACACCGTCGCGATAATCGCCGGCGCGCGTTCGTTTCATCGCTCGTCCGACGGGCTTTACCGGCGCATCGCCTACGCGATCATGGCGTTTGCGGCGCTTGCGAGTCTCCCGATCTTCGATCGCTTCTTCCGCTAGGCCGCCTTCGGCTGCCGGCTTTCGAGCGCGCCGCTGGCGAGCGCGACCCCTAGTCCCGTGGCGACGACGCCGATCGTCGAGGCAAGATCCGGCCATTCGCCCAGCACCGGAATGGCGATGAGCGCGGCGAGCGCCGGCACCAGCGCCACGAACGCCGCCGCCCGCGACGCGCCGAGACGGCCGATCGCAAAGTTGTAGGCGATCACCGCGATCACGCCCGAAAGCAGCCCTTGCACCAGCGTCTGCACCGCCACGTCGTGACCGAGGCCCGCGCGTACCGCGTTCACGAGCGGCAGCGCGCCGAACGGCAGCAACATCATCGTCGACCAGAAGCCGACGAGCGCCGCCGCCTCGATCGCCGAAAGGCCACTCCGCCGGAATGCGAGCGTATAGGTGGCCCACACGCAGGCGCCCGTGAGCAGCATGGCGTGGCCGAGCGTGGCTCCGCCCGGAATGAAAAGATCGCGGCCGCCGATCGCGGCGATGCCGACGGCGACGCAGGCGAAGCCGAGCCAGCGCGGCCAACCCATGCGCTCCTTGAAGAACGCGGCCGAAAGGAGCGCCACCACCAGCGGCATGGTGCCCGGGACCAGCGACGCAGCGTCGGCGGCGGGCGAAGAACGCATGCCGTTCGCCACGACGATGAAGAACGGCGCTCCCGAGCCGATGACCATGATGGCGAGCGGAAGGAGCCCGTGCCGCGCCCCGAACCGCACCCGCCACGCGAAGGGAAAGAGCAGGATCGCAGCGACGCCGAAGCGCAACAGGCCCACCGCGGCCGGCTCGAGCGAGTGCGTGACGGCGTGGCGCGTCCACACCACCCAGGCGCCCCAGATGCCGACGAAGCATACGGCGGCGAGATAGCCCGCTGCCCGCGACCGCCCGTCCGCCATCAGGCGCTCAGCTTGCTGACGAGCGCGTCGGAAACCTCGAAGTTGGCGTAGACGTTCTGCACGTCGTCGTTTTCCTCGAGCGCCTCGACGAGCTTCAGCACCTTCTCGCCCTGCTCGTCGTCGACGGAAATCGAATTCTGCGACCGCCACGCGAGCCCCGCCTTCTTCGGCTCGCCGAACCTGGCCTCGAGCGCCCGCGCGACCTCGTGCAGGTTGTCGGCCGTGGTGACGACCTCGTGGCCCGCGGGCGAGGAGGAGACGTCGTCGGCGCCGGCGTCGATCGCCGCGTCCAGCATGGCGTCGGCCGAGGCCCTGTCGGCGTCGTATTGCACGACGCCCACGCGGTTGAACAGGAACGACACCGCCCCGGTCTCGGCGAGGCTGCCGCCGTGCTTGGTGAAATAGGAGCGCACTTCCGAGGCGGTGCGGTTGCGGTTGTCGGTGAGCGCCTCGACGATGACCGCGACGCCGCCCGGCGCGTAGCCCTCGTAGCGGATCTCCTCGTAGTTCTCGCCCTCGCCGCCCTGCGACTTCTTGATGGCGCGCTCGATGTTGTCCTTGGGCATGTTCTCCGCCCGCGCCGCCAGCACTGCCGCGCGCAGCCGCGGATTCATGGCGGGATCGGGCAGGCCCATCTTGGCCGCGACCGTGATCTCGCGGGCGAGCTTGCCGAACAGCTTCGCGCGGGCCGCGTCGGCGCGGCCCTTCTTGTGCATGATATTCTTGAATTGCGAATGGCCGGCCACCCGCGCCTCCAGCGTTTATTCTTGGTCGATGATGCCGCGCGTTATAGGTCGCGGCGCTTTTCCTGTCATCACTCCCAGAACCCGGGCCGCGCCTCTTCCAGGCAGCCGCCGAGGCGCACCGGAGCGATCTTCCGGGAAAGCCCGGTGGCGTCGTCGATCTCGATGGCGACGCCGGCAAGTGTGCCCTCGCCGGTTGCCGGCTCGAACCGGCCGGAGGGGATCTTGCTCAGAAACCGGCGGATCGGCTCGCTTTTGTCCATGCCGAGCACGCTGTCGTAGTCGCCGCACATGCCGATGTCCGAGACGAACGCGGTCCCCGCCGGCAACACCCGGTGGTCCGCCGTGGGCGCGTGCGTGTGGGTGCCGACCACCAGGCTGACGCGACCGTCGAAATGATAGGCAAAGGATTGCTTCTCGCTCGTGGCCTCGGCGTGGAAATCGACGGCGATCACGTCGGCGCCTTCGCCCAGCACGCAGGCGGAAAGCTCGCGCTCCACCGCGGCGAACGGATCGTCGAGCGGATCCATGAAGATGCGGCCCATGGCGTTGATCACCAGCACCCGCTTGCCGTTCTTCGCCTCGTAGAGGCCGGCGCCGCGGCCAGGCGTGCCCTTGGGAAAGTTCAGCGGCCGGATCAGCTTCGGCGCGCGCTCGATGAACACCAGCGCCTCGCGCTGGTCCCAGGAATGGTTGCCGAGCGTAATGGCGTCGCAGCCGGCTTCGACCAGATCGTTGTAGATCACCTCGGTGATGCCGAAACCGCCGGCGGCGTTCTCGCCGTTGATGGCGACGAATTCGAGCTTCCAGTCCTTGATCAGTCGCGGCAGCCGTTCGAGCACCACGTTGCGGCCGGGGCGGCCCACCACGTCGCCGAGAAAGAGAAAGCGCATCAGGCGCGCCCCGCGTTGTTCACGGCGACGCCTGTTTCGGTGAGTACGTAGTCGAGCGCCTGGTCGTGGGGTTCCGCCGGAACGAGATCGATCTCTTGCGAAGCGTAGGCGACGCCGATGGCGACGATCTTCTTTTTCGCGCGCAGCGCCTTCAGCGTGAGATCGTAGTAGCGCGCGCCGTAGCCGATCCGATGCCCGGCGCTGTCGAACGCCGCGAGCGGCACGAGCACAATGTCGGGCTCTACCTCCGACGCGTCGGCCTTGGGCTCTCGGATGCCCCACGTGCCGGCGGCGAGCGGCTGGTGAAACGCCCAGGCGCGAAACAGAAGCGGCTTGCCGCGCCCCATCACCACCGGCAGCGCGAGCTCAGCACCCTGATCGGCAAGCTTGTGCATAAGTGGGATCGGATTGATCTCGCTGCGCATGGGCACAAAGCCGGACACGATCGCTTCGGGAGCGATCGAAAATGGAAGCCCACGCGCGGCCAAAGCCTCCGCCGCGTGCTGGCGCAGATGCGGATCGAGCGCATCGCGCCGGGCGAGCGCCGCCGCGCGCAAGGTCTGTTTGGAGGCGGCTTTGGACGCGTCAGCGAGCATGTCGGACATGAAATGAGTGCGGAGCCGCGATGGCCGTCGGAGACAACGATCCCGGGATGCCTACGAAGTAGGTGGGCGCCGTATGACCAAGCCCAGGGGTGAGGTCAGGGACAGCTCCCATTGGGATCGATAAGGCCCCGGGGATATGAGTCTCCTACGCACCGCGCAGCCCCGCGATCCCCAATCTAGGCGGATCGCCGGCCCACCGCCAGCCCCGTCAGCCGACCGCGGTATCTTCCCTGAGGCCGCCGCCGGAGAGCCCGTGGGCCAGGCGCTCGATGCGCTCAGCCACCTCCTCGATCGCAGCGGCGAAGGCGCGTTCGCTCTCGTCCGCCTTCTCGGTGCCGGCAAGTTGCTCCTGGTGCAGGCTCTCGATCTCCTGCTCTGTCGCGCGCATGCGCTTGCGCAGCTCCGAAACTTCGTCGGCGAGCATGATCGCCGCCGTCACCGCGAGCCGGGTATCACCGATTTCGCCGAAGGTCTCGCGCAATTGCTGAATACGCAGGTCGAGCTCGCGCGCGAGCCGCACGAGATAATCCTCCTGCCCGTCGTCGCAGGCCATGCGGTAGACGCGGCCATTGATGGTCACGCTGACCTGGGACATGGCTCCCTCGCTAGCGGTCCTCGGCCCCGAGCACGGTGCGGATCGTGTCGACCGCCCGCTCGAGCCGCCGCGAGACCTCGCGGTTGGCGTCTTCCAGCTCGCCCGAACGCCCCCGGATCTGATCGAGCTCGGCCGCGAGCCGCGAGCGGTCCGAGCCGAAGGCCTGCAACTGGACTTCGAGGGACTCCCGCCGCCCGTCGCGCTCGACGCGCAGATGCACCGCCGACTCAAGCGCGTCGATGGCCGCATCCAGCCGGCGCTGCGCGCGCTCGATCGGCGATTCGTCGTCTTCCTCGTGCATGGCCC
>DATNNN010000130.1:0-20238 GCA_035601815.1 Xanthobacteraceae bacterium | reverse complement strand
GAGGCGAAGCTCGCCCGCGAGGCGGAGATCACCTACGCCACGGTCGCCATGGTCACCGACTACGACGCTTGGCACGAATCCGGGCCGGTGGACGTGCCGATGATCCTGAAGGTGATGCAGGAGAACGGGGCCAAGGCGGCGCGGCTGGTGGCGCGCCTCGCCCGCGACTTTCCGCAAGAGCGCGAGCCGTGCCCGGCGGGCTCGCACCGCGCGCTGGACGCGGCGATCGTCACCGCGCCGGAGTTCCGCGATCCGGCGCTGCTCGCGAAGCTCGACGCGGTGGCGGGAAGGGTGCTGCGCTAGGTCTTCGCCGGCGCCGAGCCGCCCTTGTTCTTATATTGCTGGGCGTAGGCGGACTGCTTGCCGGCTTTCTTTTCCGCTTTCGGCTTTTTCTTCTCTTTCGGGCTGCGCTGTTGACCTTTGGCCATGGGGCCCTCCCTGCTCTGATCGAATTTGCATGTACCGCGCGGCGCGCTTCGCGCCAAGGGGCAGCATTGCGCCCAATGCCGCCGTCCGACAAAGTAGTGTCACATGCCGCCGCGCCGTACGCCTGACCTGAAGTCGCTGATCCGCACCATCCCGGACTATCCCAAGCCGGGAATACAGTTTCGCGACATCACCACGCTCCTCCTCGACCCGCAGGGCCTGCGCGCCGCGGTCGACGGGCTGACGGTGCCATTCCTCAAGATCGGGGTGGATCTCGTGGCCGGGATCGAGGCGCGGGGCTTCATTTTGGGCGGGGCCGTGGCGCACGAGCTCGGCAAGGGGTTCGTGCCGATCCGCAAGCGCGGCAAGCTCCCGCATAAGACCATCGGCCAGGAATACCAGCTCGAATACGGCGTCGACGCCGTCGAGATCCACGCCGACGCCATCGCGCCCGGCCAGCGCGTGCTCCTGGTCGACGATCTGATCGCCACCGGCGGCACGGCGGAAGCCGCGATCGAGCTCGTGCGCCGCTCGGGCGGCGAGCTGGTCGCTGCCGCGTTCATCATCGATCTGCCGGACCTGAAGGGCTCGGAACGCCTGAAGCTGCGCGGGGTCGCGGTGCACACCCTCGTGTCGTTCGAGGGCCACTAGCGTCTATGCCGGCCGCCGCTCCACGAAGGCGGAGGTCTCGAGCTCATAGACGCGCACGCCATCCTGGTTGGTGCCGGTGGTGAGCCCGCGCAGCAGGCCCCAGCCCGGCCGCGATGCCAGCGGCCGTAGCTCAAGCACCTCGCTTGCGTAGCTGATGGTGTCGCCGACATACACCGGTTTCAGCCATTTGAGGTTGCGGAACCCGGGCGAGGGGCCGATCCGCGCCGGCCGCTCGCCGCGCGCCGCCGCCTCGGCGGCGAGGCGCTTGTGGGTCTCGACGATCTGGCGCATGCACGCCGCCGCCGTGTGCCAGCCCGACGCGCACAGCGCGCCGAAGTGGGAGCGTTTGGCGGCCGCCTCGTCCATGTGGAAGGGCTGCGGGTCGTAGCGGGCGGCGAAGCGCTTGATGCTCTCGGCGGTGAAAGTGTGCTTGCCGAACTCGGTGCGGTCGCCGATCTTCATGTCGTCCCAGAATTTCATGGCCGTTCACCTGCCGGCCGCTTGCCGAACATGCCGGGGTAGGTCGAATCGAGAACCACCTCGCCGCGCTGGTTCAGCATCTCGGCGCGCTGGCGGACGAGGCCCATCTCGGGGCGGCTCTTCGATTCGCGCTTCTCCAGCACGGTGAGCCGCACCGTCAGCACGTCGCCGGGGCGCACGGGTTTCACCCATTTCACCTCCTCGACGCCGGGCGAGCCCATCGAGCTCGAGTTCAGCGCCAGACCATCGGCGATGAGGCGCATCATCAGCGCGCACGAGTGCCAGCCCGATGCGGACAGACCCTTGAGCATGGTTTTTTGCGCGGCTTCCTCGTCGAGATGCATGGGCTGCGGATCGAACTCGGTGGCGAACGCGATGATCTCCTCGCGGGTAACTACGCGCGGGCCACACGTGCGGACCGCGCCGACGACGAAGTCTTCGTAATAGATGCGCGACAAGGGGGATTCCTTCGGGCGGAAGTCTTCCTAGCGTCTCAGGTGTTGAAGCGGAAGTGCAGGACGTCGCCGTCGGCGACGACGTAGTCCTTGCCTTCCAGGCGCAGCTTGCCGGCGTCGCGCGCGCCGGCCTCGCCGCCGAGCGCTACGTAATCCGCATGGCTGATTGTCTCGGCGCGAATGAAGCCATTCTCGAAATCCGTGTGGACGGCGCCCGCCGCCTGCGGCGCGCGGCCGCCCTTGGCCAATGTCCAGGCGTGGGCGAATTTCGGCCCCACGGTGAAGAAGGTGATGAGCCCGAGGAGATCGTAACCGGCGCGGATCAGCCGATCGAGGCCGGGTTCCTTCAAGCCGACCGCGGCTAGGTATTCGGCGCGCTCGGCCGCGGGAAGCACGGCGATCTCCGCCTCGATCTTGGCGGAGATGACGACAGAGCCCGCGCCCTCGGCGGCGGCCTTGGCCTCGATACGCTTGGAAAAGGCGTTGCCGGTCGCGGCGGAAGCCTCGTCGACGTTGCAGACATAGAGCACCGGCATCGCCGTGATGAGGTTGAGCATATGGAACGCCTGCTCTTCCTCGGGCTTGCGCGGCAGCGCGCGGGCGGGCTTGCCGGCGGACAATAGCTCGATCGCGCGGCGCATGAGGTCCAGCGTCATCACCGCCTCTTTGTCGCCGCCGCGCGCGTTTTTCTCCAGCACGCTCGTCCGCTTTTCCAGGCTTTCGAGGTCGGCGAGCATCAGCTCGGTCTCGACGGTCTCGGCGTCGCGCACCGGGTCGATGCCCGCTTCCACGTGGGTCACGTCCGCATCTTCGAAGCAGCGCAACACGTGGGCGACGGCGTCGACCTCGCGGATATGGGCGAGGAATTGATTGCCGAGGCCTTCGCCCTTGGAGGCGCCGCGCACAAGGCCAGCGATGTCGACGAAGGTGAGGCGCGTCGGCACGATCTCGGCGGAGTTGGCGATCTTGGCGAGGTCGACGAGCCGCGGATCGGGCACCGCCACCTCGCCGACGTTGGGCTCGATGGTGCAGAACGGGTAGTTCGCCACCTGCGCCGCCGCCGTTTGCGTCACCGCGTTGAAGAGAGTCGATTTGCCGACGTTCGGCAGCCCGACGATGCCGCACTTGAAACCCATGCTGGGAAACCTTCAGGCCGCCGGCGCGCCGGGGCCAGATTCGACGCCCTTGGCCTGCAGGGCGAGATGGACGCGGTTCTGGAACTCGTCGGGCCGGCCGGCGGCGAGAAACTCAGCCGCCGCGGCGACGGCGTCGGTCACCGCCTCGACTTGAGGCCGCTCCTCCTTGAAGAAGTCGGAGAGCACATAGGGATGCACCAGGTCCTTGTCGCCGGGATGGCCGATGCCGAGGCGGACGCGCATGTAGTCGTTGCCGCTGAGGGCGCTGATCGAGCGCAGGCCGTTGTGGCCGGCGTTGCCGCCGCCCACTTTCACCCGCACCTTGGCGGGCGCGAGGTCGAGCTCGTCGTGGAACACCACGATCTTGTCGAGCGGCACCTTGTAGAAGCGGGCGGCGGCCGCGACCGAGACGCCGGAATCGTTCATGTAGGTCTGCGGCTTCAACAACAGCACCTTGTTGCCGCCGATCTCGCCTTCGGCCGCCTCACCGTGAAAGCGCTTGCGCCAGGGCGCGAACCGGTGGCGATCGTGGATCGCATCGACGGCGCGGAAGCCGATGTTGTGGCGGTTGCCGGCATAACCCGCCCCCGGATTGCCGAGGCCGGCGAACAGCAGCATGGCAAGATCCGTGATGGCGCCGACGGCGCTATTTCTTCGCCGCGGGCTTCGCCTCGGCGGGCTTGGCCTCGCCGGCGGGGGCGGCGCCCTCGGCCGGAGCCGCACCCTCGACGGGGGCGGCGCCCTCGACGACTTCGGCGCCCGGCACCACCACGCCGGCGGCGGCAGCCGCGGCGGCGGCCGCGGCATCGGCCTCGGCCTTCTGCTTGGCAAGGAGCAGCTCCTCGAGGTAGCCCGACGACGACACGATGGTGGCGACGGTGAAGTCGCGCTCGCGGATCACCGGGCGCACGTTCTGCGGCAGCGAGATCGCCGAGATATGCAGCGACTTGCCGATTTCGAGGCCGGTGAGGTCGGCCACGATTTCCGCCGGAATCTCGTCGGCCGGAGCGTAGAGGTCGATGGTATGGCGCACCACGTTGAGCGTGCCGCCGCGCTTGATGCCGGGGGCCTGGTCCTCGTTGACGAACCGCACCGGGACCGCGACGCGCACGATGGAGCCGGCGCTCACGCGCTGGAAGTCCACGTGGATCGGCCGGTCGTTCAGGGGGTCGAGCTGAAATTCGCGGGGAATGACGCGCTGCTTGGAGCCGTCGACGTCGAGTTCGACGAGGGTGGTGAGGAAACGGCCGGCGTGGATGCGCCGGATCAGGTCGTCGGCGTTGATCGCCACGTTCTGCGGCGGCTTGCTCTCGCCGTAGATGATGCCGGGGACCGCGCCGGAGCGGCGGACGGCACGGGCGGCACCCTTGCCGGCCCCTGCACGTGCGGTCGCCTTCAGCTCCTGGGTAGCGGTCATGGCTCGGTCCTCGGATTTTCGCCAGGGGCGCGCCAGAGGCGCCCTTGAGCGCGTTTCCTATAGCGGCAACCATCCCCGGAGGCAATGCGGCAACGGGTTCGCCAACGCCTTGGTGCCGCCGGGATTTTCGGGCTGTAAGGTCGCCGGGCGACAAGCGGGGAAATCATGGGCATCCATCAGCAGATCACGGTCATCGCGCTCGCGCTCGGCCTCGCCGGCTGCGTCGCCTCCAAGGCGCCGCTGTTCGATCCGGCAAGCGCGGTCACGCCGGTGGCGGCGGGGCGCTTCGAGATCCAAGAGGAAAAAGGCGGGACGTGGACGCGGAGCGGCACCGGCGCGCTCAAGCTCGAAGGCCGGGTCTACACCTGGAAAGTGGACGACGACGAGAAGATCCAGCGCTTCAGCCTGCACGATGTAGGCGGCGGCTATTTCGTCCTCATGACGCCGCCGGAGGGCTCGCAGCCAGTCTACTATACGCTGTTCGAGAAGTCGGATCAGGGCTGGCTCGCGTACGGTCCGCTGTGCAGCGACCTGCGCAAAGTGCGCGCCATCGCCGACGCCCAGCCGCTGGTCGAAGGCACCGACTGCTACTACGCGGATCGCGCCAAGCTGGCCCGCGCGCTCATCGCCTATTCCAAGGTGATGCTGCCGGGCGCGCGATACATCGCGGCGAAACCGTAAGCGCTAGCGCGGCTTGCGCTTGGTTCTCTTCGCGGCCTTCCGTTTTGGCTTTCCTTTGAGCTTGGCGCGGAGCTTCGCGAGCTTCTCCTCATAAGGCCGGATCGAAGCCGCGTGCACCAGGCGGTCGGCGATGCCGGGCGGAAAAGCGAAGTGCCGCGCCAGCGCCTGGTGCTCGTCGGCGAGGAAGAAGGCGTTGAGGCCGTCCCGGTAGACGAGCCGGTAGGCGAAAGGCTGCAAGTAGGCGGCGTAGTCGTCGGTGCGGTCCGGCACCTCGTAGAAGCGGTCCACCATGTTGATGGTCACCGGCAGCCGCGCTTCGGCGACAATGATCTTCGGCCGGTGGCGGCCGAGGTCGAGACCGCGCAGCACGGCGAGCTCGGTGCCTTCCACGTCGATGGAGAGGAAGTCGGGCACGCGGCCTTCGGCGTACTCGTCGAGCACCGACGTCAGCGGCCGGAGCGGCACCGTGTGCTCGATGACCTTGAGGCCGTCGGCGCGGTGTTGCGCGGCGATGGTGGCATCGGTGGTGGAGTAGCCGTGCCACTTGCCGATCTCGTAGAAGGTGATGGAGCCGTCGCGGTCGCCGACGGCGATCTCCAGATTGACGTCGCGCGGCCGGCGGGCGCGCAGACGCGCGGCGTTCTTCTTGACGGGCTCGACGTTGATGCCGCGCCAGCCGCGCTCATAGAAAACGTGCGTGACTGAATCGATGTCCGGGTCGTTGGCGCCCACGTCCACATAAAAGCCCTCCGCGCCGGGAAAGGCGCGGGCGAGCATCACGTCCTCGAAATTCTGGGCGTAGCTGGTGATGGGCATGGCGATCGATCATTCACTCACGTCAATCTAACATTTCTTGCGCGTCGTTCTGAGGGCTGGAATCGCATCCATGCGGACAAACTGACCGCATCATCCACACCTCCGCAGTCAGCAAGCCAAGCGGGCATGGCATAAAAACCGCCGTTCTTCGCGGTTTGACCCACAACCGACCTGCGCCGGCTCGCAACTTGTCTCGTAAAAAGGCGGCTCGCGCGTCCTCGCTATGAGCTACCTGCCTATGGCTTCCTGGGAGCCGCCGCTAGCGCGACCGCAACGAGGCGAGGGGAAAATCGAACTCGCATATGACGCCTGAGGATTCGAACCGCAATCGAGCATCGCCATGGAGTAGTCGGGCAAGGCTGCGCTCGATGAGTTGCGTGCCAAAACCACGTTTGGGCGGTTCTTTGACGGCGGGGCCGCCGTGCTCGGCCCAGATCAGTTTGAAACGCTGCGCTTTTTCATCAAGCACCGATGTAATTTCGACGCGCCCCTCGGCGTTGGACAGGGCACCGAACTTTACCGCATTGGTGCACAGTTCATTGAGCGCCAAGGCGAGGGACAAAACCGCAGCCGGGCCAACATCGATCTCGGCCACTTGAACGATAAATCGTTCTGCGCCGGGCGCGTCAAAGGGTCCGATGGCGGCGCCCACGATTGCGGCAAGGCTCGCGCGGGTCCAGCTTGTTTGCAGGAGCAAATCATGTGCCCGGCCTAATGCAACCAGCCGGTGCGCAACGGCTTCCCGTCCTTGTTCCATGCTTTTCGCGTTCTTCAGGCTTTGCGAAGTAATCGCCATTACCGTCGCAAGCGTGTTCTTCACGCGATGATGTAACTCCTCCAGCAGCAGGCGCTGCAAACGCGCGGCCGCCTCTTGCGCCGTGGCATCAATTCCAGCCTTTGCCAGCAACTGCGAGGCATCGATACCGGCCTGTGCCAACATCTGGCGGAGACCGATGTTTTCGGCCTCCAGCGCGTCCTCTTTGGGTGTAGTAGAGTCTTTGGTCATACCTTTTCCGTTTGTAGTCAACCGACACGACGCCGGAACGGCGTGGACGATAGCAGACGGCAGGATTCGACGCGATGTCGGCTTCTGCACATACCGGAACGGCCACACACACCGCTTCCGCTTACGATTCAAAGGCGGACTCTGGCAAGCCGTCCAAAGGCGCGCTTATGAGCTTGCGCCCTAATCCAACAGGATCGAGACGCTTTCCTCGGCCGCGACGTTTGACGGCTCTTATATTAGTGCCGCCTCAGTTCACCGCGAAGCAGTAGAACAGGCCGCCGCCTCCGACGCGCTGCAGGTTCGCCGGAGCGCAGCCCGGCGTCTTGTGTGAAAAGTTCCAGAAGTTGATGCCTGTCGGGTTGCCGGTGAGATCGTGGTGGCCGACCATTACGCTGCCCTGACCGTCGGTGCTGCTCGTCCAGTTGCTGCAGGTGGCGTCCTCCGGACCCGGAACGGCCGTGCCGTCGCGCTGGGTGCCGGTGAGCATGTCGTGTTGGATTGGCGTGTCGGCACGACCCTTGACCGTATTCCCTCTCTCGTCGAGACCGGTCTCCTTGTTGATCTTGTTGTTGTCGCTGTGCAGATCCGCCACGTTGGCCGCGATCTGCACGCCCTTGGCATTGACCCACGGTCCGCGGCCGATGCGGTCCCTGGCGTTGACCCCGCCTGAGCCTTGCGTCGAGAGATAGGCGCGCCAGGTCTTAGAGCCCGCGCCGGCGGCCTGGGCGAGGCTTTGGCAATGGCGGTCGGCGCCCGCAAGCCCGCCAAGATCGCCGCCCTTGCCGAGGCCGACGCTGGTGACGAAGAAGCTCATGTTTTGTTGCGCTTGCGCGGGCGCGCCGGCCAAGGCCAAAAGCGCCACGGACGCAGTTACAGATAAACTCCTGGCGTTGATCATTTCGCTCTCCCTTATTTTATTTCAGTTTAGCCACGCATGGCCGGCAATTCAAAAACAACAGAAAGTAACAGAAATTCCGTGGGTCAAGCGGAATTGAATTGGTCGGGCTCGCAAGTCGTCCAGAGGCGCGTTTATGAATTTACGGCCTAATCAAACAGGCTCGAAACGCTTTCCTCGGCCGCGGTGCGGTTAATCGCCTCGCCGATCAGCGTGGCGATGGAGAGCAGACGGATATTGCGCGCCACCCGCACCGCCTCGGTGGGCAGGATCGAGTCGGTGATCACGAGCTCCTTCAGCTTCGAGGCGGTGATGCGCGCCACCGCCCCGCCCGACAACACGCCGTGGGTGATGTAGGCGTAGACGTCCTTGGCGCCCTTCTCGAGGAGCGCGTCGGCGGCGTTCACCAGCGTGCCGCCCGAGTCGACGATGTCGTCCACGAGCAGGCACGTCTGGCCGGCGACCTCGCCGATCACGTTCATCACCTCGGACTCGTTCGGCCGCTCGCGGCGTTTGTCGATGATGGCGAGCGGCGCGTCGATGCGCTTGGCGAGGCCGCGGGCGCGCACCACGCCGCCCACGTCGGGCGAGACCACGGTGATGGTTTTCAGGTCGAACTTTTCCTTGATGTCGCGCACCATCACCGGCGAGGCGAAGAGATTGTCGGTGGGGATGTCGAAGAAGCCCTGGATCTGCCCGGCGTGCAGGTCGACGGTGAGAACACGGTCGGCGCCGGCGTTGGTGATGAGATTGGCGACGAGCTTGGCCGAGATCGGCGTGCGCGGGCCGGGTTTGCGGTCCTGCCGGGCGTAGCCGAAGTAGGGGATCACCGCGGTGATGCGCCGCGCCGACGCGCGCTTGAGCGCGTCGATGATGATGAGCAGCTCCATCAGGTGATCGTTCGCCGGAAACGACGTCGACTGGATCGCGAATACGTCGCGGCCGCGCACGTTTTCCTCGATCTCGACGAAGATCTCCATGTCGGCGAAGCGCCGCACCACCGCCTTGGTCATGGAGGTGGAGAGATAGGCGCCGATCGCCTCCGCCAGCGCGCGGTTCGAATTGCCGGCGACGAGCTTGATGTCGCCGTTGCGGGCCTTCATGGAGCGGCTCCCGGGCGCCCGGCCCATCACGGGCCGTGGGGGCCAAAGTCCGTAGCCGTGCGGCCGCGCGCTGTAAAGTTAACCGGTTGGGCCGTCCAGAGGCTTGTTCGGGCAGGCTTTAGCGCCCGGGTTCGGCCATGGCGATGACCGGCCCGCCGACTGGCTCCGGCGCAGGCAGCACGGGCGGGTTGCCGGCGATGCCGGCCATGAGCGCGTCGACGGCGCGCGCGGCGATGCGGCCGAGCACCGCGTCATCGGCTTGCGCCCATAGGTCGCGGCGGGCGGCAAGCGGCTCCTCGCCGCTGACGCGGAAGGCGCGCTCGAGGCCGGCGTCGAACACGTCGGCGACCCAGGTCACCCCGGCCGTCTTTCCCTCCACGTGGGCGGCGAGATAGAGGCGGACGCGCCAGCTCGCGACGGCGGTGCGCGAAACGACGGGCAGCTTGCGCGCTTCCGCTTCGCTGGTGAGCTTTGCCACCAGGCGGTCGAACACCGCCTGCGGCGGGCCGTCGACGGACTCGAAGGCGACGCCGTTGGCGGGCGCGGCGACGGAGCCGGTGACGAGCTGGTCGGTCTGGCAGGCAGCAACGAGAGACGCGATCAAGGCGGCCGCGCATGCGGTCAACGCACGCCGACCGCGGGAACTCACCCGCACAAAACGCATTCGCCGCACTCCCCCGGCGGCGCTCCCGTTCTTTGGCGCGGGTAACGCCGGCGACCTCAGCCCAATTCTTGCGAGTCCGGCGGCGGGAGTCCAGCCTCGTTTTTGGTCAGCTCAGGTGAGCGCGATCGCGCCGATGAGGCGGCCGTAGTCGGCCTCATGGCGGTGAACCGAGCGGCGGTAACTGAAGAAGCGCGCCTCGTCCGCGTAAGTGTCGAGACCGAGGTCCTCGCTGAGATGCACGCCGGCGGCGGCGAGGCGGGCGCGGAGAAAGCCGGCGAGATCGAACTGGGCGCGACCCGCCCGCGCGCCCGGGGCGAAGAAGCGCGCGTGGCTCGCGTCGGCGGCACGGAAGCGCGCCACGAACTCCGCGCCGACCTCGTAGCTCTCTTGGCGGATGAGCGGGCCGATGGCCGCGGAGATGCGCTCGCGGGCGGCGCCCTCCTGCTCCATGCGCGCCACCACCGCCTCGATCACGCCGCCGAGCGCCCCTTTCCAGCCGGCGTGGGCCACGCCGACGACGCGCGCGTCTGCGTCGGCGAAGAGCAGCGGCGCGCAATCGGCGACTGCGACGCCGATGGCGAGGCCCGGCGTTTTGGTCACGATGGCGTCGGCGCGCGGCGCCTCGCTGCGCGGCCAGGGTGCCGTGGCGAGCACGGCTTCGGCGGAATGAACCTGGTGGCAGGTGACGATGTCGCCGACGCCGAGCGCGGCGCACATCCTTTTCCGGTTCTCGGCGACGCGGCCTGAGTCGTCGCCGGAGCCGGCGCCGCCGTTGAGGCTCGCGTAGATGCCCTGCGACACGCCGCCCTCGCGGGTGAAGAAGGCGTGGGCGATGCCGGGCAGGCGGGCGAGCGCGCTCGAGCGGATCATGGCCGAGGCTCGTCAAAGCCGGGAAGCGTTGCGAGATCGGGCGCGGAGAATGCGAGCGCCTTGAACAGGTCGCCCATGCCCGGCGCCCGTGCGGTGAGGCGCGCCAGCGCCGCGTCGACGACGGCCTTCGTCTTGTCGTCCTTGCCTTGGCGGAGACGGGCAGCCCGGGCCTCGATGCCAAGGCGGCGCAGGAATTCGCCTTGCCTGACAGGCCCGTGGACGCGCACGCCGGCCGCGGCCACCGCGGCGGCGAGCGCCGCGAAATCCACGTGGGCGGTGAGGTCAGCCTCGCCGGGCGTCTCCAGGAAATCTACCGGCCGGTGGTTCTGCAAGGCCTGCAGCGTGTCGCCGAAGCCCGTTTGCGCGTAGCCATAATCGACGACCAGGGCTGCTCCGCCATGGGCGGCCAGGCGCGCGGCCACGGCCCGCAGCGGCGCCACGTCGCGGCGCTCCAGCACGGCGCCCGCCTCGGCCGGCGGCAGCCCCGGCAACGGCACCGGATGGAGACCGGAAACAAGGTGCCCGTCGCGCAAGCCGATGCGCCGCTCGTGCCAGCCGGCTTCGGTCCGCACCCACTGATCGATGGGCAGCGCATCGACGAACTCGTTGGCGATCACGATCGACGGCCCTTCGGGCAGCTCCTCGACGCGGGTGTGCCAGGCAATCGGCACGCCGGCGTCGGCGAGCAGGGTCTCCTGTCGCGTAGCGAGCGCCCCGCTCGCCTCGACCAGATGCAGGCGCAGCGCCGCGCGGAATTCGGGCACCGTCTTGGCCGCGCGCAGCGCATCGGCGATCAGCGTGCCGCGGCCGGGGCCGAGCTCGACGAGCGCGATCTCTGCCGGCGCGCCCATGAGGCGCCACACCGCGGCGGCCCACAGGCCGATCAGCTCGCCGAACATCTGGCTCACCTCGGGCGCGGTGATGAAATCACCGCGGGCGCCAAAGGGGTCGCGCGTCGCGTAGTAATGATCGGCGCACAGCGCCATGTAGCGCGACATCGGCATCGGACCGTCGGCCTCGATGCGGCGGCGGATCTCCTGCTCGATCTCGCTCATGCGGTGCGCGGCGGACGGCGGAGCGCGTACCAGATCGCGCCGGCGCCGACGAGCAGCATGGGCAGCGACAGCAGCATGCCCATGGTGAGCCCGCCGGCGAGGAAGCCGAGCTGGGCGTCGGGCTCGCGAAAGAATTCGCTGACGATGCGCGCGAGGCCATAGCCGCCGACGAACAGGCCGCCGATCAGCCCCGGCCGCGTCAGCGCGCCGCGGCGCGTGGCGATGATGAGCACCGCGAACAGTACGACGCCTTCGAGGCCGGCCTCGTAAAGCTGGCTCGGGTGGCGCGGCTCGGATCCGGCGTGGGGAAACACGAACGCCCACGGCACGTCGGCGACGCGGCCCCACAGCTCGCCGTTCACGAAGTTGGCGAGCCGCCCGAGGAAAAGGCCGATCGGCGTCACGATCGCCGCCACGTCGAGCATGGACAGCATGGAGATGCCGCGTTTACGCGCGAACAGCAGGAGCGCCAGCACCGTGCCGGCGAAGCCGCCGTGGAACGACATGCCGCCGCGCCACAGCACCAGGATCTGCTCCGGATTGGCGGCGAAATAGGCGGGATTGTAGAACAGCACGTAGCCGGCGCGGCCGCCGAGCACGATGCCGATCGCCGCCCAGATGATCACGTCGTCGATGTCCATGGGCGTGATCGGCGATTGCCCGCTCCAAAGCTCCTGCCTGCCGGCGATCGTGCGCGCCAGCCACCAGCCGGCGAGGATGCCAGCGACGTAGGCGAGCGCGTACCAGCGGATGGCGAATGGGCCGAAGGCGATCAGCACCGGATCGATGGCGGGAAAGGGCAGGGCGAAGAGGGGCATCAAGGCGTGATCCCCTCCGGATGGCGCGAAGTCAAGCCGCGCCGGCGGTGTCGCGGAACGCCTTGCGCCGTCATGGCCGCGCCTCCATATGGAGCCCGACTGACGGAGACGCGCGATGACCCAGACCACCAATCGATTTTTCGACGAGATGGCCCGCCTGATGAACGACGCCGCCGGCGCCGCCGAGGGCGCGCGCCGGGAGATCGAGACCGTGATGCGCGCCCAGGCCGAGCGCATCCTGCGCAACATGGACGTGGTCACCCGCGAGGAATTCGCGGTGGTGCAGGAGATGGCGGCGAAGGCGCGCGAGGAGAACGAACGGCTCGCCGCGCGGGTGGCGGAACTGGAGAAAAAGCTCGAAACCGAATCGCCGCAAGGCTCCGCGGGCTCCGTGAAGCCGAAGAAGCGCTGACCTTCCCTGTGGACGGGACGCTCCGGCGCGGTTGCGCTTGCCGCCAAATCTGATTCCCTCGACCGATCGGGCACAGCCGTTGATTCGTTTCGGCTTCCGGCGCGAGGGTCCCATGTCATTCACCGAATTCGAGGGCGAGCCCCGGGCGAACCCGGTGGACCTCGTCGAGCGCCTTGCCGCACTCAACGACTGGAGCTTCGAGCGGCCGGGGGACCACGAGATCACGCTGTCGATCGCTGGACGGTGGGCCGACTACCACATCTCCTTCCAGTGGATGGACGAGCTCGAAGCGCTGCATCTCGCCTGCGCCTTCGACCTCAAGGTGCCCGACAGCCGTCGGCCCGAGGTGCTGCGGCTCTTGGCCGTGGTCAACGAGCAGCTGTGGGTCGGGCACTTCGATCTCTGGCCCGATCAGGGCATGGTCATGTACCGCCACGCGCTCCTGCTCGCCGGCGGGGCGACGGCGAGCGGCCGCCAATGCGAGGCCCTGCTCAAGGCCGCGGTCGACGCGGCCGAGCGCTACTATCCCGCGTTCCAGTTCGTGATCTGGGCGGGCAAGACCGCGCGCGAGGCCATGGACGCGACGCTGTTCGAGACCGCCGGCGAGGCGTGAGTCCATGAGCGGGCGGGCGAGCGACGGCCCGGTGCTACTGGTCGGCGCCGGCAAGATGGGCGGCGCCCTCATCGCCGGCTGGCTCAAGCGCGGCATGAAGCCCGAGCACATCGCCGTCTCCGATCCGGCGCCGCCGTTCGAGGTGGCGCGGCTCATCGCCGAGAAGAAGATCTCCCGTGACCCGCAGAAATTTCCGGCGCCCGCCGCGATCGTGCTCGCGGTCAAGCCGCAGGTGGCGAACGAGGTGGTGCCGCTGCTGAAGCCGCAGGTGAAACCGAACACGGTGGTGATCTCGATCATGGCCGGCCGCACTCTCGCCTGGCTGGCATCGGCGCTGCCGGCTTATGCCGCGATCGTGCGGGCGATGCCGAACCTGCCCGCCGCCATCGGCCGCGGCATCACCGTGGCGGTGGCGAACCCGCGCGCCGACGCGGTGGCCCGCACCTTTGCCGACGAGCTGCTATTGGCCGTCGGCGAGGTGGAATGGGTGGACGACGAGGCGCTGCTCGATCCGGTGACCGCCGTGTCCGGCTCGGGGCCGGCCTATGTATTCCTGCTCGCGGAGGCGCTGGCGCAGGCCGGCGAGAAGGCGGGGCTGCCGGCGGCGCTCGCCGCCAAGCTCGCGCGCGCGACCATCGCCGGCTCCGGCGAGCTGCTGCGCCAGTCTGAGCTAAGCGCCGCGCAACTGCGCGAAAACGTGACCTCTAAGGGCGGCACCACGGCGGCGGCGCTGGAAGTGCTTATGGGCAAGGACGGCTTGGAAAGCCTGTTCGAGCGGGCGATCGACGCCGCCACCCGGCGCTCCAAGGCGCTGCGCAGCTAGCGGGCCTTTTCCCGGCCACAAGACGCGCCTAGATTCGAGGCCTCACCCGATCGGGGAGGCTGTCATGGCCCGTCGCGCCAAGCCCAAATCGCCGAGAAAGCCGTCGCCGGGCCCGTCGTCGCGGCGCGAGAAAATCGTCGCGGCGTTCGTCGCGCTTCTCGCCGAGGGGCCGTTCCAGAGGATCAATGTCGCGGCGGTGGCCGAGCGCGCCAAGCTTTTGCTCGCCGACGTGCGCGGCGAATTCGGCTCCACCTTCGCCATGCTTGCCGCCTGGATGCGCGCGGTGGACGAAACGGTGCTTGCCGAACCCGGCGATCCGGAGCTGGCCGCAGCGTCGCCGCGCGAGCGGCTGTTCGACGTGCTCATGCGCCGGCTCGAGGCGCTCGGCGAATATCACGACGCGGTGCGCTCGCTTGCGCGGTCGGTGCGCCGCGATCCGCTGCTCGCCGTTGGCTTCAATCGTCTGGCGCTGCGCTCGGAGCAATGGATGCTCGCCGCCGCCGGCATCGATTCCGCCGGGCTCAAGGGCCACGCGCGGGCGCAGGCGATGGTCGTGCTGTTCAGCCGCGTGGTGCGGGTATGGCTGCGCGACGACGACCCGGGCCTCGCGCGCACCATGGCGGCGCTCGATCGCGAGCTTGCCACGGCCGAGCGCTGGGCGCTCATCGCCAACGACCTCTGCCGGCTCCTGCCGCGCCGCGGCCGGCGCTACGACTACGAAGCCGGGCAGGATCGCCGCGGCCGCTCGCGGCACGCAGGCGACGAGCCGTTGCCGGCCTGAGACCTTAAACGGGAATTCTGACCGTCGCGCGCAGGCCGCCGAGCGGGCTGTCGCCGAGCGTGATGTCGCCGCCATGGACGCCGGCGATGTCGCGGGCGATGGAGAGCCCGAGGCCGGTGCCGATTTCGTTCTGGTTGCGGGCGTCGTCGAGGCGCAGGAACGGCCTGAACACATCCTCGCGCTTGTCGGCCGGAATGCCCGGCCCGTTATCGTCCACGTGCACCATGAGCCAGCGCGGCTCGCGCGCGCCGGAGAGCGCGAGCGCGGAGCCGTAGCGGCCGGCGTTGGCGACGAGGTTGGCGATGCAGCGCTTGAACGAATCCGGCCGCACCTGGACGATCGGGGGACCGGCGAAGCTCACCGTCGCCCGCTTGCCGTGGCGCAGGGCCTCGGCGGCGAGCTCGTCGAGGATCTCCTTCACGTCAACCATGGCCGGCTGCTCCTTGCCCTCGCCACGAGCGAAGGCGAGGTAAGCCTCGAGCATGCGCTGCATCTCCTCCACGTCGCGCTTGAGCGCCTCGACCTCGGGGCCGTCATCGAGCAGCGCGAGCTCGAGCTTGAAGCGCGTGAGCACCGTGCGCATGTCGTGGGACACGCCGGCGAGCATGGTGGTGCGCTGATCGATCTGGCGCTCGATGCGGCGCTTCATCTCCTGGAACGCGATAGCGGCCTGACGCACCTCGCGCGCCCCGCGCGGGCGAAATCCGGGCACGTCGCGGCCCTTGCCGAAGGCCTCGGCGGCTTCGGCGAGGCGCACGATCGGCTTGATCTGATTGCGCAGAAACAGAATGGCGACGCCGAGCAGCACCAGCGACGTGCCCACCATCCAGACGATGAAGATGTGGGAATTGGAGGCATAGGCCTGGCTGCGCACGGCGAAAGCGCGCAGCACCGCCTGGTCGAGCTGGATGCGGATCTCGACGAGGTTGGAGTTGCCGACGGTGTCGATCCAGAAGGGCTTGCCGATCTGGCGGCCGATCTCGCGCGACAGTGCGGAGTCGAGAACGGAGAAAAACGGCTTCGGCCCCGGCGGCGGCAGCGGTTCCGGCGGCAACAGGTCGATCTTGAGGCCGAGCCGGTCGGCGGCGATCTTGCGCAGTGTCACGGCGTCGCGGCCCTGCGGATAGCTCTGGTAGACGTCGATGATCGCCGCGATGTCCTGCACCACCGCCTGCGACAGCCGCCGGGTCACCAGGTTGTAGTGGCGTTCCAGGAACACGAACGCCACTACCGACTGCAGGATCAACATCGGCGTTACGATGATGAGGAGCGAGCGCGCATAGAGGCCCTTGGGCATGCGCGCGTTGACCCAGGCGCCGGCCGCATCCCACAGCCCGCCGACGCCGCGGGCGGCGGCGCGCACGCCGCGGATGCTCGCCTCGAACGCGGTCATGGGGTCGCCGCCAGGAAATAGCCGACGCCGCGCACGGTGCGCAGGTAGTCGGGGTCGGTGGGGTCGCGCTCGATCTTGCGGCGGAGGCGGTTGATCTGCACGTCGACGGCGCGGTCGTTCGCGGCGCTGCCGCGGCCGGTGAGTGCGGCGCGCGGCACGATCTCGCCGGGGCTGGCGGCGAGCACACGCAGGATCTCGCGCTCGCGGTCGGTGATGCGCACGCGCTCTCCGCCGCGGGTGAGCTCGCCGCTCTCGAGATGGAAATGGAATTCGCCGAACTCAACGCTCACGATCACCTCGGGCACGTCGCCGGCGCTCCGCCGCAGCACGTTGCCGATGCGCAGCAGGAGCTCGCGCGGCTCGAAGGGCTTGGGCACGTAGTCGTCGACGCCGAGCTCGAGGCCGGCGATGCGGTCGTTGGTCTCGGCGCGGGCAGTGAGCATCAGAATCGGCACTTCGGAGCCGTCGCGGATCGATTTTGCAAGGTCGAGGCCGTTCTCGCCGGGCATCATCACGTCGAGCACGAGCAGGTCGAACGCGAAGGCGCCGAGCCGGGCGCGAGCCTCGGCGGCGTTGCCGGCGGTGGTGACGCGATAGCCGTGGTCGGCGAGATAACGCGACAGCAGTTCGCGGATGCGCAGGTCATCGTCGACGACGAGCAGGTGCGGGGCGTCGTCGGCGGGCGGCGAGGGCGCGCGGGCCATGGTGCCGCTCACCGCGCGCGCGTCGCCGCGGCCTCGTCGGCGCGGGCGATCAGCTGCTCGACGGAGTCGCGCGCGGCGGGGTCGATCATGGCGGCGAGGAAGCGGCGTGCCGCCTCGCGCGCGCCCGGCCCGCACTCGTGCAAGGCGCGGGCGAAGCGGCGGGTCTGCAACAGCGCGAGGTCGCGGGCGAGCGTCTCGCCCTTGGGCGTGACGTAGAGCAGACGCTGGCGGCGGTCGGCGGCGCCGGCGCGCTGAATCACGTAGCCGGCCTTGACCAGCTCGCGCAGCACGCGGCCGAGGCTTTGCTTGGTGATCTTGAGCACGTCGAGCAGGTCGGCGACGCGCATGCCGGGATGGCGATTGACGAAATGCAGCACCCGGTGATGGGCGCGGCCGAAGCCGAGGCGAACCAGAAGCTCGTCGGCGTCGCGGGTGAAGTCGCGGTAGGCGAAAAACAGGAGCTCGATCAGGTCAAACGCCGCCCCGCCCGGCCGTTCCGATTCGGCCGGAGGGCGAGATGCGACTGTCGAGACGTTTACGTCAGCCATATTGACATATTTCTTTTGGTTTGTTACAGAGAAGCTCGCCGGGACGAAATAATCGTTCTCGGCGGTCGTGGCCAGCCGGAGCGGTCATTGCGCGGGACCGGAACTCGCGCTCTCATCCGGCGAACCATATCCGGTGTCGGCCCGCGAGGCAAAACGCGAGCAAATACAGGCACTCAGGCCGGCGCCGTCCGGCCGCAGGGAGAGAACCATGGCTGCCGGCGAACCGCCCTTCGACAAACGTCCAGGTGTCATCTGGTACGACGGCAAACTGGTGCCGTGGGAGAACGCCAACCTGCATGTGCTCTCCCACGGGCTGCACTACGCAAGCTGCGTGTTCGAGGGCGAGCGCGCCTATGGCGGCGTGATCTTCAAGAGCACGGCCCATTCGGAACGGCTGAAGCGCTCCGCCGAGATGCTCGACTTCACCATCCCCTATTCGATCCAGGAGATCGACGCGGCGAAGGCCCTCGTGCTCGAGAAGAACGGGCAGAAGGACGCCTACATCCGCCCGGTCGCCTGGCGCGGCTCGGAGATGATGGGCGTGTCGGCCCAGCACAACAAAATTCATCTGGCGATCGCCACGTGGGAGTGGCCGAGCTACTTCGACCCGGCGCAGCGGCTGAAGGGGCTGCGCCTCGACCTCGCCGAGTATCGCCGTCCCGATCCGAAGACGATCCCGGCGAAGGCGAAGGCATCGGGCCTCTACATGATCTGCACCATCTCCAAGCACAAGGCGGAGCGCAAAGGCTATGCCGATGCCATGATGCTCGACTGGCGCGGGCTCGTCGCCGAGTGCACCGGCGCCAATATCTTCTTCATCCAGGACGGCAAGATCCACACGCCGACGCCCGACTGCTTCCTCGACGGCATCACGCGGCGGACAGCGATCGAGCTGGCGAAGAAACGCGGTATCGAAGTGATCGAGCGGGCGATCAAGCCCGACGAGCTTGCCGGCTTCTCCGAGTGCTTCATCACCGGCACGGCGGCGGAAGTAACGCCGGTCTCCGAGATCGCCGACTGGCGCTTCACGCCCGGCGCCATCACCAAGCAGCTGATGGAGGACTACACCGCCGAGGTGCAGCCGAAGCGCAAAGCGGCCGCCGCGTGATCTCGCGTAAGTCGGAAAAATCGAAGGCCGCCCGAGGCGGCCTTCTTTTTTAGGCGCGCCGGTTAATGGCCGTCCGGAATGAGCGCGCGGATCTTGGAGATGGTGTAGCGCTTGACCGCCGCGGTCCATTGCGAGTCCACCGTCTGTGGCAACCCGAACAGCCGCAAATCGAGAGCGAGGTTACTGACGTACAAGGTCTTGCCGTCGCGGCTGAAGTCGGGGCTCGCCGGGAACAACAGTCCGCGCGGGACCCCCTGCTTGGACAGGCCGTCGAAATCGCCGAGCTTGGCGATGACTTTGCCGGTCGGATCGAGGACGAGGATCTCGTCGGACTGGTTCGCCGCCACCCAGATGTTGTCGTCGCGATCGAGCACGAGGCCGTCGGCGCCGTTGATGCTGTTGACGAACACGGCGGGCGTGCCGGGCGTTCCGCCGGTAACGGGGATTTTCACGATGGTGTCGTTGCCGGTGTTGGCGACGAAGAGCGCGTTGCCGGCCCGGTTGAAGCCGAGACCATTGGCGCCGAAGGGCGGCACGCCGGCGGTGGCGAGCAAGGCATCCGTGACCCAGGCGGTGGCGAGCCCACCGCCGGGACCGGTCTTCCAAACGATGCCTTGAAAGGAATCCGACACGTAGACGTTGCCGGCGCTATCGAAGGTCAGGCAATTCAGCCCCGTCGAAGCGGCGGGCGTCGGCACCGTCATGAATATGCTGGATGCCCCGGTATTCGGGTCGACCTTGCGCACGTTGGCGCTGCCAAAGTCGATGACGAGCAGCGCGTGCGTGCCGGGCTGGAAGCCGATGCCCAAGAGGTGCGACGAGGTTCCTGTGATCGACACCTGCCGGATGAGCCTGCCGTCATCGTCGAAGACGTAGAGCTTGCCGGCGCCGCTCGCCGGACCCGTGGCGCTGAAGCCGAACGTGGTCACATACACCTTTCCATCCGGTCCAACGGCGAGGCCTTCCGGCCCGGTGGCGCCGTCGGGCAGCACGGCGAAGAGCTCGGCCGTGGTGCGCTCCCACGCGCCCGCCGGTGTCGCGTGCGTGATGAAGGTCAGGAATGCCGCGCCGATCAGCGCGGCCAACAGCCGTTGTGCAAAATTTTTCATGATGTCCCCCCACGCTTCGTCGCCCGGCGGCGGCCGGCTGCTGAAGAGCGTCGGCACGATTTTCAGCCGCGGGGAACTTTACGAAGGCGGGTGAAGCCTAGCCCCCGGTCGCAGGCGCTACAAGTTGTAGCGAGCTACCGCTGACGGGCCGGACGATCATTGCCTTGCTGGCAAGGAGCTCAATTTATTCGGCCGCGCGCTTCGTCTCCCAGCGCGCCGCGGCTGCGTCATCGCCGGCGCGGGCGTCGACCCAATCGGATTTTCCGGCGCGCTC